>CACYKE010000018.1 GCA_902774925.1 uncultured Prevotellaceae bacterium | reverse complement strand
CACCGGGGAGATGAAGCGTGTATCAGAGAAATCAATCGTCACCTCCTGATCAACAGATTTCTCCATTTGGTCCATTATCCACACCACTGGTGTCAGACCATCGATCAACCTGTCATCCTTGACATTTATGTGTTCTTTTATTATCATTTATTCTTTATTAAACTTTGCATTATGCAACTGCAGGTACATTGTCACCCCCTGCTTATACAGCCCGGCATCCAGTGCCTCCTTGATGAAATCCGTCTCGACATTCATAGGTAAGATGTATGATGGAAGATGGATGATGGATGATGTAATCAGATGTATGATGTTTGATGGAAGATGGCTGATGTTTGTCCGCTCTTACTTCTGACATCAGACTTCGCAGGAACCACCTCTGTATCTATCGGTTGTTACGGTTATAGGCCATATATGTTTGGTTGTATTGATCATGTTGGGGTCAAACAGATTCAACCTTTGTTCATCTTGGCAGGGATTATTCGGTCTACTATGACGAAGGATGCTTCAATATGATAGACGTACACCCATTTACGGTTATGAGATGCCATTCGGCGTGCCTCGGGGTGGATTTGGCGTAATGTCATTGATGTTGACTTGCCATAGAGATCAGCATAAAATGCCAACGTCTTTATCTCCTCACGCATATTATTGGCATAGCGAATAGCTCCTTCCACCGTCATCATAGACTTAAGGAACTTGCGCAATTCTGCCATGTCTGCACGAGCTCCATGACTGATTCGAACCTCATAGATTTGCATAATCTTCGCGCACCTTGTCTATCAGTTCATCGAAGTATTCGTCCACAGACATTGTACTGGCCATTATCCTATTTCGGGTGGAAGTGGCATTGAAATTCTGCTTCGTATCTGTTGCTTGATTGGTTACTATCATAATACTGCTTTTATTTTGTGGGCAAAGATACGAAAAAGATTTGAATCTTGCCGTACTTTGAACCATTATTTTTCAATTTTTGTATATTACTTGTCTTGTCTGCCCTCGCTACGCCGATACTTGACTTTGTCGAGTATCCTGCTCGCTCGGCAAACTGATAGCAAGCTATCGTCTGCCCTCGCTACGCCGATACTTCGCCGATACTACGCCTATGCTACACATATTTATCTTTCGCGCAAAACCGCTGTATTTATAAGGCTTGCGCCTTAGTTTCGTTACTGGAGAATAGGAGGGGTGGCCGAGGGTCCGACCACCTCTCCTATGGTCGCATTTTAATATCACGCTTTTGCGGTTTAGAACGTCAGGTGGGTCTCGCCAGCCCAGTCGGTATTGACGGTCACACCGGTAATGGTGATGGACGAGGAGCCGGATCCGTTGAAGAAGGCACCCGTGAGCCACGTGATGTGATTTTGCTGCATGGGGACATCGAAGTCGCGCTCGTACAGCACGTTATCGTCATTATCGAGTGCCGTGACTTTCAGGGAGATATCGCTCTCTGCCTCGTGTAGGAAGGTATAGAGATCGAACTGCTTCTGTGGGTTCGACGAGACATCGAAGGTGACCGTCTGCTTGCTGTTGACGGAGCCAAAACCCGTGAGGGCATTGAAGGCGCCCGAGCCGCCGGTGTAGTAGAACTGGAGCTTCTTGACGTCCGAGGGGATGTCATCAGTCAGCACGAAGCGACACATCGACACGATGCGGTCGAGGGAGACCTGCACCTCCACGGGGTCTTCGGCAATGGTGACCGTGGCACAACAGAGGAACGTCTCTGTATAACCCTGAGCGTTGGTGAACTGAATCTTCTTCAGATTGGTCATCGTAGGGTTGCCATTGGAGCTGTGGCCCACGACAACCAGGGTGTAGTCGCCCGGTTCCAGTTGGAAATGTGCCGTTCCGTAATTCGTCGTCTCCTTGGTCTGATTGACCTGTTTTACACGCGAGCCGTCTTCATCGTAGATGGCGAAGTTGAGGCGGGTGCAGACGGCGGATATCGGTTGCTGGCCTGCGCGAGTCAGACTGCCGAAGGGCGTCTTTTCGATCTCGAAGACCGTGACGGTGAGGTTGGCGTCTTTGTCAGCGGGTGAACCGCTGACCACACTGTCGTCCTGAATGATGGCCTTCTCGCAGGAGAGGAGGGCAAGGAGTGTGCATAAAATGCACAGATATAAATTCTTTTTCATAGCTGATCCTCCCGATGATTAAAAGTTAATAGGATCAGCATCTGTCAACCAACTGGTCTCGAGCTGGAAACCAGCAGAGGATGTGCCAGCAGTAAAGATATTACCTCGAAGGGTGGTCTTTCGGTTGCGCTTAAATGGCACGTTGTTTACCGTATGGGCGAAGAGCACGTTGTCATCGGCATCGAGCACCTGAATGGTGACGTTGATGTTCTCTTCGTCAGTGGCCAAGAACGGATAACTGCTGAACGTGACAGCAGAACCAATGGCCGCAGAGGGCGTGTTGGTCTGAGCGAAACCTGCATCGGTAGTGGCCAGACCCGTGGTGGGGTTGAAGCTCTTGCCGCCTTTCGCATAGGTGGTGCGAATCTTGGCGATACCAGCCGGCCGGTTGTCGGTGGACTGAATACAGAGCCACGAGCTGATGCGGTTCAGGGTTACGCTCAGGTCCAAGGGTGATGCGCTGGTCACGGTGACGTTTTGCGTTGCGCAGAAAGTCTCGCGCGGGCGTTCCGAAGTGAAGGCGGCTGAAGTAGGACTGGTCAGCGTGAATACATCACTGCCGTCATAAAAGCGCCCGATAGCCACCATCGTATAGGTACCTACAGGCAAATTAGCCGTAAACTGGCCGAAGGTGGTGTAGGTACTTCCGTCGCTCTTAATCTGCGTTGACGTGTACACCTTGGTACCTCCCGCATCGAAAAACGCCAAATCTAGCGCACCCACATAGTTGTAATCTGCAGGATTTTGTGCAGCACGCGTTGTGCCTCCACCCGAAGGCATCTCCTCCGTGGTGATGGAGAAGTCGTTGACCCGCACCGTGACTGGTGCTGTCTCTTTCTGGTTCGCTACTACGTTAGTTAACTCTGAGTCGTTGCTGCACGCAACGGTCGACAGCACGATGGCTGCCATAACGATAAACTTTTTCATAGTGTTTAATTGTTTAAATTAAAAATTGATTACGGTAAAGCCACATAGGAGCTTACCCAAATCATTTAAACGAATTATTCTATGAAATCGTATCAGAGAGTACAAAAATGTTTACTTGTAACAACGGATTTGCTTAGCGATGGACACGAACCGGCGCAGAGCCAGCGAGCAGTCGGGATGGCTTTGGCGCCAGAGCTTGACCTGTTTACGAAGCGATGCTTCGTGCTTCACGATGAAGAGTGAGAGGGTGAGATAGCAAGCAATCTCAGAGGTGAGAGGTGAGAGGTGAGAGGTGAGAGGACTGGACTCAGAACTCAGAGGTGAGAGGTCAGAGGTGAGCTCAGAGGTGAGAGGTGAGAGGTCAGAGGTGAGAAGTTGTTCGACTTGCTGAGTGCGGCGGGAGATTTCGGCCTTGTTGTTCAGCAGATATACACAGATGAGCATCAGAGCGGCAAACTTCTTACGGTTGTCATCGTTGTCTTCAAAGACAATGTCCGAATACTGATAGAGGAAATGCAGGCGCTGGCGGTCTTCCTTATTTAGAGTCTGTGAGCCCTTCTTGCCATGGAGATGGCAGAGGAGTTCGATGAGCTCGTCCTCGAAATGGCCTATGACAGGATCCTGTAACAACTGCTGAGCATCCTGAGTCTTCAGGCGCACATCGGAAATGCTGATGCCAGGAACGGCAATGCGCATCTTGTCCTGGAACATGGAGAATACCACCGTCAGAAGCACCTGACCGTCACGTTCGCGAATGTCCTGTATCTGACCATCGCTACCCTCCATGGGTCCGCTGATAATGGTCACCATGTCACCCTCGCGCACTTCGTCAGTCGGTTCGCCATTGACAATCTGGAAGTCATATCGTTTGATGACGGTCTTGAAGCGTTCCATCTCGGTATTACTGATCTCGATGGGGATACCGTTTTCATCACGATAGGCATACAATCGGCTCCTAAGCACCTTATTCCAGGGTGCATCGAGGATTTGCAGCACCACCTCCTTCGGTTGACAAATGAAGATGTAATGGTGTAAGTCATTGCGCAACGCCCGTTCGTCGAGCATCGCATCGTACGACTTGTATTCGTCATCGACTATGGACTGTCTTTCCGTGGGACGTGTCTTCAGGTCGGCAAAAGGGATGAAATGTTCGAAAGGCGGCAATGGGTAGTGACTATCATCCGAAAGGTTTTGCACCCGCCTTTTGCCGCTGAATATCTCGCCTATCAAGTCAGCATCCGGATGGCGCAGAATGCACCATCGTTTCTGGTCGCTGACCACTGTTGATTCGTTTTTTCTATCTTCCATTGTCATTCTTACTTAAGTTTCGCATGTTTCACAAGCTCACTTTCTAGAGGTGAGTGGTGAGAGGTGAGAGGTAAGAGAATAGTCTCTGAGTTTACGAAAGTTGAGACGTTTATATAGCTTCGCTTTGCCCGCGCGAGCAAAGCTCGTTTGGACTTGTTGATTTGTCGGATGCAACATGTCTGCACCCCTACCTTCGGTCCATCCCACCATCGTGTAATCCCTTGTCAGTCTTAGAGTTAGACCTTCAGTACAGCGGCGGACTTCCCTGTCCTTGATACGTGCACAATGTCACTTGTCACGACAAGTGTACAATATCGGTTGCAAAGGTACGAATAATTTTCGAATAAACATTAAAGAAAACAAAGAATTTTTATTTTATTTTTCTTTTAACGAACACAGATTTCTGTCCTTTTCGAAAAGGACCAAAAGGGAATTGTCCTTTTCTTTGGCGCTAAGAAAAGAACTAAAAGAAACACGACGCGATGTTTTTTATCTGCTCGAAAAGGACAAAAAAAAATGGTCCTTAAAAAGGACCAAATTTTTTTAGCTTAATTTGTGGATGACCAAGCCGCTGCGGAGCTTAGGCTCAAACCACGTGGCCTTTGGAGGCATGATCTTGCCACTATCCGCGATATCCATAATCTGCTGCATTGTCACAGGATACAACGCCAGTGCTGCCCGCATTTCCCCGGAATCCACACGACGTTTCAGCTCTCCCAGTCCTCTGAGTCCTCCTACGAAGTCAATACGCTTCGACGAACGCAGGTCACCGATGTTCAGGATCTCATCCAGAATCAGCCTGCTGGAGATATCCACATCCAGCACCCCGATAGGATCCGTATTATCATACGTTCCCTCCTTGGCCTTCAGGCTATACCAGTGCTGGTCCAGATACAGCGAGAACTCATGCAACTGCTGGGGCTTGTAGATATCCGTGCCTTTGTCCTCAACGACGAAATTCTTTCGAAGCTTCTCCAGGAATTCCTCTGAGCTCAGCCCGTTCAGGTCCTT
The DNA here is from genome assembly GCA_902774925.1 of uncultured Prevotellaceae bacterium. Lineage (GTDB taxonomy): Bacteria > Bacteroidota > Bacteroidia > Bacteroidales > Bacteroidaceae > Prevotella. Next base: position 44,976 of record CACYKE010000018.1, on the reverse strand, counting down.
CACCACACGGTTATAGTCCAGAATCGTCAGTTGCGAAGCCTGGAAACAAACAGCCATAAAGTAGTTATACTCCTCATCGCCCTTGTGGTTGGGGTTCTGCTTCTGTTTCTCAGCACCCACCAGTGCTGCAGCGGCTGAGCGGTGGTGACCGTCAGCAATATACAGTGATGGCATCTTGGCGAATTCTGCCGTGATGGTCTGCATGTCCTCGTCATTGTCTATCACCCAGAACTGATGGCGGAAACCGTCAATGGGTGCAATGAAGTCATACTCCGGCTTAGTGGCGGCATAGCGCATGATGAGCTTGTCGAGCACCTGATTGTCGGGATAGGCAAAGAATACCGGCTCGATATTGGCATTGTTCACACGCACATGCTTCATGCGGTCTTCTTCTTTGTCACGACGGGTCAACTCATGCTTCTTGATGTTGCCCTTCTGGTAGTCATCGGTATGGGCACATACCACCAGACCATACTGTGTCTTCCCGGTCATGGTCTGTGCATATATATAATAATGTTCGCGCGAATCCTGTACCAGCCAGCCATTGTCCTGGAATTTCTTGAAATTCTCCGCAGCCTTCTCATACACTCTGGGGTCATATTCCGAAGTCCCTACGGGGAAGTCAATCTCGGGTTTGATGATGTGGTAGAGGCTCTTTTCGTTGTCGCCAGCCTCAGCCCTTGCTTCTTCACTGTCCAGCACGTCATAGGGACGGCTTTCTACCTTCTCCACCAGTTCCTTCGGTGGACGAATTCCTTTGAATGGTTTTACGATTGCCATAATTTTTGTATAATGTTTATTCCTATTTATAAATTTTGTTGCAAAGGTAATAAATAATTTTCGAATAAAACATTTTCTGTTTGAGAAAATTACAGGAGTTTCGCTAATCGTTGGCGGAGCTCTTCTGCTTCGGACTTGCGGATGGAAAGGACTATTTCGCAGGTATTGTCATAGGTCTGGGAGATGATGCGGGGATTCATGTCCTTGACAATACGCATGACATCATTCATCTGGGGATAGGAGAAGGAATATTTCACCAGTTCCTCCACCTGACGGGTTTCGATAGTAGCGTGTGCAATGGCATCAGCCGCTGCCTCGCGATAGGCTACAATAAGACCACTGGTCCCCAGGTTCACGCCCCCATAGTAGCGTACCACCACGATGAGAATATCCGTCAGTTCATTGGAGTTGATTTGTCCAAGAATGGGCTTTCCGGCTGTTGACGAAGGTTCCCCATCGTCATTGGCACGGAAGTCCTGACGCTCAGGTCCCAGCATATAGGCATAGCACACATGGCGGGCATCGTAGTATTTCTTCCGATATCCGGCAATGATGTCCTTGACCTGTTCGACAGTCTCCACATGGTGGGCAAAAGCCAGGAACTTGCTTCGCTTCTCCGTGTAATAGCCTTCGCTGGTCGCGGATATGGTCTTATATTCGTCCGTATTCATATTATTTTGCAAAAATAAAACAAAAATTTGATTTTTCCAAAAAAATCAGAATAATATTTGTTTTTTAGGGGGCTTCCCTCTAATTCCCCCTTTTATGCAGGGTGTCCCTGCAGGTCAGCAACAACCCCAACCCCTTCTTGTCCCTAAGAAGGGGCTTCAACCACTCCCCAACCCTCGCCAATCTTTGGCAAGGGCTAAACTGACTGAGGGCAGAAGCCGCCCTCCGTCAGGCCTTTCTGGTATGATTCACAAGCTTTCGCCCTACGGGTGAATCATGTTTCTTTATAGCTGCGCGGAGCCATTAGAGCCCCTTGCAGGGGCGGCTTTAGTGCAGGGTGTGAAAATACCATGGCGAATCCCGAGGGGACTTCCCCCGAGGGAAGCCCCCTTTGAGTTTACTCTAACTCAATGATTGTTTCTTCAAAGAGGGCATCACGGTTGATGATATAGCGGCGGGAGTTGATCAACTCGGGTTTCTGTTCTTGATCGTGAGACTGATAGAAGGTGAGAAGTGTGATTTCGTATTTCGTGGTGATATAATACTCCATGGTGGTTTGGCCCAAGTCCTCCACGTGGTTGGCATCCTTCTGTTGGTAGATACACAGCTGATCGATGGGCTGGTGTTTGGAGTCCATCGTATAGAGATAAAGACGCGGGGTGATAGAGTCAACCATCTCTGCCAGCAAGATGACCGACCTGCGATAAGCAGTGGGCAGTGCCAGCGCCTTCAGGTGTGCACTGACAGGATAGCCAAAATTTTCGTTCATCGTCATAGGCACAGCCACGAAATGGCCTATCAGTCCGATGTCACTACCAGCAGATTTGATGGGCAAGGTATGAATGGCCAGGGTGTCGAACCATGCATCGACAGGATTGTCGTAGATGCCAGCCTTCTGCTGGATATCCTTCACTGTCTCTGCCTTGCGGATGCTGTCAACCATCTCCATATAGTATGCTGCATCTTTCTTTTTTTTACATCCTGTCAAAAAAGAAATAAACAACAAACAGCAAACAATAAACAATATTTTTTTCATTGTTTTCGTATTTTTGCGCAAAAATACAAAAAAACTCTCAACTTTCAACTCTCAACTCTCAACTTTTTCGTAATTTTGTACGCAAAATAGCAAAAAATGAAGAATTTGTCTGTTTTAATCCCTACGTTCAACGATAGATGTACTACCTTAGTCACTATGTTGCACGACCAAGCTGAAGTTTTGGGCATTGGCTATGAGATCATCGTTGCTGATGACGGTTCAACAGACAAAGCGGTAGTGGAGGAGAACAGACAAATCAACGGGCTGTCCCAGTGCAGACTGATAGAGCAAGCGGAAAACCAAGGCCGTGCAGCCATCAGGAATTTCCTGGCCCAACAGGCAAAGTATCCCTGGCTGGTATTTATCGACAGTGATATGGTGATGTGCAGGGAGGACTATGTCAGGCGCTATGCAGAAACAGCAGGAGCCGCCATTGTGGATGGTGGTGTCGTGATAGGAAACATCATCCCAGGCAATCTCCGTTCACTATACGAGAAAGCCGCTGAACAGGAACATACGCTGGAGAAGCGCCAGCAATCGCCCTATCAGGACTTCCATACGGCTAATTTTATGATTGAGCGGGAGTTGATGTTGCAGCATCCCTTCGATGAGCGCTTCCGCTATTACGGCTATGAGGATGTGTTGTTTGGCAAGGCCATGCAACAGGCAGGAATCCCCATCACGCACATTGACAATCCCCTGAGTTTCGAAGTGTTTGAGGATAATGAGGCCTTTGTACGGAAAACTGAAGAAGGCTTACGAACGCTCCATACCTTCCGTGAGGAGCTGAAGGGTTATTCCAGACTGCTTCATACTATTTCGCATCTGCCCCAGGGTCCCCTTCGTCTGTGGCACAAGCTTTTCGGAGGGCTGGAAAGGCAGAACCTTGTGGGGCACCACCCTTCCCTATTGGTCTTCAAATTGTACAAACTCGGATTCTTTTCTCAAGAACACGAATGACACGAATCTAACGAATAGTTCGCGTTAGTCAGCCTGGATTTGGTATTTTTTCTTGCGTTCGCGCTTGGCTTTTTGGGGCGTGCCATTGACCGTCACACTGCTTCGGACCGTCTTGACACCCCGGTAGCCATTCCATCGTTCATGGATCTTGCGGACATAGTCCACCGTCTCAGAACCACGCATATAGCCATATTTGACCACGGGATCGTTGTAGTATTCCGGTTTGCTGAGTCCCAGCACATAAGGCTCCACCTCGCGCCAATGGACTGCATTCTTGCCATGCTTACGGGCCAGAGCCATGGCATCGCGAATATGGAAATGCCCGCCATTATATGCTGCCAATACGAATTTCGTACGTTCTGAACGTTCGGGAATGTCCGAGAAGTTACGATCCAGTTCACCCAGGTATTTCGCTGCAGCAGCGATGTTCTGTTCCGGATCATAGATGTTAGCACGAGGCAGTCCCAAATGGTCTGCCGTTCCCGGCATAATCTGCATCAGGCCACAGGCACCCGCCCACGAACGAGCCTGTGGGTCAAAGGTCGATTCCTGATAACATTGTGCCGCCATCAGACGCCAGTCCCAACGGATGGTTGAAGCATAACGCTGGAAGAAGCCATCGTAATGAGAGATGACACCCCCTGCCCTATTGAGCATGGGAGAGAACACACGACGTTTGACAGAACGCGATGACAGGAGGAATTCCTCCTCCTTCTTGACAGAATCGACCAGTGAAGGGTGATACCATACAGCAAGTTCTCGCGAGAGATCCTCCTTATCAGTTCCCACAAGCCATCCGATGCTATCCTTATGATGACGCATGGGATAGCAGATGAGGTCAGCCTCACCGTCATTCAGGCGCTGGAGCATCTCTGCTGAGTCACGGCATACCTCCATACGCAACATAACACCAATCTTGTCAGCAAAACGCTGGGCCAGCATATACTGGGTACCCAGATGGCGTCCATGGTAGTCGTAATAGGTCTCAGGACCCGTCAGTGTGAGTGCTATGAGTTCGCCATTGCGCTGAATGGCATCGAGATCGAAATCATCGTCGGTAGGAATGGTATCAGTAATCTGACCCCATGGTGTCACCACAGGTTCCTGTTGCTTCTGCTGGCAACAGCAGAAAGCGAAGACAATGATTAACGATATAGCGTATTTCATATTACGATCATGTCGGAATTGACTTCGTCGATTACGAATCCCTTCGGGATCATGTCGGAATTGACTTCGTCGATCACGAATCCCTTCGGGATCCCGTCGGAATTGACTTCGTCGATCACGAATCCCTTCGGGATCATGTCGGAATTGACTTCGTCGATCACGAATCCCTTCGGGATCATGTCGGAATTGACTTCGTCGATCCCTTAGGCTGGCGCCAGCCATCCTACGAAATCAGAAAAAACCTCCGAGATGTTGAAAGTAAACTTTCCATCTTGTAGGTTTTTCTGATTTTGTGATCCCGTCGGGATTCGAACCCGAGACCCACAGCTTAGAAGGCTGTTGCTCTATCCAGCTGAGCTACGGAACCAAACCCCTCTCCTTAGAAGAAGAGGTAGCGATTATCTTTGACGTTCGCCTTGAAGTAGAGCTCGTTCATGAAACGGCTTGCAGCCTGAAGTGCACGCTGCTGCAGCTGAGACATCTGCTGCTTAGCATCGAACTTTGCACCCTCACGCTCTTTCTTAGCCAACACCTGGAAGACATAGGCAGCGCCATTACCCTTGATGGGAGCAGCAGAGAACTGACCAGCCTTCATAGATGCCACAGCACCACTGAGTACGGGTTCGCTGGCACCAGCAGCCTGAACGAATACAGGAGCAGCGAAGGTAATCTGACGAACACTATCGATCACAGCACCCTTGGCCTGCGCATCAGCAATGCTCTTCACACCAGCCAGTTTAGCAGCAGCCTTCTCGAACTTCTTGTCACGGATGACCTCAGGCTTCACCATATCCTCGACATCAGCCAAGTCACGATAGCCCTCAGGATGTACCTTGGTGAGTGCGATGACCAGCAGGTGGTCATTGTTGCCACACTCATAAAGCGGAGAAACCTCACCAACCTTAGCATCGAAGATCCACTTCATGGCATCGCGTGTAGAACGCAGACCGGCAACAGTATGCTCAGAATTATAGAGGTCCTTATGCTCCTGAACGGTATAACCGAACTTAGCGGCATTCTTCTCCAGTTCCTCGAGCGTCTTGTTTTCGCTGACATACTGGCTGAAGTTGTTGTAAGCCTGTGAATAAGTATCCTTTGAGAAATCGATGGTGCGCTTAATGACTGCCACTTCGAACTTGTCAATCATATTCTTACGATCGGTTACCTGGAAAATCAGGTTACCCTGAGTGAGTTCGAGATTCTTCAGCTCGTTAACGCCCAATGTTGTCAAGGCAGTGAGATACTCCTTGGTGTCAGCATCGGGAGTGGTCATACGCTCATACATCTGAGAGGTGAGCCACTGTTTCTCAGCAGTCTGGCCATACTTCTTAGCCAAAGCCTCGAAGTCTGCACCACCCTTCAGTGCGGTATAGATGCTGTCAGCACGCTTGTGAGCCTCCTCAGCAGTCTCACCACCGACCTGAATCTGACGATACTCCACAGAGTCGGGCAGCTGTACCTTGGCCACGTACTTCAGCACATTGAGGGTATTATCGAAACGTGTCTCGAAGACCTTTGACACCTGACCAACCTGCATAGAATCAATCTGAGCAGCGATGTCAGTAGGCAGTGAAGCACGACTTACTGCAAAGCCCTGATAGGGAAGTGTTGACTGTGCCTTGCGCACGACCTCAGCAGGTGTCATGCCAGCCTCGAGCTGTGTCTTGGCATCATTCATAGACTTCATGAGTTCAGTGCGGTCAGCAGCAGAGGGTACCACCTGGAAATCAACATACTTGATATCGCGGCTCTCAACATACTGCTTGAACATCTCCTTCTTGCTATCATACATAGCCTTCAGGTCTGCATCCGTCACTTCCACCTCGTTATCCTTGATGGTAGAGTAAGGAATGGCTGCCAGCAGGATGTCACTCTCCTCGTTCTGACCGGCAAATGCCATCTTAGCAGAGATGGGGTTAGAGAACAAGCACTGAGCGAGCAGTGTCTGGTACTTCTGCCCCAGCAGGTTGTCGCGAAGCTGCTTCTCAACGAATTTCCAGTAATTATAAACGCGCTGATACTGCTCAGCAACTTCAGGAGTCTGCTGTGCCTTCTTGTAATCAGCCAGGAACTTGGTGAGCTGTGTCACATCGAAACGACCTGTCTCCTTATTGACGAAAGGAGTCTGCATGAGCATCGGGTTCGTACCAGCCTTGAGCACGTTCTGCAGTTCCTCGTCGGTCACTGTCAGACCCAACTTAGCGGCTTCATTCTCCATGATGGTATTGTTGACAAACTGCTGCCATACCTGATCCTTCACCTGATTGAGTTCTTCCTCAGAAAGGTTGTCACGGCCCTGCGTCATCTTGATGACATCCTGATATTCGTCAACAAGAGACTGGAAGTCCTGTACTGAGATTTTCTTACCTAACACTTCGCCGACCTGTTGACGACGCTCATTGCTTGTAGCTTCGCAAGAGCGGAACATCTCCTCGGCAATGAATGCAAAAAGGGCCAGACCAATCACTGTAGCGAGTACTGGTCCCCAGCTTCTGATTTTTCCAATTGCTGCCATTGTTAATATTTATTTTTTATTTATATTTTCGATAAAATCCATTTTGGCGTGCAAAATTACTCATTTTCTTTGAATTGAGCAAATTTTTGCAGGGGAATTTAGGTTATTGCATGACTTTTAGCCTTACCAACTCGATTTTTGTCATGGTATTCTTTACTATTTTAAACTGGAAACGTCCAATTTGTACGACTTCGTTCAATTTCGGGAATGACTGATATTCATGCAGGATAAGTCCACCTACCGTCATATAATCATCGCTCTCGGGGAGTTCCAAGCCAAACAGTTCGTTGACCTTTTCTATCTCCAGTCGTGCAGAGAGCATATAGTCACCATCCGCCAATTGTTTAGCGACATATTTCTGGTTGTCGTGCTCGTCCTCGATATCGCCGGTGATCTCCTCCACAATATCCTCCAGAGAGACGATACCACTCGTACCTCCGAATTCATCGACAACGACAGCCAGGGATTTCTTCTGCTGCAAGAAGATATGCATCAGTTTTCGTGCTGCCATGGTCTCGGGGACAAAGGGCATCTGCTGGATATGTTTAGCAATATGAGTGAAATGCTTGAACAATTCAGAGGAGTGGATATAACCAATGATATGGTCGATGTCACCACGATAGACAATCATTTTTGAATGTCCGCTCTCGACAAACATGTTTCTGAGCTGTTCGACCGTACAATCCTCAATATCGATGGCATCAATCTCCGTACGCGGGACCATACAGTCGCGAACTTTTGTATCCGCAAAATCGAGGGCATTATGGAACAGTTCTACTTCATCCTCTATCTCTGCATCATCTTTGGCATTGTCGATACTGGACTGAACCAAATAATCCAGGTCTACCTTTGTAAACTCCTTACCTTCAGTTGCTTTGGGCATCTTGACACCCACCAGTCGAAGCAATCCACGAGACAAAAAGGTGGAAAAGCGAGAAATAGGCCATAGAAGAATATAGCACAGATATGCCGGTAAGGCAAAGAAAGTCAATAAGCCATTGGGATTTGACTTGAAGATGGTCTTGGGCAGGAACTCACCCGTAAAGAGCACTACCAGCGTTGACAAGAGTGTGTCACAGGTCACACGGCCTCCATCGCTCAAAGGAGCAAACAGTGTGGCATCGAAAATCTGTGCGAAGAGGATGCCATAGATCACCAATGCGATGTTGTTACCCACGAGCATAGTGGAGATGAAATGACTGGGTCGCTTATAAAACACGTCCAACGCCCGCTGGGACAGGCCATGCTTGTCGCGATCCATCTCCACGCGCAGGCGATTGCTGGATACAAAGGCTATCTCCATGCCAGAAAAGAAGGCCGAGAATACCATCGACACGATGAGTCCTATGATGAGATTTGTCATTGCTGTTAGAACGGGGGTTTAGGTGAAGCCTTCTTACGAGTGGCAGCAGGACGCATAGGAGCAGGGGGTACTGAATCGGTCTGCTGTCCGGTAGAAGCCTGTTCGTTGTTATTACCTTCGATATCCTCAGACTGGAAAGAGCCCACGCTATTGGTGACCTCATAATGCATCATATGTTCATCACTGCGGAAACGTGTACCCTGCATGGTACGCTCAGGGGTTACCACCTTGGAGAACTTATTGGAATAGAATTCATGCTTGATGCCATCCCAGAAGAGTTCCTCGCTGTCGAATATAAGGCCATTGACGTTACGGATATGTACACGTCCCCGGAGTTCCCATAGTTTCTGCTGGTCATAATACCATGCCGTATCAGCATTGATATACCCTTCGACATGGAACTTTTCGTCAAACTGTTCGAGAAAGATGCCCTTCTCGAACGTCCACCGAGACGGTTTACGAACTGTGTTTACATCCCAGCGTTCTGTGACAATCTTGTATTTAATGACGCCAGAGTCACTGATGAGTGTGTTGACACCATAGCTAGTCATCATAGACACCGAGTCGCGCTCATTGATGGCAGGAGCAGTATGTTCCTGTACTTCAGAACAGGAACAATAGCCCACTAACAACAGTCCGAAAACAATCAGTCGACCTTCCATTTTGCAAACCAACGTTCGTTGAAAGTCAATCCGATATTGATGCGGAACGTGTTTTCAGTCAGTAAATCCTTGGCAGAAGTGTGTACCCACTGTGCACTGATGTTCAATGAGGTGCGGTTGTTCCACGTGTTAACAATGGGGAGTCCGAAACCGGCACTGAGCGTCAACTCCTTGGGTCCATCATGCGTACCTATTTTATAATATGGGGTAGCATAGGAGGCTCCCATGCGATAATGAACGCGTTTGAAGAATTTACGGTTCGTTGCATCAGGTATCCAGTCAACACCCACTGTCACCTTATGGCGGTCTTTCAGTACGCCACTGGCTGACTCATAGTGTTTCGTGACAGAATTAACCATGGGGAAATTCTGTTTGCTCCACAGCTGCAACTGATAGTCAGCACCAATGGTCAGACTGTTTTTATGAAGCACTGTGGCACCAATGCCAAAAGAATAAGGCAGGCTAAACGCGTTGGCCACACTATCTCTCGTTGTAGAAGAGACGCTGGTATTTGTGTTGGTGTTGACGACATCCATGTTGGCATTAGCGCCCAACTTATGGCCAATACCTACGGTGGCACCAATCGTCAGGCGATCCTGTTTAGTGATGTTCGTCCACCACTGGGCACCCAGGTCGAGTTTCCAGCTGTTGACATTGGCACTATAAGTACGTGTCAAAGTGTTGGCATAGCTGTCGCTGAAGGTAGAAATCACCGTCTTCTCGTATTTTCCCCAGAAATAGGATATGTTGGCACCAATGGACAAGCCCTTTACAAACTCCCAACCAAAACCCAGGAAGGCCTGTGAGAATCCACCGGAGCCCGTATAAGAATTGGTATAGTAGTTGTCACCGATACCACTGAAATAGTCACTGGCACGCTCACCAATCCATTGTGAATCGTAGAAGTTGTAGCCTATATTAGAATAAGGAATAATTCCAAAACAGGCACCCACCTTCGGTAGCAGCCGGAACATACCCACAGCATAGTCGAAATCAGCTGTTTTTGCATTTCTCTTTGTATCACCCTCCTTGAAACTGGTAATCTGACCAGAGAGACCGAGATCAAAGAGCATGGTCAGGGAGTCAACGGCAGAATAGGAGGCTGGATTGGTGACATTGGGATGTTTGCTGTCGCGTACACCAAGTGAGAGGCCGGCCATACCACGGCTGAAACTCTGAGACTGATCTGCCAACACACCGATGCCATACTGGCTGTATGGGGAGAGCGTGTTGCTAATCTGACCCATGGCAGAAAAGGCCCAAATGCCAGCCAAGACACTTCCAAATATTCGTTTTTTCATCTATTTTTTCTTACTAATTCGAAAATCGACTGCAAAATTATTGAAAAAAAACGAAATAAACGCACGATAAGTCGAAAATATAAGCTAATTTTGCATCGTGAAACATTTAAAAATCATTTTTAGGACATTTTTTCTGCTTTCTGCAGTACTTTTAACACCTCATCCGGTGTTTGCTGACGAAAAAGCAGAAAGCACCCCACCCGACTCCATCGAGGTGTCGCTGCTCACTTGTCAGCCCCATGACGAGGTGTACAGTTTATATGGCCATACGGCTCTGCGCTGGCATAACCTCAGAACAGGTCTGGATATTGCCTTCAACTGGGGTGTATTCAATTTCAAGGCTCCCCATTTTGTCGCACGTTTCGTTTTCGGTCTGACAGACTATGAGTTAGGTGCCTACCCTTACAACGTCTTCCAAGAGGAATACAAGCATTTTGGCAGTATGGTCACCGAACAGGTATTGAACCTGAATGGTGAGGAAATCATGCGACTGGAGGGGTTGCTGCAGCAGAATCTGCAGTCAGAGAACCGCATTTACCGTTATAACTACTTCTATAACAATTGTACGACAAAAGCCCGCGACATCATTGAGCAGTGCGTGAACGGAGAAGTAAAATATGCTGAGCGTGAGGATTTTACGCCATCGTATAGAGATATGGTTCATGAGATGACTCGTAACAAGCGCTGGGCACAATGGGGCAATGATTTGCTCTTGGGCATCAAAGCCGACCAGCCCACCACCCTACGCCAACAGGAATTTCTGCCCCATAACCTCATGTACGATTTCGACCGTGCCCAAATCTATGAGAATGGTATCTACCGTCCGTTGGTCAAGGAACGTCGCATAGCGGTTCCTGCGGGTGTACAAATCATCAAAAAAGAATTTCCCGTCACCCCCATACAATATTTCTGTATGATGCTGGTTATCGGGATTATCTTCTTTATCATGGAATGGAGGAAAAAAGGCATCTACATCTACTGGGATGCCCTGCTCATGGTTATTTCGGGCGTTATCGGTATTGTTCTGTTCCTCATGCTGTTCTCGCAGCATCCCACAGTCAGCCTGAATCTGCAAATCATCTTGTTCAATCCCATCCACTGGTTGTTCCTTTGGCCAGTGATCAGGGGGAAGAAGACCATCTACTGGATAATTCTGGCAGTCCTGTGCGTACTCTTCCTCATTGGTGGTCTTTTCCAGTCGTATACTGAGGGCATCTGGATTTTGGCATTATGTTTGCTGTTACAATGTATCATGCATTTTAAATTATGGCGCAAATGAGAAACAGATATCTATATATCACCCTTCTGACGATGCTGGGTTTCAGTGCTGAAGCCACAGCACAGGTGCTGCAAAATGCGCCACAACTGGTGGTAAACATCACTGTCAACCAGTTGCGCACGGACTTGTTGGAGACCTATGTCCCATTCTATACGCAAGACGGTCTGAAAAGGCTGATGGAACAGGGAATGATGTTCCCCTATGCCCATTATGATTTCACACCCGTAGATGCCACGTCAGCATCAGCTTCCCTGCAGACAGGTACTACACCCTATTATCATGGCGTCACCGGAGCAGAATGGTTGAACCGCACTACACTGCGACCACAGCATATTCTGGAAGATCAAGGACAAAAGCTGTCGCCCAGTCAATTGATGACATCTACCCTTGGTGACGAGTTGAAGATAGCCACCAAGGGACAGGGAAAGGTTCTGTCGTTTGCGACAAGTGCAGCATGTGCCATTTTGTCAGCAGGCCATGCCGCTGATGGAGCAGTATGGATAGAAAAAGGAAAATGGCAGCAGTCGCCTTATTACAAGCCCGCTAACCAGTGGCTGAACTGGTATGCCAACCAATATCTGCCCACGAATGACAACAACAGGAGTATTACCGACCTGGTCATCAAAAGTGTAGAACAGCTAGGATTGGGCAATGACGACCAGCCAGACCTGTTGTGTGTGAACTACGACCTGCAGCCAGATATGGTGGGTTATCAGTTGATGGACCGTAACATTGCAGCACTGGTAAAAGGCATTTTAGGTCGGATACCGCAAGAGCGTGTACTATTTGTGCTGACAGGAGCTACCACTACAGAGGAAGAACAGGAAAGCGAAAACGAACGATACCACATTCCTACCGGAAAGGTCTATATCAACCGTTCTGCAAACCTGCTGAACATGTATCTGGGCGCGATGTACGGTTCTGCACAATATGTAGAGACCTACTACAAGAACCAGATTTTTCTGAATAAAAAGGTTATTGAGCAGAAAAACCTGAAAAGAACTGAGGTGCTGCAGCTGGCTCAGGACTTCCTGTCGCAGTTGTCGGGCATCTGTCAGGTTTATACCAGTTATCAGTTGCAGACTTCCGACAGTGAGGCATTACGACTGATTCGCAATGGATATCATAAGGAGAAATGTGGTGACTTGATTGTTGAGGTGAATCCTGGTTGGCAATTGGTCAACGAGGAAACCCACCAGCAGACAACATCAAGAGCCAATGTCATCCCCTTCCCCATCATTTTATTTGGCAGTAATATCCAGGCTCAACGCGTTCAGACAGCTGTCACAGCAGAGCGTGTTGCACCTACTATCGCGCGTGCCATTCGCATTCGTGCTCCTAATGCCTGCAAGACAGAACCACTTTTTTAAGCTAAAAAGGTAAAAAAGTAAAAAGGTAAGCAAAAGTACGGATTTTTTTTCGTACCTTTGCACCCGTTAATATATAAAGGTAGAAAAGACAAAAACAAAAAGTAATTATAAAGATGAATTTTAATAAGATTTTACGTTCGTTGTTCGGAGACAAGGCTTCCCGTGATATGAAGCTCATTCAGCCTGTGGTTGAACAGGTAAAAGCAGCCTATCCTGCTGTACAGCAGCTCGACAACGACCAGTTGCGCCAGCGCACCAAGGAAATCCAGCGTCAGGTGCAGGACTCTGCCAAGGAGCAGAAAGAAGAGATAGAGAAGCTGAAGGCCACCATCGAAGACACCCCTATCGATGAGCGTGCAGATATCTTTGCAAAGATTGACAAGATAGAGAAGGAAGTTCTTGACATCTACGAAGAATCCCTTAACAAGGTGTTACCCGAGGTCTTTGCCATCGTCAAGGAGACCGCCCGCAGGTTTGCTGAAAATGAGGAGACCATCGTCACGGCCACTGATTTTGACCGTGAACTGGCAGCAGACCCGCGCAAGGACTTCATCACCATCGATGGTGACAAGGCCATCTACCACAACCACTGGACAGCTGGTGGCAACGACCTGAAATGGGAGATGGTCCACTATGACGTACAGTTGTTTGGCGGTACCGTACTGCATCAGGGTAAGATTGCTGAGATGGCCACTGGTGAAGGTAAGACACTGGTTGCTACGCTGCCTGTGTTCTTGAATGCCCTGACGGGTAATGGTGTCCATGTGGTGACCGTCAATGACTATCTGGCCAAGCGTGACTCCGAGTGGATGGGTCCGCTCTATATGTTCCACGGATTGAGCGTGGACTGTATCGACAAACACCAGCCCAACTCTGAGGCCCGTCGCAAGGCCTATCAGGCTGATATCACCTTCGGTACCAACAACGAGTTCGGTTTCGACTACCTGCGTGACAACATGGCCATTTCACCCTCTGACCTCGTGCAAAGGGCTCACAACTACGCCATTGTCGATGAGGTGGACTCCGTATTGATTGACGATGCCCGTACGCCTCTGATTATTAGTGGTCCCGTTCCCAAGGGTGACGACCAGATGTTTGAAGAGTATCAGCCATTGGTTGAGAAATTGGTTGGTGCGCAAAAGCAATTGGCCACACAATTCCTGGCCGAGGCTAAACAGAAAATCAGTGAAGGCCAGCAGAAGAATGATAAGAAGCTGACAGACGAAGGCTTTTTGGCACTGTACCGTTCTCACAAGTCGATGCCCAAGAACAAGCCCCTCATCAAGTACCTTTCTGAGGAAGGTATCAAGAGCGGTATGCTCAAGACTGAAGAGACCTATATGGAGAACAACAACCGCCGTATGCCAGAGGTCGTAGAGCCCTTGTATTTCGTGGTGGACGAGAAGCTGAACTCTTGCGATCTCACTGACAAGGGTACTGCATGGCTCGCCAATCAGGTGAACGACAAGGATTTGTTTGTGTTGCCCGACATCACCGCTCAGCTGTCTGCCCTTGAGGGTGACACCACACTCACGGACGAGGAACGCATCAATAAGAAGGACGAGATGCTCCAGCACTATGCCGTGCAGAGTGAGCGTGTCCATACGTTGCAGCAATTGCTGAAGGCCTATTGCATGTTCAATAAGGACGATGAATACGTCGTTATCGATGGCGAGGTAAAGATTGTTGATGAGCAGACCGGCCGTATCATGGAAGGCCGTCGTTGGTCAGATGGTCTGCACCAGGCTGTGGAGGCCAAGGAACACGTGAAAGTGGAGGCTGCAACTCAGACCTTTGCCACCATCACCCTGCAGAACTATTTCCGTATGTACCACAAGCTGGCTGGTATGACCGGTACTGCTTCTACGGAGGCTGGTGAGTTCTGGGACATCTACAAGCTCGATGTGGTGGAGATTCCCACCAACCGTCCCGTTATCCGCGACGATATGGATGACCGCATCTACAAGACAGCCCGCGAGAAGTATCGTGCAGTCATTGAGGAAGTGGTTCGCCTGCGCAATCAGGGACGTCCGACACTGATTGGTACTACCTCAGTGGAAATTTCTGAACTCTTGAGCCGTATGCTCGACATGTATGTCAATCCCGAGACCGGCAAGCGCGAGGGTATTCCCCATCAAGTCCTGAATGCCAAGTTGCACCAAAAGGAGGCTGATATTGTGGCCCTGGCCGGTCAGTCGACCAATGGTAAGGGTGCCGTGACCATCGCCACCAACATGGCCGGTCGTGGTACCGATATCAAGCTTTCGCCCGAAGTAAAAGCCGCCGGCGGTCTTGCCATCATCGGTACTGAGCGTCATGAGTCACGTCGTGTGGACCGCCAGTTGCGTGGTCGTGCCGGCCGTCAGGGAGACCCAGGTTCTTCGCTGTTCTTTATCTCGTTGGAAGACAAGCTAATGCGTCTGTTCGGTTCTGAGCGCATTGCCACCGTGATGGACAAGTTAGGCTTCAAGGAGGGCGAAGTACTTGAAAGTTCGATGATTACCAAGCAAGTAGAGCGTGCCCAAAAGAAGGTTGAGGAGAACAACTTCGGTATCCGTAAGCGCCTGCTGGAATACGATGACGTGATGAACAAGCAGCGTACCGTGGTTTACTCGAAGCGTCGTCACGCCCTGATGGGTGAACGTATTGGTATGGATATCTCGAACACCATCTGGGACCGGGTTGTGAACATCATTGAGCAGAACGACTACGAGGGCTGCAAGGAGCAGTTTATCAAGGTCTTTGCCATGGAGTGTCCCTTCTCCAGCGAAGAATTCATCAACAAAAACCACGAGGAACTCTGCGAGGAAGTGTTCCAAGTGGCAATGGGCAACTTCAAACGTAAGATGGAACACGTGCAGGAGGTGGCCATGCCTGTTATTAAGCAGGTTTACGAGAATCAGGGTCAGATATACGAGCGCATCGTCGTGCCCCTGACCGATGGACGCAAGATGTATAACATCGCTTGTAATCTGAAGGAAGCTTACGACACTGGGTGCAAGTCGGTGGTTAAGGAATTTGAGAAGCAGATTCTACTCCACATTATCGATGAAGCATGGAAGGAGAACCTCCGTGAACTGGATGAGTTGAAGCACTCCGTGCAGAACGCCTCTTACGAGCAGAAAGACCCCTTGTTGATTTTCAAACTCGAAAGTGTCAAACTGTTCGACAATATGGTGAACGTCATGAACAACCGTTCCGTTTCAATCCTCATGCGTGCCCAGATTCCAGAGATGCAACAGGTACAGGAAGCTGCTCCCGAGGAGCACACCCAGCGCAGTCAATATACCGAGTCGAAGCAGAGCCTCTCACAGGAGCAGATGACCGATCCTAATCAGGCTGCTGCCGCTGCTCAGGACACCCGTGCCCAGCAGCCCCGCACACCAATTATCAAGGACAAGCTGCCCGGTCGCAACGATCCCTGTCCCTGCGGCAGCGGTAAGAAGTTCAAGAACTGTCACGGAAGGGGACTGGTGTAATCTAGTTTAACTAGAAATACTAGAAACACTAGAAACTCTAGAAATACTAGAATTATGATTAAGATAGACAACCTCAAGAAACAGTTTGGCGAAACATGTGCCTGCGATATCCCCTCGTTTATCATCAACGATGGGGATATCCTCGGGCTGGTAGGAAACAATGGTGCGGGTAAGACAACCCTCTTCCGCCTGCTCCTTGACCTGCTTAAGGCAGACGAAGGCAGTGTGAGTTATGTGTTTCCTTTACCCGACGGAGAACTTTCGGGCACAGTGGTAACAAAAGAAACTGTGGCTATCAATCCCACCGAGAGCGAAGCTTGGAAGCAGCATGTAGGAGCCTACATCGACGAGGGTTTCCTCATTGATTTCCTCACTCCTGAGGAATATTTCGCCTTTCTGGGTAAGGTTTCAGGCATCAGTCAGCAGGAAGTCGATGAGCGTCTGCAGCAGTTTGAACGCTTTGCCAATGGCGAGGTGTTTGGCCAGAAGAAACTCATCCGCAACCTCTCTGCCGGTAACAAGATGAAGGTGGGCATCATCTCTGCCCTCTTCCGTCGTCCCAAGATCGTCATTCTCGACGAGCCTTTCAATTTCCTTGACCCCACCAGTCAGATGGTACTCAAACATCTGTTGCAGGACTATGCCAACGAGACCGGTTCGACCATCCTCATTTCAAGTCATAACCTGCAGCATACGGTGGATATCTCCACACGTATTGCCCTGCTTGAGCATGGTAAGATCATCCGCGATTTATCCAACAACGAAGGCAGTGCAGCGTCAGAACTACAAGAATATTTCGAAGCAGAATAACATTTTTTACTAACCTACTAAACAGTTACGCTTATGATTTCAAGAAGACTTACATGGATTGCTGCGCTGCTGACAAGCTGCGTATGCACCATCAATGCCGAGGAACTCGAGACCACTGAGACAACTGAGACCAGTCAAAAGTCTACCATCGAGCTGCCTGCATGGGTGAAGAACATCAAGTTCAGCGGCTACGGTATGCTGCAGTATCAGGGACAGGACCCTGAAGGAAACCACTCGAACACGTTTAATCTCCGTCTGGCGCGTTTCATCCTCGACGGTAAGATCGGTGATTTCGACTGGCGTGCCCAAATACAGGGAACCAACGTGAAAGGTCCTGGTGAGCCTACCGTCCAGTTGGTAGATCTCTATGCTGAGTGGCGCAGATTCCCCGAGTTTAAGGTTCGTGCAGGACAGTTCAAGCGTGCCTTTACGTATGAGAATCCTACCCACCCTATCACACAGGGCTGGCGCGCTTATGCTGATGTCATCAACAACTTGTCAGGTTTCGGAGACCGTACGGGTGAGAAATCATCAGGTGGTCGTGACATCGGTATTCAGTTCTCTGGTGACCTCTTCCCCAATGCCAAAGGCCGTCGCGTGTTCCACTATCAGGTGGGCGTCTACAATGGTGAAGGTATCAATGAGAAGGACAAGGACAACCGCAAGGATATCATTGGTGGCGTATGGGTAATGCCTATTCAGGGTCTGCGCATTGGTGCCTTCGGATGGACAGGTAGTCGCGGTGCCATGCTCGACCCGCTGACAGGTGAGACCCGCAGCGTTGAAAAGAACCGTTACTGTCTCTCTGCTGAGTACGACAAAGACGAATACACTTTCCGTGCAGAGTATATCCACAGTCAAGGTTGGGGTGCTGCAAAACCTGCAAATAATGTGCGTGAGATAGACTATTCCCAAGGTGACAAGGCAGATGGCTGGTATGCCTTTGGCATCGTGCCCGTCATCAAGTCGAAGCTTCATGCCAAGGCTCGTTACCAGTGCTATCGCAGCACCAAGGAGTGGAGCAGCGCCAAGACATCGTACGAAATTGGTTTGAACTATTTCTTCACGAAGAATCTGGAGATGCATCTTGAGTATGCTCGCATCAACGACCGCAATCTAGCCAAACACGACTACAATCTGGTAGACGTCGAGCTGGACTTCCGTTTCTAGACCACAGATTACACAGATTGCTCAGATTATGCTGATTTCGTGAATTTGCGCTTGAGCGATTCCCACAGGTGTATCTTCTGACGCAACACATGAACCGAATAAGCCGTGCTGACCATTGTCAGTGCGGCTTCTGCTATCCAGTAGGACCAACCTTCAGCCACCAGTGTTACGCCATAGGCTACAAATCCGATGATTGCCTGTACTGCAGCATAACGCAACACAGCCTTTGTAGTCCGATAGCCGTAATACATATACGAATATCCCCCTACCATGATGCATTCAAACACATGGGCCACCACGATGGCAAGTCCTGTTCCCCACAGTCCCCAGTGCTGGAAGCCGACCATCACTGCCACGACAAGTACCACGAAATAACTCGTCTCCAGCAGCAGATACGACAGTGATAAGCTCCGTGCCAGGGTGATATATGCCACAGGCATCGTCAGAACCTTGAAATACATCGCCAATACGGTCACCTGAGCCATTCCGACAACCGGCATGAATTCACGGCTAAACAATATCGGGATCAGCACGGGCAGCATCATAATCAACGCCACCAGCATAGGCGATAACAGCAACAGTGACACTTCTATTTGCTTGTTCACTGTTTCGTTTGTCTTAATAATATCTTTGCAGACGCCCGATAAACGCGGGAAATAGTCGCTCTCCATCGCTGAGAAGACCATGCCAGCATACGTGATGGTCAACATGAATCCGATATTGTATAAACCTACAAAGTCCAGTCCGCCTTCCACATTCAGATACGCTCTGATCAACATCTCTGACGCACTACCTATCGCTGCAGCAATTACGAAGGCCAGTCCCAAACGTATCATACTCGCCCCATATTTCAGATGTTTCTTGTTAAAGTGCATTTTCAGCGGATATAGGCGATATGAATAGCCAATGGTTACCAGCATGCCCGCTGCAGCTATTAATACAATAGCCGGAACAACACCTGAATGACGGAAAAAGTAATACAACGGGATTGACAGGAAGACTGAAGCTACCGCAATATAAATTTGTACGCGCGCGAGAGCCCCTAGACGTCGTGTAGCTTTCAAAATGGCAGTTTCACCACCCGCAATGGCTATCATCGCCACCGACACACCAAGCATGGCATAGTGCAATGTATGGTTACCCCATGTAAACGACAGGTCGTTGATCAATGGGCTCACCACAACACAGAATATACACCCCAGCACAGCAGCTATCATACTCCACAGCCGCACTACCTGAATGTAGTATTCCACCAGTTCCGTACGCTGCTGTTCATGGTATCCCGACAGCCGAGGCACAGCACCGAACGAAATTCCCAAATTCGTACACTGCGAGGCAAAATTCTGCACCGAGGTCAACAAGGCATTAAATCCCATACCGCCGGCACCCAGCAACAGGGCCATAAACTTATTGCGTACAAGGCCAATCAGTATGACTAGCCCCTGCACTCCGCCAAAAATACCTGTGTATTTTAGTATATGACTATAGTTTTTTCCCTGATCACTCATAAAGAGTTAGCATTAAACGGCTGCAAAATTACAAAATCTTTATGGTATTTGCAAATTATTTCGTACCTTTGTGGCATGAAACTCAGTATCGTCATTCCCGTTTATCGTGTAGAAGCCACGCTCGACCGTTGTATTGAGAGTGTGCTAATACAGGATGTTGATGATATGGAAGTGATTCTGGTAGACGACGGTTCACCAGACCGATGCCCTCAAATATGTGACGAGTGGGCACATAAAGACCCTCGTGTCAGCGTCATCCATAAATTGAACGGGGGACTGAGCGATGCCCGTAATGCGGGAATCGATGTTGCTCATGGTGATTTTCTGACCTTTGTAGACTCTGATGACTATCTGGCTCCTGGCACTTATGCACCCTTGTTGGACATCATAGAAGATGCAGACATACTGGAATATGCCATTGCCGAAAGACTGTCACCTGAAGACCACAGTTATACCGATATGAATGAATACTGGCTGCAGGGACGTGCCTATCAACACACCTATGCCTGGAACAAAATCTACCGTAGTGCACTGTTTGAACAGGTCAGATTTCCTAAAGGCAAGGTGTTTGAGGATGTCTATACTCTGCCCCAGCTGTTGAAAAAGACACGGAAGGTCAAGACCAGCAGCAAGGGACTGTACCACTACTGCTATAATCCTCAAGGCATTACCGCCAATGCCAGTGGTGAGCAACTAGCCATGTTGCTGGAAGCGCATTTGACCAGCCAGATGCCAATAGACGATATATATTATCTTTATCTTCTGAATATCCAAATAGACGTCTGGGAACGACTCAAAGGTGATATTAGGCTCCCCTTTAGAAAACTCAATCCACAAGTCTTCCAGGGCCCTGAAAAGCTAAAAGCAGAAGCACATAACATATTAGGTGTCAAAAAAATATGCAAGATTACAAAGCTTATACATCGCTTCAAGAAGCCACGCCACTGGTAACGTTTATCGTCACCTATTACAACCTACCCGTTCAGATGCTGTGCGAGTGTATCAACAGCATTCTGACACTTTCGTTGCTACCCAATGAACGCGAGATCATTGTCGTAGATGATGGTTCAGATGTAAGTCCTATGAACGGACTGATGCAGTATGGCGACCAGATTATCTATGTACGCCAGAATAATAAAGGAGTCAGCGAGGCACGCAATGTTGCGTTACGCATGGCCAAAGGAAAATACATACAGATAGTCGATGGCGATGACTACCTGTTACCCGCTCCCTATGATCATTGTCTCGATTTAATACGAGGCTACGAAGGATTAGACGTGGTGCTCTTCGATTTCACCAAATCGAAAACAGAAGAAGAAGACTCCACCTACCAGGATTCCTCTATACAAACAGGTTCCGACTATATGCGCAACAATAATATCCATGGAGCTGTATGGTGCACTCTTTTTCGCCAGGCTGCACGCAGTCAATTGTTTTTCACTCCAGGCATAGAATACGGCGAGGACGAAGAATTTACGCCACAGCTGCTCTTAAGGGCAGATAGCGTTATCAAGACCAATGCACAGGCCTACTATTACCGTCCACGTAGTTCTTCAGCTATCCATCAACACAATGAGAAAAGAAAGCAGAAACGGTTGGACGATACCATGGAGGTCATCCTGCATCTCAACCAACTGGCAGACACCATGCCACAAACAGACCGCATTGCACTGCAAAGAAGGGTAGCACAGCTCACAATGGACTATATTTACAACACCATCGTGCTCACCCATTCGCGTCAGATACTGAACGCACGGCTCGAGACACTACGACAAGAGGGCCTCTTCCCCCTTCCCGACCGTGACTACTCGAAAAAATATCAGTGGTTTCGTCGGATGACCAACACACAATTGGGACGCACCATCCTGCTAAACACGCTACCCATACTGAAGAAAGAACGATGAAAATACTCCTCATAGGCGAATACAGCAATGTCCACGCGACGTTGGCCGAGGGTCTCCGCGCCCTGGGTCACGACGTGTGCGTCATCTCAAACGGAGATTTCTGGAAGGACTATCCGCGCGATATTGATGTCGCTCGCACACCTGGCAAAATTGGCGGCATACGGCTCATGCTGAGACTATGGACGTTACTGCCCAAGATGCGAGGCTATGACGTGGTACAGCTCATCAATCCCATGTTCTTTGAATTGAAAGCTGAAAGGCTGTTTTGGTTTTACAAATGGCTCCGCAGGAACAACAGGAGGCTCATACTTGGCGCTTATGGCATGGATTACTATTGGGTTCACGAATGCGTGACCAATAAGCCCTTGCGTTATAGCGATTTCAATATCGGTGACAAACTGCGCACCGACCCTGATGCCATGAAGGAACGTCGCGACTGGCTAGGCACCGCTAAGGAGCGCCTGAACCAAATGATTGCAACTGACTGCGACGGCATCGTCACCGGACTCTACGAATATGACGTCTGCTATCGTCCACATTTCCCCGACAAGACGGCTTTCATCCCCTATCCCATCATCCCTGCCAACCCAACGATACCTACCTCTACCCTTCCTATCAAGATATTCGTGGGCATCAGCCGTAACCGGAGTGCCTACAAAGGCACCGATGTGATGCTCCGCGCAACCCAAGACCTCGCAGCGCGCTATCCCGACCGTGTCGCCCTGTCCGCGGTCGAAGGTTTGCCCTTCGATGAATACCAAGCCATGCTTGCCTCCAGCGATGTCCTCCTCGATCAGCTCTACAGCTATACCCCCGCCATGAATGCGCTCCTTGCCATGTCGAAGGGTATTGTTGTTGTTGGAGGCGGCGAACCCGAGAACTACGATATTTTGGGCGAGAGCGAGCTCCGTCCCATCGTCAACGTCCAACCCAACTATGACAGCGTCTATCACGAACTCGAGCAACTCGTCCTTCATCCCGAACGTCTGTCACTATTAAAGCAGCAGAGCGTCGACTATATCCTCCGCCATCACGACTACCTCAAAGTTGCCCGAACCTACGAGACATTCTACACCAAAAAGCTTTGTTGACATTTGGTGAATCCACTTTTTTTTCGTACCTTCGCAGCATGAAAGCAGAAATCATTCAGAAATACTTTCCGGAACTGACGGAAAAACAACTGGGACAGTATGAGATGCTAGACGAGTTGTATCGTGATTGGAACGCGAAAATCAACGTCATCTCACGTAAGGACATTGACAACCTGTACGAACACCACGTGCTGCACTCATTAGCCATAGCCCGGATGTTACGCTTCAAGTCTGGTACGCGCATCCTAGATTTCGGAACGGGAGGCGGATTTCCGGGTATTCCCCTGGCTATTATGTTTCCAGAGTGTCACTTCAAGCTCATCGACGGTACAGGAAAGAAGATCCGTGTGGCACAGGAGGTGGCGAAGGCTATCGGTCTGGAAAACTGCGAACCCTGTCATCTGCGTGGTGAGGACGAGAAGGGACGCTATGACTTCATCGTGAGTCGTGCGGTGATGCCATTACCCGACTTGGAGCGTATTGTTCGTAAGAATATTGCCAAGGAAAGCCGCAATGCCCTACCCAACGGCATCATTTGCCTGAAAGGCGGTACGTTGGAGACAGAGTTGCAGCCGTTCCGCAAAATTGTAGAAACGGAAGATATCAGCCAGTGGTTCAATGAGGAATGGTTTAAGGAGAAATACGTTATTTATCTGCCGCTATGATTAATTTTCCTATTGCAAAAATCAATCTGGGACTGAACGTAGTAGAGAAACGCCCCGACGGTTACCATAACTTGGAAACGGTATTCTATCCGGTACCTATCAAAGACGCGTTGGAAGTGACAACTATGGACGATTTGTTCCCATCCGACGCAGACTGCGACCTGAAAGTAACGAACATCCATATTGAAGGTGACGAGCAGAAGAATCTGGTGGTCAGGGCATATCGATTGCTCAAGGAAGACTTCCCCACACTGCCACGCTGTCACGCCCACCTGTGGAAAGGCATTCCCACCCAGGCCGGCATGGGCGGTGGTTCGAGTGACTGCGCTTATATGATTCTGCTACTGAACGACATGTTCCAATTGGGACTGAGTGAACAACAGATGATGGACTATGCCGCACGCCTGGGTGCCGACTGTGCGTTCTTCGTCAAGAGCCGCCCATGCTATGCAGAGGGTATCGGTGAACGACTGGAAGATATCAGCCTCGACCTAAGCGAATGGTATATTGGCGTGGTTCGTCCCGACATCCCCGTACCGACGAAAGAGGCTTTCGCCCGCATCCGTCCGCACTATCCCAAGAAGAACTGCCGCGAGGTGGTGATGCAGCCCGTAGAGACATGGAAGGAAGGACTGATAAACGACTTCGAGGAAAGTGTTTTCACCGTACACCCAGGATTGGCGGAAGTGAAGCAGCAACTATATAACATGGGCGCCACCTATGCGGCCATGTCTGGCTCAGGCAGCGCCCTATTCGGACTGTTCAAGGAAAACCCCGACCGTCTCAGCCAAGTCTTTCCCGATATGTTTACATTTAGTAGTTTGTTGTAATAATCGCTGAAGGCGTTTAGTCTTTGTCACTCTTGTCGCCCAACAATACGGAAGTGCGCACACGACTCAGCGTTTCAGGAGTCATCTGGAGATAGCTGGCAATATAGACCAACGGTGCACGCAACACCAATTGCGGTGAACGCTTGACGAGTTTCGAATAGCGTTCTTGGGCCGACTCGAAGCGCAGCATGTCAGCATGAATCTGCGAAATGATGAGCGACTCCTCAAGAATCTTACGGTAAAGCATCTGAATATTGACGTTACGAACAGCCTCATGCTCCAGTTCGCGCTTAGGCAGTGCAAAGAGGATGGTAGGTTCCAATGCCACCATCTGCTGGGTCGAAGGCTTATCCGTGAACAGGCTCTCGATGCTCATCACAATGTTGTCCTCGGTAGCCATATATTCAGTCAGTTCCTTACCATTCTTGTAATAGAACTGGCGTACGAGTCCCTTTGCCACCCAGTAGATGCTTTCACATACTTCACCCTCGTGGAGGATGATTTCACCCTTTTGGAATTTCTTAGGAACCAAAATGCCCTCCAGCACGTCCAGTTCCTCATGCGTCATAGTGCTGTAGCGGCGAGCTAACTCACGCGCCACGTCTCTTGTTGTCAGTCCGATTGTAGCCATATTTTCTTTTTTTCTATTTAGATTGTTATTAGTTTTTATTCTTATACTTTAATCCAGTTTCAGAACAGCAAGGAAAGCTTTCTGCGGCACCTCCACATTGCCAATCTGTTTCATACGCTTCTTACCACGTTTCTGTTTCTCCAACAATTTGCGCTTACGGCTGACGTCACCACCATAACACTTGGCCGTCACATCCTTGCGCACCTGCTTCACTGTCTCGCGGGCAATAATCTTAGCTCCGATGGCTGCCTGTATGGCAATGTCAAACTGCTGACGCGGAATCAGTTCCTTCAGTTTCTCGCACATACGGCGTCCAAAGATTACGGCATTATCAGCATGTGTCAGTGTCGACAATGCATCAACAGGTTCACCGTTAAGCAATATATCGAGTTTGACCAATTTTGACGGACGGAACGAGTCGATATGATAGTCGAACGACGCATAACCCTTCGATATAGACTTCAGTTTGTCATAGAAGTCAATGACGATTTCGCCTAAAGGCAACATAAATCGCAACTCCACACGACCTCCGCTGACATACTGCTGGTCGATGAGTTCACCACGCTTGTCGAGACACAGCGTCATAATGGGACCGATATAGTCGGCAGCGGTAATGATAGAGGCCTTGATATACGGTTCTTCTATGTGGTCTATCATCGTTAGGTCGGGCAGTCCCGAGGGGTTGTGCACCTCCTTCTCCTCACCCTGCTTCGTGTAACACATATAGGTTACGTTAGGCACTGTAGTGATGACGTCCATGTCGAACTCACGATCCAGACGCTCCTGCACGATTTCCATGTGGAGCAATCCCAAGAAACCGCAACGGAAACCGAAGCCCAGCGCCACCGACGTTTCAGGAACGAATGTCAACGAGGCGTCGTTCAACTGCAACTTCTCCAACGAGGCACGCAGATTCTCATAATCCGTCGGATCGATAGGATAGACACCGGCAAACACCATGGGCTTCACTTCTTGGAACCCCTCAATAGCCTTGTCACAGGGACGGTCAATATGGGTAATGGTATCGCCCACCTTCACCTCCTTGGCATTCTTGATTCCCGAGATGATGTATCCCACCTCCCCCGTGCGCAATTCCTTACGGGGAATCATGTCCATCTTCAATACGCCCACCTCGTCAGCATCGTACTCCATACCGGTATTGAAGAATTTTACCTTGTCACCCTGACGAATCACACCATTGTTAATCTTGAAGTAAGCAATGATGCCTCGGAACGAGTTGAACACCGAGTCGAAAATCAATGCCTGCAATGGTGCCTTTTCGTCACCCTCGGGATGTGGAATGCGCTCGACGACAGCATTCAGAATGTCCTCCACGCCCTCACCGGTTTTTCCACTGGCACGAATGATATCCTCAGGATCACAACCAATCAAGTCGACGATTTCGTCTTCCACCTCGTCGGGCATTGCCGACGGCATGTCAATCTTGTTGATGACGGGAATAATCTCGAGATCATTATCGATAGCCAGATAGAGGTTCGAGATAGTCTGTGCCTGCACGCCCTGTGTGGCATCGACCACCAGCAGAGCGCCCTCACAGGCTGCTATGGAACGTGACACTTCGTATGAGAAGTCCACGTGTCCCGGGGTATCAATGAGGTTCAGAATATATTTTTCACCCTTGTACATATACTCCATCTGGATAGCGTGGCTCTTAATCGTAATGCCGCGCTCACGCTCCAGATCCATGTCGTCCAACATCTGTCCCTCCGTCACCTGGATGGTCTTGGTGAACTCCAGCAGACGGTCGGCCAGCGTCGACTTCCCATGGTCGATATGTGCAATGATGCAGAAATTTCTTATATGGTCCATAATCGTGTAAACACAAATAGCTTTGCAAAGATACATAAAAATTTCGAAACGACCTACACAAGTGTGCAGATTTTAAAACTTTTTTTCGTTTCGGTTATTCGAGTTCAAAAATTCCTGAAGGGGAATTACGCTTGAGGACTTCTAACTGGAAGTCAACACCAGCAATGATTCCGAAGTCACGCAACACGCTTTCAACGGTCTTACGGGCCAATTCCGGATGGTTGTTTTCCTCGCTCAAGTGACACAACCACACATTGCGCAACTGCTCAGTCATATTTTCAACCAGAGCCAATCCACAGTTACGGTTGCTGAGATGTCCCGTATCTGAAAGGATGCGCGTCTTGAGGAACTGCGGATAAGGACCGTTCATGACCATCTCTTCGTCATGATTGGCCTCAATGACCAAATGGTGTGCATTTCGGATGTACTCTTTCATCTCGTCAGTCACCTTACCAACATCGGTCATGATGCAGAAGTTAGTACCTTCGGCCTCGATGAAATAACCAACGTTGTCACTACTGTCGTGAGGCACTCCGAAAGGTGTCACCTTGAAGTCTCCGATTTCGATGGTCTTTCCCTTCTCAATGACACGAACAAGGGCGGCAGGAATCTTCTGCGATATACAGTAGTTGCGCGTAATGCCAACATGAACCTCATGTGTGGCATAGACGGGGATTTGGTAGTCATTACTGAAGGAACCCACCGACTTGATATGGTCAGCATGATCATGGGTGATAAGCACATGATGAACCCCAGAAAGACTGAATCCGTAAGTACGGAAATCTTTCTTCAGACCACGCAGACCGACTCCAAGGTCTATCAGCAGGGCATCATTTGGAGTGGTCAGCAAGTAGCAGTTACCACTGCTTCCACTACCGAAAGAGATGAATTTCATCATACACTCATGCCAAAATTTGTGCAAAGGTATAAAAAAGTTAAGAAATAAGAGACAAGAATTAAGAGTTTTTTGTATCTTTGCAGAGAAATTTTACATATTTAATGTTTATGCGACTACTTTTTTCCTTTCTGACAGTTGTTCTGATGGCGAGCTGCAACACAGGCTTCAACGGAGACGACGAGGCACAGACCACCGCAACCCAATGGGCTGAGGCATATTTCAACTGCGATTTCAAGGATGCCGCCAACTATGCGACGCCAGAGAGCGAACGATGGTTACGCTTTGCCGCGTCGAACATCACGGAGGAGGACTTGAAACTGGTGAATGGAGGGGCAACAGCAAGTGCTGAGGAATACTTCACAATAGCCAACGACACTCTGCGTGTGGTCACCGTAACCGTCAGAAATTTTCTAAAAGCCACCGCTGTTGGAGCACCCGCAGAAATACAACAGGAAGGCACCTTTCTGGTGACTGTCGTCCATCGCGACGGGGAGTGGAGGGTTAGAATGGAAGGCCTACCGCGAAGTGAAAAGCAAAGTCGCGACTGAGTTTGGGGTGCACTATCGGGAAATGCTCGCGACTGTCATTATAGACGGGATTTACGGCCTTCATACCCATGTCGAAACGCAGGATGAAATAGTCGAAGTTCAAGCGGAAACCCAAACCATAGCTGACCGCAATCTGTTTCCAGAATTCTGAAAATTCAAACTGTCCGCCCGGAACGTCTTCGTAATCGCGTAAGTTCCATATATTACCAGCATCCACAAACAGTGCACCGTCCAATTTCCAGAACAGGTGGGCACGATACTCCATGTTCAAGTCGAGTTTCATGTCACCAATATGGTAAATATAAATTACCTTACCGTCCTCGTTGGAGAAACTTCCCGGACCCAGGCTACGCACGCTCCATCCGCGAACGCTGTTGGCTCCACCCGAGAAATAGCTCTTCTCGAAAGGCAGCACGTCGCTGTTGCCATAGGGATAGGCTATGCCCAGCCCCACATGGAACACGAGTTGGCGCCGATATCCGAGTTGGAGGTTACGCGTATAGTCCACATCACCCTTCACGTATTGTGCATAAGCCACATCCAAGAAAGTATATTCGCCCTCATCATTCTTGTGGAACCCAAAGGAGTGTGCCATCAGATCCAGCAGATTACCACCCGTCTCAATGTTCGTTTTGATGGCAAATCGTCCGTTGTTGTAGCTATAGCGGAAACCCGTGCGCATAATAAAAAGGTCGGAGTAGTTGATGAGCACCAGCGAATTACGCCTCACGGCATCATCCAGATAGTCTTCCCTGAACTTGTCGCTAATCCAGGGCATCGAGATGAAATTCAATTCGAGCAGGTCTATCTGGTAGCGATCGTAACGTTGGGGATTGTTCCATTTGTAGCGCCAACTGGCATTCATCACACGACGTAGGAACTCGGGACGATTCTGCAAATCGTACATCAACGATACCTCGGACGATGCATTGATACGTTGACGGAACACGTTAGACAGGAAGGGGGCAATGAATCGCGGGAACGACAGACTCGTCTGCAGACTGTATTCCAGGAAGTTGGAGTTGGAATAGCCCTCGAGTCCCTTGATAGCCTCATAGGCTCCGCGCAATTCGACGGAAAACAGCTCGGAACCACGGAAGATGTTACGGTTCTGATAGGTCAGCGAGGCGGCAAATCCCAAGTCACCCGCGGTATTGGTACCCTCGGGTTGAAACGAAATCGATGACGGTTTGTTGGTGCTGAGCTGGATATCGCAGTCGAGCAGCCTCTTTTCCGTGTCTTCCTGGAAACTAATGTTCGTATAGCGAATGGCTCCCAGACGTCCGAAATGGTTGTAGGTCGTTTGCTGGTCACTAGCCGAATACAAGTCACCCGAACGAATGAAGGTATTGTTGCGTAACACATTGGGACGCAGGTGGATAACCGTATCGTTGGCGTTGCCACTGTGGAATCGGATGTCACGGATAGTGTACTGTAAGTGAGTGGTGTCGGTCACCTGATTATTGCGGAAACGGTGCAACACCAGCGTCAGGTCAATGCCGGTGGTACCTGGGACAGAGTCGGCTCTATACGTGATGAAGTCCTTGTTGAAACGGTAATATCCCGTATTGGTCAGCAACTGAGTGATACGCTTGCGCTCATTGTCAAGGGTCTCTAGACTGAAGGTCATCCCGCGGTGCAAGCCACGATTCTCAGGTTTGTCCACCTCTAGAATCTGTGCTATCACCGTATCCTGTATGTCGTAATCGACGTGACGGAGCGAATAAATAGGACCCGGATGAACGTTATACGTAGTACGCAGTTTACGGCCCTTCGTTGTGTTGTCAGCGTCAACCGTCGCACGCAGGTAACCCATATTCTGAATCTGGGCCTGCAGACTCTTGATCGACAACAGCGTCTGTGCCGAGTCGTAGAGCACCGGGGCCTCTCCGATGTTGCGCAACATGCGGTTGACCCACCGCGACGTGTCGCGTCCGGAGAGAGAATAGGTGTAGAGGGGTATCTTGACCGCTGAAAACCATCGCGAATTACCGGTCTGACGGATGTAATCCCTCATCTGGGTAGTGGTCAGACCACGAACAGGAGCGTCACTTTTCACCTGCACCTTATCCAACAGATATTCGCCTTCAGCGACATATTTCGTCTCTGAACACGAGGTCAAAATCACGACCAACAGGGTGCCAATGAAAAAAAACTGCTTCATTTTCGAGGCAAAGGTACGAAAAAAACTAAACTTTTTCGTAATTTTGCACACAAATAATGTAAAAAACATGATTAGCAAGAACCAAATCAAGCTGATTCGCTCGCTCGAGCTGAAGAAAAACCGCCGACGCGAGAACCTTTTCGTGGCCGAAGGGCCAAAGGTTGTCAGCGACCTGTTGCTGGCGGGTTACGTCCCCCACTCCATCTTTTCAACCACAGAACGTCCTGATGCTCAGCTTATTACCGACGAAGAACTGCGTCGCATCAGTTTCCTGCAACACCCGCAGGAGGTACTGGCCCTGTTCGAAATCCCAACAGCTAACAGCCAAAAGCAATTCGCAACGCCACACTCTGCTCTGCAGAGAACAGCTAACAGCCAAAAGCTCTCCCTCGCGCTCGACGGCGTTCAAGATCCTGGCAACGTAGGAACCATCATCCGCATTGCCGACTGGTTCGGCATCGACACCATCTATTGCTCGCCGGATACTGCCGACGTCTATAACCCCAAGGTCGTTCAGGCCACCATGGGCAGTCTCGCACACGTACATATTATATATTGCGACCTGCTGGAGCTCTTCGCCCACTGCCAATGTCCCGTCTATGGCACCCTGCTCGACGGAAAGAATATCTACGAACAGTCCCTCTCTGCCGATGGTATTATCGTTATGGGCAACGAGGGCAACGGCATCTCCGAGGCCGTACGCCAGCATATCACCCACCGTTTGCTCATCCCTAACTACCACACGGGCGACCACACCGCCGAAAGCCTCAACGTGGCCATAGCGACAGCCATCACCTGTGCCGAATTCAAGAGGAGGACCGCCCTATGATATTCTATTTCACCGGCACGGGGAACACTCGCTGGGCCGCCCGGCAACTGGCAGAAGCCACCAACGACGAACTGCACTTTATACCCGATGAACTCAACAAAGGCGACCTCCACTATACGCTGAAGGACGGCGAACGCCTGGGATTCTGCTTTCCCACCCACGGCTGGCAACCGCCACGCATCGTCCGCGAATTCATCCGCCGTTCAACGTTCTCTCTTCAAGAGTGTGGCGTTGCGAACAACGTTCAACGTTCAATGTTCATTGCAACGCCACACTCTCTCCGAGAGAATGTTCAATGTTCAACGTACATCTACGCCCTCACCACCTGCGGCGACAACATGGGCTACGCCATGCGCATCTTCGATAAAGAACTGATGCAGAAGGGGTTACGCACCGACGCACGTTTTGCCATCGTCATGCCCGAATCCAATGTCTGCTTCTCGTTCCTCCATCTCGATACCGACGAGAAAGCCCTCCGGAAAGTCAATGCTGCCCGACAGCGCATGACGCATATATGCCAAGTTGTCACCGAACGCCAGCGCAATGTCGAGGAACTCGTCAAAGGCGCCATTCCCTTTACCTACACCTACGTCATTGGCGGCTATTACAACAAGCATCTAATAACCGACAAACATTTCTGGGTCGATGCCGAGGCCTGCATCCAGTGCGGTCTGTGCGCCAAGCTATGTCCTGTCGACGACATAAAAGGTACACCGCCCGTGTGGCAACACAACGAACGGTGTACAAATTGTCTGGCCTGTTATCATCACTGTCCCCGTCACGCCATCCATTGGGGCGAAATGCAACGCGGACAGTATCTGCTCAGTAAACTCTTGGACCGAAAATAGTCGTCCCGATGCGGACCATCGTCGAACCCTCCTCTACGGCTAACTCATAGTCGTGGCTCATGCCCCACGAACGCTCGCAGAAATAGGGTGCATCGGCAAAATAGCGCTCTTTGATTTCATCAAACAGGCTATGCGCTAACCGGAACTCCGAACGGATCTGTTCCTCGTCGTCCACGTACGACGCCATCATCATCAGTCCGCAGATGCGCACATGCTGCAACTGGCGCCATTCGCCACCAGCCATCAACTCGCGCAAGGCATCGGGCGTCAGACCGTATTTCGTCTCTTCTTCGGCAATGTGCAATTCTAGGAGAACATCTATAACACGTTCATTCCTAGCCGCTTGCTTGTCTATTTCACACAAAAGCTTCAAAGAATCCACTGCCTCAATCATCGTCACATAAGGCGCAATATATTTCACCTTGTTCGTCTGCAGATGACCGATAAAATGCCACTCAATATCCTTCGGCAACGTCTCGTGTTTCTGGCGCAGCTCCTGCTCGTGGCTCTCGCCAAACGTACGCTGACCCTCGGCGTAGGCAGCCTCAATATACTCGTTGGGATGATACTTGCTGATGGCCACCAGACGGACGCCTTGTGGCAATCGTGACAACACCTCACGCAGATTTCCTTGAACGTCGTACATCAGCCTTCAAACTCAGGTTTGTCGCTCTGCGCCTTTTTAGCGTACTCAAACACATCCATCAGCGTGGTCTCGGCAACGGTAGCAATAACGTAGTCTATCATCGTCGTACCCATCACGCTCTCGATGTTGTTCACCGCCCCCTTCAGCGTTCCGGCCTGCACCAGGTAGTTCACGTTCGAGCGCTTCTCCTTCTCCGTCTTCTCGTCGATGGTGATAAACTGCAGCTTTGCCTTATACCACTTGTCGGCCATCTCCTCTTCCGAGAAGAATATCTCCTTATAGCTGGCAATCTTAATATCCTCGATAGTAAACTCGCCACTGATATAGCTCGACATCTCTTCCATGATACGGCTCTCAGCCTCCGTAAAGCTTAGGGCGTCCACTACGTAATTCTCCTTTACCTTCTTCTGCAAGCCGTCCTCCATCACTTTCTCGTAGGCTATCTTGCACTCAAACCAAATTGCTGTTCTTGATCTCATATCTCAACTATTATCTTTTATCTGTTATCTATCTGACTACTTCTGAATAGCCCTGCTATTCGTGTTCAACTGTTGCTTCTTCTGATTGGTGATACGCTCAATAATCTCGGTGGCAATGAGCTGTGAACGCTCGGGCGTCAGACCCGCGTCGGCACCAATTTCGCTCTGCGTCTTCATTAGTTCATCGATGGTCGACTCACTCTCCGCCATGAATTTCTTCTCGCTATTGCTCATATACTCCTTATTATATATCTTCGACAGGATGCGGTCGGCCTCCTTCTCGTAGCGCTTGCGGAATATCTCCTCGGCCTTCGCCTGAAAAGCACGCTGATCAGCCTCGTCCATCACCAGCGAGTCACCGTCACTCGTCACACCCAGTTCTGCCGGATCGAAACCGTCATCTATCAGGTCGTCGGTCGGTGTGCGCGGAGCAGGCTTCACAAACTCAATAGGCTGAGTCTCAGGGAAATACTCGAAATACAACCCCACACATATCGCCGTAGCGACCAGGGCAATGACGACGGTCAGGATAGAACGGAAGCTCGCGCGACGCTTCATGATGACCTTCACCATGTCTGCTGGCGTATCGAAACGACCCTCGGGAGCTTCGCTGACAGCCTTCTTCAGTGCACTGCGGTACTCCAGCGGCAGGTCGCTCTGGTCATACAGACTGAGCATAAACTTACCGATGCTGTAGATGTCGCAACGGTCGTCTATCGTACCGCCGTTCAACACCTCGGGAGCCACAAACTCGGCGTCGTCGCCGTAGAACGCCCGCTGGTCACTCAGTCCACCGTAGAACGAGCCGTGCGTCAGCAACAGCGCACTGCTGTCACCCTTACGCACAAATACCGTCTTCGGCGAGAAACACACGTGGCGCAAGCCCTGCTCGTGCAGATAGGTCGTAGCATCCACCAGCGACGTCAGCACGTTGTCCATGAATCCCTTCTCGGCCACCACTGCCGGATTGTCCTTCAGCAACTGGTCGAAAGTCTGGTAGTTTCCGAGTTCCAATTCCAAGCGCGTCACGTCGCCCTCGTCGTTCGTCACAGGCGTAAAGTGCAGCTGATGTTTGTCCATCAGCGTCTTGTTCCGCTCACACTCCGCCTGCAGGGCCTTCGCAAAGGCGATATTCTGGTTCAGTTCCGGACGAATGTCCACCACACTACGCCATTTGCCGTCCACCTGCTCACGATAGAAACCGCCTATCGGCAGCATCACCGGATGCTTCTTGCCATCATTCCTGGCTGCCAGTAACTCTTCGTAATTCATGTTTTATTCAGTTTTGATGTGCAAAAGTACACAAAAAAAGTGAACCAACCAAATAAACGAAAGAAAAACGAGTTTTCCTTTGGTTCTTTGCTCGCTTATTCGTATCTTTGCAGGCAGAAACATAAATATTGCAGCAATTATTATGAATAAGAACGAGAAATTTGTTATCACCATCAATCGCGAACTGGGCAGTGGTGGTCGTACCGTAGGCCGTAAACTGGCCGAGAAGTTAGGTGTGGAATTCTGCGACAAGCTTGTCGTCAAGGGCTTGCAGAAGGAGTATAACCTCAGCTTCGAGGAAATTGAACGACAGAAGGGCGAGAGCAGTTCCTGGTGGACCGAAGTCAAGCGCGCCCTAAACGTTGCCCCGGGCATGGTCGGCAGCGTGGGATATGCTGAAGCAATGAACAATGAAGGCATGTATCCCCCCACCACCAAGGAGATGTTCAAGACGGAGACGAAGATGTTGCAGGACATCGCCGAACAGGAGTCGCTCGTCGTTGCCGGACGTTCGGGATTCTACATCTTCCGCAACCACCCCAACCACCTGAACATCCTCATCCAGGCATCCATGCCCTTCCGCGTGGAGCGCGTCATGCGCAAGCAGGGACTCTCCGAGGACGAGGCTCGCAAGATCATCGAGCAGGTGGACGAGATGCGTGAGAACTACGTCAAAAAATACACCGACACTTCACGTTACGACACCCGCAACTACGACCTCGTGATGACTGCCGACGGCAAGACCGAGGACGAACTGGTCGCCGACATCCTGAAGTTCATCGGCTGAACCGCAAAGTTCCCTTCCGACGCGCCCGCCCGGAAAGGGAAACATAAAAATCGGGCTCATCGTTTGGTGGGCTCGAAATTTTTACGTATCTTCGCAGCAGATATTCATTAAAACGATAACGATAACGAAAACGAAACGAAGACTATGACTGACAAGCATGACAAGAGGAACATGAGTCGCAGGGATTTCTTGCGACGCATGGGTATGGGTGCAGGCGCCGCCGTGGCCATGGGAATGATGGGGCCGCTGAGGATGTTTGCACAGGACGAGAAAACGCCAGTAGCCGTAGGTCAGAACCGCATGACCTACCGCGTACAGCACGGTAGCGGTGAACAGATCTCGCTGCTGGGTTTCGGCATGATGCGCCTGCCCAGGGAGCAGGAGGAGGTGGACCGACTGGTGGATTACGCCATCGAACACGGCGTGAACTACTTCGACACGGCGCCGATGTATATGGGCGGCCAGTCGGAGGTGCTGACGGGTAACTCGCTGAGCCGTTTTCCGCGTGACAAATACTTCGTGGCGACGAAGATGTCGAACCAGCGGGAGAACCAGTGGGACTTCGACAAGTCGAAGCGGATGTACGAACAGTCGTTTGAGCGGCTGAAGGTGGACCACATAGACTACTACCTGCTGCACAGCATCGGTGGCGGAGGCATGGACGCGCTGAAGGGACGATTTCTGGACAACGGCCTGCTGGACTTCCTGCTGAAAGAGCGCGAGGCAGGACGCATCAAGCACCTGGGATTCTCGTATCACGGCGACGTGAGGCCCTTCGACTGGCTGTTGGACCATCAGTCGGAGTACCACTGGGACTTCTGCCAGATACAGATGAACTTCCTGGACTGGCGCCACGCGTCGATGGGTAACGGTTGGCGGAAGGATGCCGATGCGGAGTACCTATATAATAAATGTGAGAAGACGGGCGTGCAGTGTGTCATCATGGAACCCCTGCGTGGCGGCGCTTTCGGCAAGATGGCCAAGGAACTGGAAGACCAGCTGAAGGCCGTCCGTCCGAACGACAGCACGGCACGATGGGCATTCCGATGGGTGGGCTCCTACCCTAACATCCTGACGACGCTGAGCGGTATGAACCAGATGGAGCACTTGGTGGATAACGTCGAGACGTTCTCGCCACTGGAGGTGTGTACGGAGGCGGAGAACGCACTGCTGGCGGAGATTGCCGACCAGATGTCGGGATTCCCCACGATACCGTGTACGACGTGCGAATACTGCATGCCGTGTCCGTACGGTGTAAACATCCCCGGCAATTTCGCGTACTACAACGAGGCGGTGAACAACCACATACTGCCGTTGCCCGACAAGGGGGCCGCCGACTATGCCGAGAAGAAACAGCAGTTTGCCGACGGCCTGCGCAAGGCCCTGCCGAACGTCGAGTCGTGGGCGCGCAGCTGTACGGACTGCGAGGAATGTCTGCCGAAATGTCCGCAGTCTATCCGCATTCCGAACCAAATGTCGCGAATCGTGGAATTATTACGAAAACGATAACGAAAACGAAAAAATGCGAAGCGTGCAATGTTTTTTGGCAAATCATAGCGTGTTTTGAGAAAAAATATGTACCTTTGCAGGCTCAAAGATATACATTATTATAACACAATAAACAAACAATGGAAAGAGACAATCAGATTTTCGAGTTGATTGAGCAGGAGCACCAGCGCCAGTTGAAGGGCATTGAGCTCATTGCCAGTGAGAACTTTGTAAGTGACCAGGTCATGGAAGCTATGGGTAGCTACCTGACCAACAAATATGCTGAGGGCTACCCCGGCCACAGATACTATGGCGGTTGCCAGGTGGTGGACAAGGTGGAGCAGTTGGCCATCGACCGCGTTTGCAAGCTGTTCGGTGCCGAGTATGCCAACGTGCAGCCTCACTCGGGTGCACAGGCTAATGCTGCCGTGCTGCTGGCTGTGTTGAAGCCCGGCGATTGCTTTATGGGTCTGAATCTGGATCACGGCGGTCACCTCTCTCACGGTTCGCTGGTGAACACGAGCGGTATCCTCTATAAGCCCGTGGGCTACAACCTGAACAAGGAAACCGGTCGCGTGGATTACGACGAGATGGAGAAGCTGGCTCTGGAGAACAAGCCGAAGCTGATTATCGGCGGTGGCTCGGCCTACAGCCGCGAGTGGGATTACAAGCGTATGCGCGAAAGTGGGCTCACATCGTGACCTCTACCACCCACAAGACCCTGCGTGGTCCCCGCGGTGGTATCATCCTGCTGGGCAAGGACTTCGAGAATCCTTGGGGCTACAAGACTCCGAAGGGTCAGGTGAAGATGATGTCGCAGTTGCTGAACAGCGCCGTATTCCCCGGACAGCAGGGCGGACCGCTGGAGCACGTCATTGCCGCCAAGGCTGTTGCTTTCGGTGAGGCCCTGAAGCCTGAGTTCAAGGAGTGGGCCAAGCAGGTGCAGAAGAACGCTGCCGTACTGGCCGAGGAGCTGGTAAAGCGCGGCTTCGGCATCGTTAGCGGCGGTACCGACAACCACTCGATGCTGGTTGACCTGCGCTCGAAATATCCCGAGCTGACCGGTAAGGTGGCCGAGAACGCTCTGGTTGCTGCCGACATCACAGTGAATAAGAATATGGTGCCGTTCGACACACGTTCGGCCTTCCAGACCAGCGGTATCCGTCTGGGTACTCCCGCCATCACCACACGTGGTGCGAAGGAAGACCTGATGGTGCAGATTGCCGCATGGATCGAGGAAGTGTTGAACGACCCCGAAAACGAGCAGGTGATTGCCTCCGTTCGCGCTCGCGTCAACGAGACGATGAAGAGCTATCCCCTCTTCGCCTATTAAACACGTAGAATGGTATTTATAAACTACAAAACGAGTCTACTAACATTGCTTGCAATGCTGGTGCTCTGGTTTCCGACGGATGCCAGCGCCCAGCAATTGCAGGCTTCATTATCCCACTACTCTACCGACAACGGCCTGCCCAGCAACACCATTGCGGCCCTCCATAACGATGACTACGGATTCGTGTGGATAGCCACGTGGAACGGTGTGTCGCGATTCGACGGATACAACTTCTACAACTACCGCACGGGTATCACCAGCGGTGTGAAGGGGTTGCACAACCGTATTGATCGCATGACCATCGACCAGATGCAGAACGTGTGGCTGAAGATGTACGACGGTCGCGTATTCGTGCTGAACCGCCAGACGGATCGCATAGAAGACCCGCTGGAAGGCATCAGCGGACACAGCGAATTCAAGGTGGACTACTTCTTCGTGCCCTACGTGACGAGCGTGGGCGACGTGTTGATGTCGTTCGGTGAGACGGGATTCTATAAACTGCGCCTGGATCGCAACGGATTGAAGCAGGAGCAGATCATGACGAGGAACATGACGGTGAAATGCGTGGTGGAAGGCTACCACAACGACCTGTGGGTAGGTACTGACCAAGGCGTACACCGCATCAACACGTCGAACCTGTCGCTGGAAAAAGACGGTTACTTCCTGGATGAGGACATCACCTGTCTGGCCTCGAACGGTTACAACATCTTCGCAGGCACCAGGTCGGGAAAAATCATGGAATTCTCGTACGGTCAGGAGCCGAAGATGGTGAAAGACTTTGGAAAGGAGATTACCGGACTGTTTGTCGACAGTAGCGGGCTGATATGGTTTTCGGACTCGGGCGACGGTGCCTATCGTCTGAATCCCGATACGGGCGACGTGAAATTCTTCAACCAGCGCGTGCTCGTGCCGGAATACACCAGTCGCGGTGCGGAATTTACCGAGGCATTGGGACTGGTATGGGTGCGCATGAATCACGGCGGCTACGGATACTACAACCGCGAAGCCGATGA
Organism: uncultured Prevotellaceae bacterium; assembly: GCA_902774925.1. Classification (GTDB taxonomy): domain Bacteria; phylum Bacteroidota; class Bacteroidia; order Bacteroidales; family Bacteroidaceae; genus Prevotella. Next base: position 5,651 of record CACYKE010000018.1, on the reverse strand, counting down.
GGTGGAGTACTTCCACAACGACCCCAGCAACCCGTGGAACCTGTCGAACTCAGTGAACGCCCGTCTGGAAATGAACGACGGCGTGGTGTGGGAATCGACCATCCGCCGAGGACTGGAAAAACTGGAAATCCTAAAGCGCACGATTACGAGGACGCTGGTGATGCCGGAGTCAGAGCACCCGATGGATAACGAGGTGCGTGCCATGTGCTATGACGCCAAGCGCCACCTGACATTCCTCTGCAACAAGCGCGGAAAAATTTTTATTTATGACGCCCAGGGCAACCACATAGGTACCATCACCCAAGACGCCAAGGGGACGCCCATCAGCCGCCCGTACGGTATGTCGATGGACTCGCAGGGTAACTACTGGGTGTGCGACAAGGACAAGGGCGTGTTTAAGATTACGCCCACCGGCGGCGGATATAACGTGCAAAATCTCTGTCATACGAATGGTGACGCATGGTCGCTGAGCAGCAATGCCGCCTATCAGGCCGTTGAGGACCACGACGGCAACATCTGGATAGCGACATACGGCGGCGGTGTGAACATCCTGCGCAAGAACAAAGCCGGAAAATATATCGCTATCCACGCGAAGAACGCGCTGAAGCGCTATCCGCAAGGCGCTCACCAGAAGGTGCGCACATTGGCTGTAGCCAAAGACGGCAAGGTGTGGGCAGGAACGACAGACGGTATCCTTATCATGCAGATGAGGAACAACAACGTCACCATCGAGGAGATGCAGATGACGGATCGCCTGGAGGACGGTCTGATGAGTAACGACATTGTCTACTTGGCTAGCGATGCCAAGGGTACGATGTGGATTGGTACGAACAGCGGTGGTCTGAGCTATGTCACGGGCCGCGACGAGCATGGCGGATATAAATTCAAGAACTACGGCATTGCCGACGGACTGCCTTCGGAGGAGATTCGCGGTATGGCCTTCGACGAGAAAGGGAACGTGTGGTTCTCGACGGACCACGTGCTGAGCTCGTTTGACGTGAAGAAACAGATTTTCACCACCTATTCGCAGTTGGACGGTGTCGACGAGACGATGTGCTCGGAGGGTTCCGTCATCATGGGTGAAGGGGGTAACATACTGGTGGGCACGCTGAACGGATACTACACTATCGACCGTAAGAAGCTGAAGAATGCGACGGGTTCACTACTGAAACTGCGCATCACGGACTTCTATCTGAACGACGAGTTGCAGAGTCCGCGACTGAACGATACCTACGATTTCTACGTGCCCGAGAGCCGCAAGGTGGAGCTGCCCTCGCACAGCTCGGCATTTGCGTTCCGCTTTGCAGCACTGAACTATCAGCTGCAGCACCGCATGGTGTATCAGTATAAGTTGGACGGCTACGACCGCGACTGGGTGAATGCCGACAAGACGCGTACGGCACACTACTATAACGTGCCCGCAGGAACATATCGCTTCCACGTGAAGGCATTTTTGCTGGAGTCGCCTGAGGCTTACGACACACGAACCATTGAGATTACGGTGCCCCCGAGTCCGTTGCTGTCGCCAGCAGCTGTCTGGGTGTACATGGTGTTGATGGCTGTCGGCATGCTGTTCGGCCTGTGGTGGTACCAGGAGCGTTTGCGCAAGCAACAGCAAGGACAATATACAATGTTTGAACAAGAACAACAGCAATGAAAAAATTTTTTATCATATTATGCGCTGCCATCGCGTTGGCAGGCTGTAAGAAGGACAACGACGAGCCCGTGAAGAAGGACACCCAGCGGACTGTGGTGGTATATATTTCGGGTGATAACAACCTGTCGGGGGCTGCGGCGAGCGACATCAACGAGATGAAGGAGGGTGCCACGGGCATTCCGTCGGACGGTCGTCTGGTGGCGTTTGTCGACTTGAACGGTAGCAAACCCTTTATCGCAGAAATCAAGAACGACAAGAATCATCCGGTGGACACGCTGTATAAGTATTCCACCGACTTCTACGCTTCCGACCCCGATTTGTTCAGCGAGGTATTGGAGCGCGTGGCGGGATTATGCCCTGCCAAGGAATACGGCTTGGTATTGTGGGGACACGGTTCCGGATGGCTTGTAGAGCCTGACACTGTTGCCCAGAAGCGCGCTTACGGTATCGACGAAACAGGTAACGGCTCTGGCGGCAAGTGGATGAATATCACGCAGATGGCCCGTGCACTGAAGGATCTGCAGACGAAAAACGTGATGCCGAAACTGAGCTTCATCTATGCTGACTGCTGTAACATGATGTGTGTGGAGGCGGCCTACGAGCTAAAGGACGTGACGGAGTATATGATCGGTTCGCCTGCCGAGATTCCGGGCTACGGAGCCCCTTACCAATTGATGGTGGCCCAGCTGTTCAAGAGCGGCAGCAACCTGTATCGGGGCATCATCGACACCTATTATAATTATTATGCCGACTTCAACAACCTGAATTATGCGGAGAAAGCTTCGTGGCCGTATATGGAGGAGGGATATAGTGTGCCGATGTCAGTCATTGACACGAAATACGTCGGTGATTTGGCCAACAAGACGCAGGATATGCTGGAGCGTGCCCAAGGCGGTTATCCGCAGTATCCGGAGACTCCTGATCTGTCGGGCATTGCGTTCTATTGTTACAACACCTATTCGCTATGGCCTGTGGACATGATGTACGATATTAGGGCTATTATGGAGCGGTTGTTGTCGGCAGAGGATTTTGCGACGTGGGACAAGACCTACCAGCAGGCGGTGCCATACTATCGGATGTCTATGAAATGGATGACGGAATTCTATGAACAAATTAAGGCCTTCGACACGTTTGACACGAACTTGAAATACGGTTGCGTGAGCATGTTCATCCCCAGAGTGGGACAAAGCTACAGCTATGGCAGTATGCCGCTGAACAAAACGGTGCAGAACTTTGTTTGGAGCCACGTGATGAACTGGAAACGCTTCGGCTGGGAGTAAAATTACTTTTGGAGTAAAAGGAATTACTCTTGGAGAAATGATTTTTTCTCCAAGAGTATTTTTATTTAGTCTCTTCTATGTCTTGCTCTTGCTTAATCACGACCTTAACCTTTGAGATTCGGCGTTCTTCCATATCGAGAATCTCGAAGGTGAAGTCCTTATATTCTATCTTTTCGTGAAGCTTCGGGAAGTCACCCTTGATTTCAAGCAACAGGCCGGCAATGGTGTCAGCGTCGCCCTCGACGTCCTCGAAGATGTCATCGTCGACATTCAGAATCCGGTAAACCTCAGAGAGCAGCGTCTTGCCCTCAAAAACAAAGGTATTGGCATTGACGCGCACATAGTTCTTCTCGTCCTCGTCGTACTCGTCGTTGATTTCTCCGACGATCTCCTCGAGGATATCTTCCAGCGTCACGATACCGCTGGTGCCGCCAAATTCGTCGACGACAATGGCAATATGCACCTTATTTTCCTGGAATTCGCGCAACAGGTCGTCAATTTTCTTCGTCTCGGGAACGAAATACGGCGGACGGATGAGCGACTGCCAGCGGAAGCTGCTGCCTTTCGACAGGTGCGGCAACAGGTCCTTGATATACAGGATGCCGCGAACATTGTCGCTATTGTCCTGATAGACGGGAATGCGCGAATAGTTGTTGGCCACGACACAACGCAGCACTTCGGCAAACGACGCCTTGAAGTTGAGGTCGACAACATCCTGGCGTGACGTCATAATCTCCTTCGCCGTTTCGTCGCCAAAGCGCACGATACCCTCGAGCATACGTTTCTCCTCGCGGATATCGTCCTTATCGGTCAGCTCCAGCGCCTGCTCCAAATCATCTACGCTGAGCACGTGACTCTCCTTACGCACCATTTTATCTGCCAGGATGCCCGACTTGATGAGAATGGACGCAAAGGGATAGCACAGCTTACGGAAAAACATGATGCCATTGACGGCACGACGACAGAAACTGAGCGGGTGTTGTCCGGCATAGACCTTCGGCATGATTTCGCCGAAAAGCAGCAGGAGGAACGTCAGCAAAACGGTGACGAACAGGAACTGCAGCCAGTAGGACCCGCCAAAGTCAATGACGTGCGCAATGAAATAATTGAGCAGCATGATGATGGTGACGTTCACCAGATTGTTGGTAATCAGTATCGTCGCCAGCGTCCGCTCAGAATCCTCGCGCAGCTGTTTGATTTTGACGTCCTCGGAAGTGCGTTCCTCGTCGAGTTCGTTCAAATCACTCGGTGACAAAGAGAAAAATGCTATCTCAGAACCGGAGGCAAAGCCCGACACCAACAACAGCAGGCAGGCCAAAACACCGGCAATAATAGCACCTAACGACGGAGCCATCAGCGTCACACCGTCGAAAAACTGAGAGAATTGTTGAAGATATTCGTCCATACTTACTCAGTCGTTGCGTCTGTCTCGGAAGGAGCCGCAGATGATGAACGCGGAGTGAGCAACTCCATATTGTCGGCCCAGATTTCCGTCATGCTACGACGCTGTCCTTGCTTGTCGTCGTAAGTAGAATAACGGATACGGCCTTCGATATACAGTTTATCGCCTTTATGGACATATTTCTCGACGATTTCGGCCAGTTTGCGCCACAGGATGACGTTATGCCAATCGGTGTGGTCGGGCACCTGTGTGCCATTCTGCAACGTATAGCCGCGCTCTGTCGTAGCCAGATGGATACGCGCTACGGCAACACCCTGATCGACATAGCGAATCTCAGGGTCCTGACCTACGTTACCTATTAACATCACCTTATTCATAAGCGCTTACTTGCAAAGTCCTAAGAAAGTGAACTTGAAATTCTTACCCTTGGCAGAAGGAAACTGGCTGCGGGGATCCACACGCTCACTCAAGTGGTCAACAATGCGATTGTAGCAGTCCATGCCCGATATTGCCTTGCAACGAGCCACAAAATGCGTGTCGCGATACTGGAACTTATTCGTGCCGGGAACGATGGCGACGCGCTTGAAATCGAGCGCTCCCTCGTACCAGCCGAAGCGTTCCTCGTTGAGACGCACCAGCGCAGGAAGTTCCTGCTTGGGAGCAGGGGCAGCAGGACGCACAGCCTTCTTCTCCTTAAAGTCTTCCATTGTTTCTGCCTCGGTCTTGATGATGATAAAATAAACACGCGGACGAACCTTATAACGCTTGGGATATATCACATTACTGCCGACATACTCACGAATGTCGCGCTCAAGCATTGGATTCATTCCTACCTCCTCTATCTCGGAGAGAAAAGCAACAGCTTCATCTGCATTTTTAACCAATACTTCCTGGTCAAAGTATCGAATATATAAGTTCATCTAAAAAGGTTGTTTTGTTTTTCCGTATAAAAAAGAGCGGAAAACGGGACTCGGACCCGCGACCCCAACCTTGGCAAGGTTGTGCTCTACCAACTGAGCTATTTCCGCCTGTCTTCGACAGTCGCTATTTTCGGCGGCGTCTCGGCATAAAGTAAACTTTCTGCGCTCGACTTGCACGAAAATTCCGCAAACAAGTGAAGAGGAGGAGACTCGAACTCCCACGTCGCAATTGACACTACCCCCTCAAAGTAGCGCGTCTACCAATTCCGCCACCTCTCCAACATTTAATAACGTGTGAATAAAAAAGAGTGCCCAGAACAGGACTCGAACCTGCACGCCTCGCGGCACACGCACCTGAAACGTGCGCGTCTACCAATTCCGCCACCTGGGCA
>CACYKE010000017.1 GCA_902774925.1 uncultured Prevotellaceae bacterium | reverse complement strand
CAACTTCTCCGTCACGTAAGCGTTGATGTCATCCATGCAGGGCGAGCCGTTGCACACGTCGTACAGCCAATCCTCAAAAGTCTGGCGAACCCGACGAGGTGTACCAGAACTCAAATAACGTCGCTTCTCCTGATCGTACAAACGAGCGCGCGCATTAACAGTAGCAATTGTAAACCTTAATATTCCTTCGGGAAGCCGATTCAGACGACACAGAGACCGTTTTAAATTAAAAAAGGTGGGCTGATGTTTGGTCAGCTCACTTTTTTTTCGTACCTTCGCACCCCGTATGAAGAAATGGTTAGTAATATTTAGTATGATTTGGACTGTTCTGGGCGTGCAGGCAGAGGAGAAAGAAACCCCTAATGCGCAGCAAGCCAAGCGCATGTTCATGGAAACTTATAAGATGATTTATGGCGACAAGGGTTCGCAACTGACCTACAAAGTCAACATCATCGGTATATACAAAACGGAGGGAACAATCTGGACGAAAGGCAAGAAGAGTAAGTTTATCGACGAGAAGTATATTGCTTGGAATGACGACGTTACGTATTATCGGTTAGAGCGAAAGAAGAGCCGCATCGTCATCTATGACGCGCACTCCGACGAGCGAGACAAATATGCTACGAAGTTCAAGTTTGTGCCCGACAACTACAACTATAGCATCAAAGACTCGAATGAGGGTTACTACATCACGCTGAAAGCCAAGAAGGGCGTCAAGGGTATCAAGGAAGCGCGCTGTTTGCTGGACAAGAAGACACGCTACCCTATCAGCGTACGCATCAAGCTCGGCATCTTCCATACAACCATCAAAATCAGTAATGTCAAGGTTGGTGGTATTTCGGACGACCTATTCCATTTCCCTAAGGAGAAATATAGTAATCAACACTACGAATACGTAGATAAGCGTTAGCTGATGAAGAAAGGACTTGTGCTTGAAGGTGGAGCCATGCGCGGATTATGGACGGCAGGTGTGACGGATGTGATGATGGAACATGACATCTGGCCTGACGGACTCATTGGCGTATCGGCAGGTGCAGCATTCGGCTGTAACTACAAGTCCAGACAGGTAGGGCGAGCCATTCGATATAATACACGGTTTGCGAAAGACTCACGATATAGCGGGCTAAAGTCGCTTGTGACCAGCGGCGACTACTTCAATGCCAAGTTCAGCTATCACGTGGTGCCTTACGAGTACGATATCTTTGATATTAAGACCTTCGAGCAGAATCCGCTGGAATTTACCATCGTCTGCACGGATGTGGAAACAGGCCAGGCAGTGTATCACAAAATGGATCATGTGGACTATGACGAACTGGAGTGGTTGCGTTCTTCGGCATCGATGCCTCTGGCGTCAAAAGTCGTTGAGGTGCAGGGACATAAGCTTTTGGATGGCGGAGTCAGCGACTCAATACCGCTGGAGTATTTCGAGCGTCAGGGTTACGACCGCAATGTGGTCATTTTGACGCAGCCTTTAGGATATCAGAAGGAGCACAACCGACTGATGCCGCTGATGCGCCTGTCGCTGAGAAACTATCCGAACATGATAAAGGCATTGGACGAGCGCCACATGATGTATAACAAGCAGTTGGCATATGTTGCTCAAGCCGAACGTGAGGGACGTTGCCTGGTTATCCGTCCTGACGAGAAGATACCTATTGGCCACATCTCACACGACGCCGAGCAAATGCGTCGCGTCTATGAGACAGGGCGCCAAATGGGCGAACGATATATTGACAAAATAAAGAAATTCTATGAGAATTGATATTATAACGGTATTACCGGAAATGCTGGAGGGTTTCGTACACGAATCCATACTGGCCAGAGCCGAGAAGAAAGGTCTGGCGGAAATCCGTCTGCACAACCTGCGCGACTACACACTGGACAAATGGCGTCGCGTTGACGACTATCCTTACGGCGGTTCGGCGGGTATGGTGATGCAATGTGAGCCCATTGACCGTTGTATTACCGCCCTGAAAGCGGAGCGCGACTACGATGAAGTGATTTTCACCTCGCCCGATGGTGAACGTTTCGACCAGCACATGGCAAATGACCTTTCATTGAAAGGCAACCTGATTATCTTGGCCGGACACTACAAAGGCATTGACCAGCGCGTACGCGACCATCTGATTACAAAGGAAATATCCATTGGAGATTTCGTGTTAACCGGCGGTGAACTGGTAGCAGCCATGATTGCCGACGCTATCGTTCGTGTAGTGCCTGGCGTTATCGGTGACGAGCAAAGTGCATTGTCAGACTGTTTCCAGGATGACCTGTTGGCCGCACCAATATATACCCGTCCGGCAGACTACAAAGGCTGGAAGGTTCCAGAAATACTGCTCTCGGGCAATGAGGGTAAAATTCGCGAATGGGAATTAGAACAAGCGCTTGAACGAACACGTCGTCTGCGTCCGGATTTACTCGGAGAATAGCAAACCTAATATTTCTACAACAACAATGGCAAGAAACAAGAAACCATTACCGCTCCTTGAGGGCGTCACGATAGAAGCAGTAGCCGCCGAGGGTAAGTGCCTCTTTCACTGGGGTGAACTCGTAGTCTTCGTACCCTTCTGCGTACCTGGCGATGTATGCGACGTACAAATTCGCCGCAAGAAACATTCCTTTGCCGAAGGTGAAGTAGTACGCTTCGTAGAATATAGTAAGGTGCGTGCCATTCCCTTCTGCCAGCACTTCGGAGTCTGCGGAGGGTGTAAATGGCAGAATCTGCCTTACGAAGAGCAATTGAAATTCAAACAGCAGCAGGTGTTCGACCAGCTGACTCGTATCGGAAAGATAGAACTGCCGGAATTCCGTCCCATCTTAGGCTCCGTACATACTCAGGCCTATCGCAATAAGCTCGACTTCGGATGTGCCAACAAGCGCTGGTTGACCAGCGAGCAGTTGAAGGACGAGACCTTGGTGAAGGATACACCCGCCATCGGATTTCATATTACCGGAGCCTTCGACAAGATCCTACCTATAGAAAAATGCTGGCTGATGGATGACCTGCATAACCAGATACGCAACGAGGTGCGTGACTATGCCATTGAGCACGGCCTGTCGTTTTTCGATTTACGCCAGCAGGTAGGTTTGCTGCGTGACGTTATCATCCGCAACTCAGCCTCGGGCGAATGGCTAATTATTTTCCAATTCCATTACGACGAAACGGGAGGCGAACAGGAGGCCATGGGCTTGATGCAACACATTGCTGACAAGTTCCCACAGATTACATCGTTGATGTATCTGGACAACCAGAAATGCAACGACACCATCGGTGATCAGGACATTCTCACATTCAAGGGCAACGACCATATCTACGAACTGATGGAGGACCTGAAGTTCAAAGTCGGTCCTAAGTCGTTCTATCAGACAAATACCGAACAGGCTTATCACCTCTACAGCGTCGCTCGCGAGTTTGCCAATCTTTCTGGTAATGAGATTGTCTACGACCTCTATACCGGCACTGGTACTATCGCCAATTTCGTAGCTCGCAAAGCCAGCAAAGTGGTTGGAATAGAGTATGTACCCGAAGCCATTGAGGATGCTAAAATCAACAGTAAGATTAACGGCATTGACAATACGATGTTCTACGCTGGTGACATGAAGGATATCCTCACCGACGAGTTTATTGCCGAACACGGGCGTCCGGACGTCATTATCACCGACCCGCCACGTGCCGGCATGCACCCTGACGTAGTGAAGACCATCCTTCGTGCAGCTCCTCAGCGCATCGTTTATGTCTCGTGTAATCCTGCCACCCAGGCTCGCGACCTGCACGACCTAGATATTGACTATCGCGTTGCGGCAGTACAGCCCGTAGATATGTTCCCCCATACGCCACACGTTGAAAACGTGGTGTTGTTGGAGCGTAAATAACGAGAAAGAGATTAATCGTTATAGGCTTCTTCTCCGATTTGTTCGCGAGCACCAATCGTCATCTTGCGAAGATCGTAGAAGGAGCCGTTATAGATGTTGAAATCGACGTAACCTTTGATGCCAGGCAACTTACCAACATCGGTATGCTGCCAGAATTTCCAACGACCTTTGTATTCGACCTTCTCGACATAGTAGTGAGCTATCCAATATGGATAGGCGTCGAAAATGGAATCGTTGAGGTATTGCATCTTAAATTTATAATAGGTATAGATAATGGGCTTGACACCGTAATAATGCTCTACCATATTAAGCCAGAGCTGGATACTCTCCTGAAACTCCTCATCAGTCTGGTTCTTGGGCTTGTGTTCGACATCAAGCACTGGGGGCAAATCGCCGTTCTCCAGTTTTACCGTTCGGATAAAGAATTCAGCCTGGTCTTTGGCTGAGGAATGAACACTATAGAAGTGATAGGCACCGCGGGTAAAACCATACTCACGGGCCTGATAGAAATTGTCCTCAAAATTCTCATCAATCTTGGTAGCTCCCTCAGTAGCCTTAATCATAACGAAACGAACGGGGAACTTATCAATTGTACCTTCGTCTTTGAGCGTCTGCCAATCGATGTCACCCTGATGATGACTAACATCAATACCATGAATTTCATAGCCTTCGGGATAACTGATGTCGCCATAGAGTGCCCGAAAACGAAAACCAAAGGGACTGACGAAGAAATAATAAAAGAAATAGATGTAAGCAACAAGGATTGCTGCTCCTCCTAACCACCAAGCCCAACTTGGAAAGTGTTGGAGAATACGAATAAAGACATTCGGACGCTTTTTCCGCACAATGCTGGAAGTACGGCGTCCGGATGTCTTATGAGTATGTGTCGTCTTGCGCTGAGGCATTACTTAGCCTGCTCAAGAGCCAGAGTCATCGTAGGCTGGTCGCAAACCTCTGTAGGTCCCCAGTACTGGATAGGACCAGGATAAACGTAAGCCGTCTTGCGAGCCCACTCGTCACGATGAGCAGCAAACTCCTTGAAGGGAGCGCCGTCGAGCTCAACGAGGGCCTTGCGGATAACGGGCTTCATCTCACCAGCGCGCTTCTCCATATTCATCATCATGGTGATGGGTACACCACCAGCAATCCACTGGTCAGCAGGAGCTGTCGTGTTCTTAACGATAGCCATATATCCGGTCTTGCCGTTGGCAATGAGCTGAGCGGCAGAAGTACCGAGCGCATAGCAGTAGTCAGCATCGAAGTTAGAAGGAGCAGCGCAACGTCCCTCGTAACCGAAGAAATGGTGCTGAGCGCCGAACTTACCTGTGTACTTGCCGACCTTCTTACGACGCTCCAGCTTCTGGGCAACCATCGTAGAAAGCAACTTCTCGGTCTCGATAAGCGATACCTGTACGTTTCCGTGAGGGTCGCGGTCGAGGGCCAGCTGACGGGCTACGTTGGTAGGCAGAGAGTTGAACACCTCCAGATTGGTTTCTGACAGGTGGCTCTTGGCAAAGTCAATAATCTCGCTACGACCCAGATCCTTGGCCTCTGGCTGAGCCAGCACGTCGTTGAGCTGAGCAATGAGCTTCTTGATAGCAGGAATGAACTCGATGACGCCCTCAGGAATAATAACGGTACCGAAGTTGTTACCATCTGCTGCACGCTTGCAAACCACATCGGCAATGTAAGTAACGATGTCGTCCAGGCTCTGCTTCTTGGCTTCCACCTCCTCAGAAACGAGGCAGATGTTAGGCTGAGTCTGCAGGGCGCACTCCAGAGCGATGTGAGAGGCCGAACGACCCATCACCTTGATGAAGTGCCAGTACTTGCGGGCTGAGTTACAGTCACGCTCGATGTTACCAATGAGCTCAGAGTAAGTCTTACAAGCGGTATCGAAACCGAACGAGGTCTCAATCTGGTCATTCTTCAAGTCGCCATCAATGGTCTTAGGACAACCTATGACCTGTACGCCATAGTTCTTAGCTGCATAGTACTCAGCCAGCACGCAGGCGTTAGTATTAGAGTCGTCACCACCAATGATCACGATGGCCTTGATGTCGAGCTCGCGGATAATCTCCAGACCCTTCTCGAACTGGTCAACCTTCTCGAGCTTGGTACGACCAGAACCAATCATATCGAAACCACCGGTATTGCGATACTCGTCGATAATCTCCTTGGTGAGCTCCATGTAGTTGTGGTCAACAAGACCGCCAGGACCAAGGATGAAACCATAGAGACGGTTCTCGGGGTTGAGCTTCTTGATCTGGTCGAACAAACCGGTAATCACGTTGTGACCGCCAGGAGCCTGACCACCAGAAAGGATGATACCAACGTTCATCTTCTTGGTGTTAGCCTCGGTAGCGGGCTCAAACTCTACAATAGGCATACCGTAAGTGTTGGGGAAAAGCTTCTTAATCTCTTCCTGATCACCAACACTCTGGGTTGCTGCACCCTCCTTTACTTTTACTGCACCCTGAAGTGCCTTGGGCAACTTGGGTTGATAAGCGGCTCTCGCAATTTGCAATGCACTTTTTTCCATAATAAATTGATGTTTTATAACGAATAATTCTTGTTTCGGAATGCAAAAATACTCTTTTTTTGTGAGAAAAGAGAAATATTTCATCCTTTTTAATGTTTTTTTTCGTTGAAAGACTTGGAATATAGAAATTTTTTCGTATCTTTGACCATCGAAACATAATAACTCATATAAAATAGGAGGACTTTTTATGACAAACAAAAGGACACTTAAAAAGGCTATTAAGCAAATTTGCGAGACTTTGTTCGTTGAATGTTTTGCAGCATGCAGCTCTGCCAACAAGTCTCAGTTGGAGAACATTGATGCTTTGTTCTTCAGTATTATTAAACTGCAGGCTAACTACACATCCCGTATCTCACATCCAGAGCCGGGCATCCCTGCAAAGCAGTATTTCAAAGACCTGCGTGAGAAATTTACCGCACAGGCCAGTGAGCTTATCGACCAAATCAACAACCTCCATTAAATAAACTATGTGGAAATCATTTTGCCGATGGCTGCTGTATAAGCAGCTTGGATGGAGCATAGATATAACTCAAGAGCATCCGAGCAAATATATTATCTGTCTTGCTCCCCATACTAGCAACTGGGACTTCCTGATAGGGCAACTGTATAATGGCGCCGAGGGACTGAAGAGTAATTTTCTGATGAAGAAAGAATGGTTCTTCTGGCCCTTGGGTCCTATATTTCGCAGTTTGGGCGGTATTCCCGTGTTCCGTTCGAAAAAGACGAGCATGACCGATAATTTGGCTGAGGCTGCACGAAAGGCCGAGAAATTCATGCTGTGCATCACACCGGAGGGAACTCGCTCGCCGAATCCCGAATGGAAGAGAGGTTTCTACTATATTGCCCAAAAGGCCGAGATTCCCATTCTGCTTTATGGCGTTGACTACGAGCAGAAACTCATCCGTTGCACAAAGACCATTGTCCCCAACGGCGATATTGATACTCAGATGCGCGACATCAAACTTTATTTCAAGGACTTCAAAGGAAAGAAGCCCGAAAACTTTACGATTGGTGAATTATAAAAATGCAAAGACGAACCCTATACATATTTTTATTATTTATATTTGCAGTAACACCTGTACTGGCTCAGACGTCAAAAGACGAAGCAAAACTGGCCGACAATCTGAAGCAGTATTTTGCCAAATACAAACCCAAAGGCACCCGTCTGACCCAACAGCCGCGAATGCTCAGCTATCAGTTGGACAATCAGGCACAAACACTTGTCATCACCGCAGACGAATACTTTGCAGCACAGGAGTTTACACCGGAAATCACAGAACATATATACAAAAAAATCAGAGGGACGTTACCTAAGCCCTATCGCGATTATACCATTACGGTCATGACAATTGGTATGACCATTGACGAACTCGTCCCGAACAGATTGTCGCAGAATGCCGATAAATCGAGACTCTGGGGCGATATCGACTACGACGGAGAGCCTTGGGTAAAGAATATCTTAACACCCCTGAAAGTAACTCACGGCCTACAGGGACGTCATCTGTCGCTATGGGCCAGTCACGGACGCTTCTACGACCAAAAGAAAGGTTGCTGGAGCTGGCAGCGTCCAAAGTTGTTCGGTACCACAGAGGATCTCTTTACGCAGACTATCGTTGTCCCCTACCTCATTCCCATGCTGGAGAAAGCCGGTGCTGTCGTCTTTACTCCTCGTGAACGCGACTGGCAGACGGAGGAAGTCATTGTCGACAACGACGGTCCTAAGCGTAACTACTTCGAGGTCACCGCTCAAGGCAAATGGCAAACGACATCCTATCCCGGATTTGCCTGGCACACGGGAACATATTCCGACGGCGAGAATCCTTTCGAAGCTGGTAGTGCTCGTATGACCATGACAACAAACAGCAAGTCGCGCTATTCGGTGGCTACCTACCAACCCGATTTCAAGAAAGCCGGACGTTATGCCGTCTATGTCAGTTATCAGACATTGCCCAACAGTATTGAAGATGCATTATATACAGTCTGGCACAAAGGAGAGTGTACCCAGTTCCGCGTGAATCAGCAGATGGGTGGAAGCACGTGGGTATATCTTGGCACTTTCGACTTCGACGCAGGCTATAGCGAGTTCAATCGTGTGACATTGACAAACCAAAGCGACCATCGAGGCGTTGTCACTACCGATGCTGTACGTTTCGGTGGCGGAATGGGTAATATCGAGCGCTTTGGCGAGACCAGTGGCATGCCCCGTGCAGTTGAAGGCGCACGCTACTACGGTCAATGGGCCGGTATGCCTTACGCAGTCTATAGCAGCAAGGATGGACAGGACGATTATGGCGACGACATCAATGTGCGTTCCCACATGACCAATCTTCTAGGCGGTGGTTCATGCTATATGCCTACCGTTGAAGGACGCAAGGTTCCTATTGAACTCTCGCTGGCCGTGCATAGTGACGCCGGATATGATAAAGAAGGTGTCGGACTTATTGGTTCGTTGTCTATCTGTACCACCAATTTCCACGATGGCAAGTTGAATGCTGGCATTTCCAGAATGGCATCACGCGACTTTGCTGATGCCCTGCTCTCAAACGAGGTGCTCGATCTTAAATATAAATATAAGGACTGGAACCGTCGTGAACTCTTCGACCGCAACTATTCCGAGACCCGCTTGCCTGAAGTCCCGAGTGCCATCCTTGAAACTATGTCACACCAGAATTTCCCTGACATGCGCTACGGACAAGACCCAAACTTCCGTTTCACCTTGGCTCGTTCTATCTACAAAACCATCTTGCGCTATGTCAACGACCAGCATGGGACGCCGTTCATCGTTTCTCCGCTGGCTCCCAACTATTTCCGCATCGAATTTACGGGAAAGAATACCGTCCAACTGAATTGGAACGCCGTTGATGACCCCCAGGAACTGACGTCGAAACCGACTGGTTATATTGTCTATACCGCCATTGGCGATGCAGATTTCGACAACGGAACCTACATCCGCTCAAAGACCAGTTATGAACTGGAGCTGGTGCCCAACGTGCTCTATCATTTCAAAGTCACGGCTGTTAATCGCGGTGGCGAGAGCTTCCCCACAGAGGTGCTGTCCGCACTCTACAATCCCAAAGCCAAAAGGACGGTCATGGTGGTGAATGGTTTTCACCGACTCTCTTCGCCAGCCATTCGTAACACGCCAACCGAGCAGGGTTTCGACCTCGACGAAGATCCGGGAGTGACTTATGGTCCTACGTTTGGATGGGTGGGACGCCAGATTAATTTTGACCGCAAACAGATAGGCAACGAAAACGGCGGACTGGGCGACAGCGGTGAAGAACTTGCCGGACGACTCATTGCAGGTAACGACTTTAATTACGTCAAGACCCATGCCGAAGCCATCGCGTCTGCCGGACGATACAACATTGTCAGTTGTTCCAGCGAAGCCTTGGAGACCATCATCCCCTCGCCTGCCCGATATTCCGCAATCGACCTGTTACTGGGTTTGGAACGCGACGACAAGCATAGCCTCCAGTATTACAAGACGTTTACTTCCACCATGCGCAGCACCCTGCAACACTATACTTCCAATGGCGGCTCGCTACTCATCAGCGGAGCCTATGTCGGTTGCGACATGATGAGTGATGCCGAACAATTGTTCGTGCAGAACGTCCTGAAGTGCCGCTATACCGGTCACAATACATGTGGCGTCAACAGTATCAACGGACTGGGCACGACATTCCAATACTGGAGCCAGTTGAATGCAGATCATTATGCTGCCGTTTCTACTGATATCCTGCAACCTGTCGGACAGGCATATCCTGCCATGCAATATGCCGACGGACAAGACGCTGCCGTTGCATACAAGGGAACCGACTACAGCTGTTTCACCATGGGATTTCCCTTCGAGTGCATCATAGATGCCCAGAAGCGAAGTTCTATCATGCGCGGACTATTAAGCTTTCTCATCAAATAACTAAAATACAATTTTATGAAGTACAAAATTCAAACTAATTCAAGTGGTACACGCAGTATCGAAATCTCTGAAGACCATCTGCTGACCATAGAACAGTATCAGCTGTTCCGTGATCTTATCGACTCTAATGGCTATGTCGACGAGGACGTGCTAAACAAATTGAAACTGAACATTCGTTCATTGCTGGAGTCTGATGCTGGCAAGGACAAGCAGCTGCTCGACCTCTGCCTCGATGTTGTCTATCATCCTAACATGAAGGCTTACGGTCTCCAACAGCTCGTACTATTGTTTATCAACTGGAAGGACCGTGGCAACGATAATCTCGGAACGACCACGCGCGCTTTCCAAGGAACCCCGTTCAATTGATGGAATATAGACTGACGGATTTTCTCCCCACGACAAAAAAGGAGATGGAACTGCGCGGATGGGATGAGGTTGACATCATCCTCTTCTCAGCCGATGCCTATGTCGACCATCCTTCCTTTGCTAATGCTGTCATCGGACGCACACTCGAGGCCGCTGGCTATCGTGTGGCTATCGTCCCACAACCCGACTGGCACGGTGATTTCCGCGATTTCAAGAAACTCGGTCGCCCCCGCCTCTATTTTGCTATCTCACCCGGCAATATGGACTCGATGGTGAATAAGTACACCGCCAACCGTCGTCTGCGCTCCGAGGATGCCTATTCGCCTGACGGGCGTCACGGACTTCGTCCTGACTATCCTTCCGTCGTCTATTCCCAAATTCTGCGCCAGCTCTATCCTGATGTGCCTATCGTCCTGGGCGGTATCGAGGCCTCGTTGCGCCGACTCACCCATTATGACTATTGGCAGGACAAGCTTCGCCCGTGTATTCTTTGCGATGCACCTGCCGACATCCTTGTTTATGGCATGGGTGAAAAACCAATGGTTGAGTTAACGCGTCGTATTGCCGACGGTCTTCCCATCAGCGCCTGCCACGACATTCCACAAACGGTCTATCTTGCTGACAAAGTAACTCGTCGTGAGGCTGATATTGTGTTGCATTCCCACGAAGAGTGCTTGCGCAACAAACGCTCGCAAGCCGAGAACTTCAGGTATATCGAGGAACAGTCGAACATGATGCACGCCCAGCGCCTGCTCCAGCCCCTATCGTCATCCAAAACTTCCGATGGTTCTCCGTCGGGCACCTGCGTCGTCGTCAACCCACCCTATCCTCCTATGACCACCGATGAGATTGACGCCTCGTTCGACCTGCCATACACGCGCGTACCTCATATTAAATATAAGGGCAAGCACATTCCCGCCTACGAGATGATCAAGTTCAGCGTAAATATCCATCGCGGCTGTTTCGGCGGTTGTGCTTTCTGCACCATTTCCGCCCATCAGGGCAAGTTCATTTCGTGCCGCTCAAAGGAGAGCATCCTGCGTGAGGTTAAACAGGTGATGCAAATGCCCGATTTCAAAGGTTACCTCAGCGACTTGGGTGGTCCGTCGGCCAATATGTACGGCATGCACGGACGTAACCTCAATGCTTGCGAGAAGTGCAAACGGCCATCATGCATCCATCCGCAGATTTGTCCGAATCTGAATACCGACCACTCGAAATTGCTTGAGATATATCGTGCTGTCGATGCCTTGCCTGGCATCAAGAAAAGTTTCATCGGCAGTGGTGTGCGCTACGACCTGCTCCTGCATCGCAGCAAGGACGAGAAAGCGAACAAGGCTGCGATGGAATACACCCGCGAACTGATTAAAAGACACGTCAGCGGACGTCTGAAGGTTGCCCCCGAACACACCTCCGACCGCGTGCTGCGACTGATGCGCAAGCCCTCGTTCCAGCAGTTCTACGAGTTCAAGCGCATTTTCGACCGTATCTGTCGCGAGGAACACCTGAACCAGCAAATCATCCCCTACTTTATCTCCAGTCACCCGGGTTGCAGCGAGGCTGATATGGCCGATTTGGCTGTAAAGACCAAACATCTCGATTTCCAACTGGAGCAAGTACAGGACTTTACTCCGACCCCCATGACCGTCTCCACAGAGACCTGGTATACGGGTTACGACCCCTATACCCTTGAACCCGTCAAGAGTGCCAAGACGCAACAGGAAAAGCTTGCCCAGCGACAGTTCTTCTTCTGGTACAAACCGGAGGAACGTCGCGGCATCGAACAGAGTCTGCGTCGCATTGGCCGTGCGGACCTCATCAGCGAGCTCTGTCCCTTCAATCGCCGTCGCCGCTGACTTAACGTTTCCGTTCGTGCAACGGCCACAGCACCTGTTCGTACAGCAAATACGGATTCAGCAACAGGCAACGACGTTGCGGCTTCCGAATCCTTGCATCACGCTGGCCGGTAACGGTAAAATCATATCGTGACGTGTTTCCCTGGTAGTCGCGCAACAAATAAGTAAGGTGATAAGGACGCTCTTCGTCGAACGTGACAATACCGCCGCTGAAGTCTGTATGCAGGATGGGTAGTCGCATGCCCGGTTCCTTGTACGACTTCATATACCAGATACGGGTATGGCGCCAATGGTCGTAGTCGCCCCATTGGTTTACTTCCGGCTGACAACTGATGGGAATGCCCGATACATCGGCAGAAAACACCTCCCGACCGTCCACCGACAACTGCACATGACGCACACCATAGTGATTGTACGTCGCCTCGGAATAGTCGTCGGCCCACAATGCGAAGCCTACCCTGCCCCATGCTGTAAATTCGCGGGAGAGCGTCCACGTCGTGCTGTGTTTCTTGACGTCGGGCTGTCCGAAACCGAACGTTTGTTTCGTTGCACCGCCGTTAAACAGGCCTTCACCCACTACGGGAACAGCCATAAACGAATGTGCCTGCGGAGCCACTGTGTCGGCAATAAATTTCGCCAGTTTCTCCATCGGGTCTATCATCACCCACGTCTTCGTGTCGTGCAGTTCCAAATGCAGATGCGGTCCCGTCGAGTGACCGGTATTGCCGCTGAGGGCTATCATGTCACCACCTTTCACGGGCAATTGGCCTTCAACATATCGGAAATCCAGCGTGTCGCGCCATCCCGTGCGTTCAAACAACTGTTCATATTTGTCGGCAAAACGCTTCAAATGGCAATACACGCTCGTCAGTCCGTCAGGATGGTTCACGTAAATGGCATTGCCGAAACCGTACTTGTTAACGGTGATGCGGCTGACATAACCATCGGCAATGGAGAAAATCTGCTTGCCCTCCTGATTATCCGTCTTCACGTCTATTCCTCCGTGGAAATGCCACGGGCGAGGCTCACCGAAGTTTCCCGCCAGCACAATGTCGTAATCCACCGGCGACACATAATCTATTGGCTCTTGGCCCTTGGCAGTCGGCTCATCACCACACGCCACCAGAAGCCAAAAGCCAACAACTAACAGCCAAAAGCCAGAAGACCTTAGCATGCCTTAAAGCTCATATCCAATCCCTTTACCGAATGGGTCAAAGCGCCCACTGAGATAAAGTCGACGCCCTGCTCCGCATAGTCGCGGATGGTGTCAAACGTAATGCCGCCACTCGACTCCGTCTCAAAGCGACCGCCAATAATATCTACGGCCTTCTTCGTGTCGGGAACGCTGAAATTGTCCAACATAATACGGTCCACGCCGCCATGATCCAACACCTGCTGCAGTTCGTCAAACGACCGAACCTCTATTTCAATCTTCAGCTTCAATCCCTTCTCGTCCAAGTACTTATGGCAGCGGTCGATGGCATTCACGATACCGCCAGCGAAGTCCACATGGTTATCCTTCAGCAGAATCATGTCAAACAGTCCGATACGGTGGTTACAGCCGCCGCCAATCTTCACGGCCTGCTTCTCCAGCATGCGCATGCCCGGCGTCGTCTTGCGGGTGTCAAGCACGCGGGTCTTCGTACCCTTCAGGCGCTCCACATATTTGTCCGTCATGGTGGCAATACCACTCATGCGCTGCATGATGTTCAACATCAGACGCTCCGTCTGCAACAGCGAGCGCACGCGGCCGGTGACAATCATGGCTATGTCGCCCTTCTTGACACGTGAACCGTCACCCATCAACACCTCGACCTGCATGTCGGGGTCGAAGCGGCGGAACACTTCCTTGGCTATCTCCACACCTGCCAGGATACCGTCCTCCTTGATGAGCAAGTGCGACTTGCCCATCGCGTCCTCGGGAATGCAACACAACGTGGTATGGTCACCGTCGCCGATATCCTCAGCAAACGACAGATCAATGAGTCTGTCAACCAATTCTTCTACACTTAACATAAGCCTTGAATGATTAGATTACTTCTTCATGTACTGGTCCTTAAACAGATACACGCCGATGCCCACGCGCAGGCCATAGCACGTATAGTCGAACTTCTTCGTCGAGATGTCGAAATAAAGCTCGGGCTCCAGCGTCACCGTACGACCCAAGAAGAAGGCATAGCCCAACTGAACCGACGGCAGCAGGTCGTTATAGTTTTTGTCAGCATGCTTAAACTTCAGTCCGGCACCAAGGTACAGGCCGTTCTGCACGATGTAGTAGCGTGCTCCGGCACCCAATACCAGCGCGTCGGGACTCTTATCCCAATGGTCGTAGCCAATCTCACCCAAAGCCATCAGGTTGTCCTGAAACATGTAGCCCAACTTGGCGTTCAGTCCAAAATGGAACTCCTTGGTCTGGTTACTGAGGTCGAGGCCCGAGAACGATGCCCCGATATAACCCTTACCTTCTTCAAACTGTGCGTTGGCTGCAATGCTCATCAACAGCGCTACCGCGATAAATGCAATTTTCTTCATAGTCATTATTATATTTTATCTTTTAACTATTAACTTTCACATTCCTTCTGTACCAAACCGCAAACCAAATGCAGGCAACGACAAGACAGGCAACACCAAGAGGATAGCCAATCTCGCCCGGCAGCTCTAACGCCTGCTTCGACACAAACAGGAACGTCGTACAAACCGTAGTCATAAACAACGCCGGAATCAGCGTAATCCAGTATGGCTTGTGATTACGCGCCAGATAAACCGTAATGGTCCACAATGTGAATACCGACAATGCCTGGTTTGACCATCCGAAGTATTGCCAAATGGTGTTGAATCCGTCGGGATTGCCAATCTGCCAAATCAGCATGGCGATGGAAACGGCAAACATCGGAATGCAGATGTACAGGCGCTTCACAATGGGACGCTGATCCAACTTCAGGCATTCGGCAACAATCAGACGACCGCTGCGGAATGCCGTGTCGCCACTCGTTATCGGCGCGGCCACCACACCCAACATAGCCAGAATGGCACCAACCACACCCAACCAGTCGTTACATACCAAGTTCACCACCGCCGGAGCCGACGTATGGAAACCAGCCGTAGCCGCTGCTATCAGTTCGTAGCCGGGAGCTGGATTGCCATAGAAGAACCACGACGACACCGTAGCCCAAATCAATGCCACGATACCCTCGGTAATCATCGCACCGTAGAAAATGGGGCGACCCATCTTTTCCGACTTCACGCAACGAGCCATCAGCGGACTCTGTGTAGCGTGGAAACCGGAAATGGCTCCGCAGGCTACGGTGATAAACAATGCGGGGAATATTGCGTCCTTCCACATCAATGCGCGGAATGGTGGGTTCTTCAATACCTCAGGCTCCGCAGCAGCACCCATATTATAGAAATTCGTCCATAGTTCCGGAAGCGTTGGCCAGTGGATGAACAGCCACACCATCAACGCAGCCGCCATGAACAGCAACGAGACGGCAAACAACGGATAAATCTTACCGATAATCTTGTCGATGGGCAGCATCGTCGCAATCACGTAATAGATGAAAATGATGGCCACCCACATCATGGTGTCACCACCAATCGAGTGTAGTATTTCGGCGGGCGAATACACAAATACCGTTCCGACCATAATCAGCAGCAACACCGTGAACACCAGCATTACCCTTCGCGTACCGTTGCCCAGATACTTGCCAATCAGCTTGGGCAGTCCCGCACCGTCGTTTCTCATCGATAACATGCCGCACAGATAGTCGTGCGTCGCACCGGCAAAGATACAGCCGAACACAATCCACAGATACGCCACCGGTCCGAACTTCGCACCCATGATGGCACCGAAAATCGGGCCCGTACCGGCAATGTTCAGGAATTGAATCATGAAAACTTTCCAGTTCGGCAACACGATGTAGTCCAATCCGTCGGCCTTTGCCACAGCCGGCGTTTGGCGGTCATCAGGGCCGAACACCTTTTCCACAAAGCGTCCGTACAGCAGATAACCCAGAATCAGAGCCACCAGGCTCACACAAAATGAAATCATCTTTTTCTCTTTTTGTTAATTTACCAATTTGCCCGCAAAGTTACACAATTTTCAGTAAAAAACAAAATCCATTATCGAAATTTAGCGTTAAAAAAAGATTCGCAATACTCCGAAAGAAAAAAAAATATCTCCGAGAGTATTTTCAATTACTCCAAGAGTATTGATAAATACTCTAAAAATAATAGACAACGTTACCAACTCCCAAGCGAAGCCGGTATACAACAAGCGTGTGCCTATAGGCAAATTAATGTGTACCTGCAGGTATGCGGTAGGACTTGAGGACTGGGATTTCGTCGCAGAGGGCATCGGCAAGGAGGTTTGCGACGACGGTAGCGCCATAGATGTTGTAGTGGGTATTGTCCTGTTTGCCCTGCGGTTCGGTGGGTTCTTCGCCAGGAAGATACCACATGTGGAGCTTCTTTGAGGCCTCAGTACCCAAGCCTTGCTCGAGGTCGTGAGTAATCTGGTTGGCATCGACGAAATAGCAGTTCATGCGCTGGGCCACGTCACGAGGTGCCACGCGATAGAGTCCGTGGGTATCGATGAGCGAGTCGCCCTCCACCATCTTCGCACCATCCTTGAAGGTCTGCGTGCGCAGCTTCTCGTCGTCGTCATTCTCAGGAGCCTTTACAAGGAAATTGCGACGAACCACGGGGTTCATCAGCACAGGGATGCCACCACGTTCGCGCGTCTCGCGCACATACTTCGCCAGATTGTAGTCGAACGTCGAGCCAGGGTCGGTATGACGGGCAGCCTGGGGCTTCTCGTCGTTGTGGCCGAACTGGATGATGACGTAGTCGCCAGGCTTGATGAGCGAGAGCACCTTGTCCCAACGGCCTTCGTCGATAAACGACTTCGACGAGCGTCCGTTGACGGCATGATTGTCGACGCGGATATAGGTGGAATCGAAGCATGCCTGTAGCATCATGGCCCAGCCACGTTCCGTCTTGCCTTTCGAGAGATCCTTATTGGCGGCAGTAGAATCGCCAATGACAAAAATAGTAGTAGTTTTTTGTTTGGTGGCCGAGGTGCACACAAGCACCAAGGCCATCAATACAGCAAGTAGTTTGATTTGTTTCATTGTTTGTTTTTTTATGATAGTTTCGCGATGAGCTCGTCTGGCGAAACAAGAACCTGTTCGCCGGTCTCCATATTCTTCAGCGTGACCTTGCCGGCCTCCATCTCGCTCTCTCCTGCCAGCACCACAAAGGGAATCTGCTTGGCATTGGCATATGACATCTGCTTCTTCATCTTCGCACCGTCAGGATAGATTTCGGCTCGGATGCCTTGTGCGCGTACCTTATTTATTATAGGCAGGCAGTAGGCGGTTTCCTTCTCACCGAAATTGATGAAGAGCACCTGCGTGGTCTGGAGCGAATCCTTGGGATAGAGGTCGAGGGCATTGAGCACGTCGTAGATACGGTCGACACCAAACGAGATGCCCACACCCGAAAGACCAGGCATGCCGAAGATACCCGTGAGGTTGTCGTAACGACCACCGCCAGAGATGGAACCCATCGGCGTATCGAGGGCTTTCACCTCGAAGATGGCGCCCGTGTAGTAGCTCAAGCCACGAGCCAGGGTGAGGTCAAGCTGGAGCTCGTTGTTCAAGGCTGTGGCAGAACCACTGCCCACACTACCGAGCGTGTTCAGGATATAGCGAAGCTCTTCGACACCCTTCAGGCCGGTCTCGCTGCTATCGAGTACTTCGGCGATGGTGTTCAGTTTTTGCTCGTTGGTGCCTTCGAGCATGATGATGGGCTGCAGCTTCTGAATCTGCTCGTCCGTCAAGCCATCCTCGCGTAACTCGGCATTCACGTTGTCGATACCAATCTTGTCGAGTTTGTCGATAGCCACCGTGATGTCCACAATCTTATCGGCAGCACCAATGACCTCGGCAATACCCGTGAGGATTTTGCGGTTGTTGATCTTGATCTGCACGCGAACGCCAAAGCGGGTGAAAACCGTATCGACAATCTGCATCAGTTCCACCTCGTTGAGCAACGAGTCGGAACCAACGACGTCGCCATCAAACTGATAGAACTCACGATAGCGGCCCTTCTGCGGGCGGTCGGCACGCCAAACGGGCTGAACCTGATAGCGTTTGAAGGGCAACTGAAGTTCCTCGCGGTGCATCACCACGTAGCGGGCGAAAGGCACGGTGAGGTCGTAGCGCAGACCCTTTTCGCAGATTTTCGAAGCCAGACGAAGCGTGTTGCGCTCAGTCAGTTCCTGGTCGTCAATCTTATTGAGGTAGTCGCCAGAGTTCAGAATCTTGAAAAGCAATTTGTCACCCTCCTCGCCATACTTGCCCATCAGCGTTGCCAGCGTCTCCTGAGCGGGTGTCTCAATCTGCTGGAAGCCATAGAGCTCGTAAACGGAGCGAATGGTGTTGAAAATATAGTTGCGCTTGGCCATCTCAACGGGGCCGAAGTCGCGCGTTCCCTTAGGTATACTTGGTTTCTGTGCCATTTATTTGCGTACAATAGTTTGGGCTCTATCTGGGCCAATTGAAATGATTTTAATCGGTGTTTCGAGTTCTTTTTCGAGGAATGCGATGTAGTCCTTGAAGGCCTTGGGGAACTGGTCCTCGCTGGTGAACTGGGTCATATCAGTCTGCCAGCCGGGCAGCTCCTCGTAGATGGGCTCGATGCCCTTCTCGATGTCGTAGGGGAAATCGCGCGTCAGAACGCCATTCACCTTATAAGCAGCTGGGTGACGCCATTCACCATAATCGAGTAACGCAGAGCCACGAGGTCAATCCAACCACAACGACGCTCACGACCCGTGACGGCACCATACTCGTGACCGAGGTCGCGAATCTTTTTGCCAGTCTCGTCGAAGAGTTCTGTGGGGAAAGGACCAGCACCAACACGTGTACAGTAAGCCTTCATGATGCCGAATACCTCGCCAATCTTGTTAGGGCCAATGCCCAAGCCCGTGCAGGCACCAGCGCAGATGGTGTTCGAAGAAGTCACGAAGGGATAGCTGCCGAAGTCGACGTCGAGCATCGTGCCCTGAGCGCCCTCACAGAGAATGCTCTTGCCCGAGCGCAACACATTGTTGATTTCGTGCTCGCTGTCCACAATGGGGAACTGGCGCAGATATTCCACGCCCTCGAGCCATTTCTTCTCTACTTCGTCAATGTTATACTCGAAGTTGAGCGACTTCAGGATAGCCTCGTGACGAGCCTTGGCAGCGGCATACTTCTCCTCGAAACCATCGAGGATATCGCCCACGCGAAGACCATTACGGCTGACCTTGTCGGTGTACGTCGGACCAATGCCCTTACCCGTAGTGCCAACCTTGTTCTTACCCTTCTGAGCCTCGTAAGCGGCATCGAGCACGCGATGGGTAGGCATGATGAGGTGAGCCTTCTTCGAAATGTGCAGGCGTTCCTTCAGCGCATGGCCACTGGCCTCCAACGCTTTGGCTTCGTCCATAAACAAATCGGGAGCCAATACCACGCCATTACCGATGATGTTGACTTTTCCACCCTGGAAGATACCAGAGGGGATAGAGCGCAACACATACTTCTGACCCTCGAACTCGAGTGTATGGCCAGCGTTCGGACCGCCCTGGAAACGGGCTATCACATCATACTGCGGGGTCAGCACGTCGACCACCTTACCTTTTCCTTCGTCGCCCCACTGCAAACCGAGCAGGACATCAACTTTACCTTGATTCATAGTTGTGTATATCTTAATGTTTTACTTTCTCAACTTTCTCTGCTTTCTCTACTTTCTGCAGTCTTGATTTGGCCTTCGCATGTTTTGCCTGTTTCACCTGACAACTCTTGCAGAGGCCATAGACGTATAACGAGAAACCATCCATGCGGAAACTCTTCATGTGGAGCGACCTGATGGCGTCATTAATCTTTTTGGACTTAAACTCCGTCACCTTACCGCAAACCGTACATATCTGATGGCAGTGGCTGTTATTGTCGTAACAAGCCTCGTATTTCGTGGCACCCTGAAAGCGGTGACGAATAACCAGGCGTAATTCCATAAACAACTTCAACGTGTTATAAAGCGTTGCACGACTGACGGGGAAACGGTCTTCGTCGTTCAGTTTCTCGCCCAACTCTTCCAACGTGAAATGTTCCTGTGTATCGTAGACGGCATCAAGAATGGCAAACCGCTCAGGGGTCTTGCGTAAGTTGTTCTGCTCCAAATAATTGGACAGAATATTCCTGACAGTAGTCTTGACGTTTTCTTTCATTTTATGTGGCTATATCGGTTAAAACCGCACAAAATTACTACTTTTTCTTTAGAAAACGGCAAAATAGTTTATAAAAAATCTAAATTAATGGATTTCGTTGCGCTTTTGGCCATTCTCTCATACACGAGACCCAGTTCTGCAAAGCGTTGGAGACTCTGCATAGCCGCCTTGCGAACTGACATATATGGGCCCTGAAGTGCAGAGAGCGACTGGTCGATAAACTCGTTGATGCCCCGCTCGTTAGGTTCCTGTCCGTTCATAAACAATCGTGACAGCACGTGAAAGCCACAGAGCTGGTAATATTCCTGGTCGCTGGCAATCCATTGGTAGGCTTTCTCTGGCGCGTAAGGCAGATATTGCCACAGGTTGAAAGCCGCCTGTTCGGCAATCTCCTGCGAGGGTATCTGTTCCATCCATATATCGCACACGCCGGACAACATCTGCTCGGGTGGCATCAGCATCGTAGCCAGAATCTTACACTCACGGACATTCTCCTTCCAAAGGGCAATGGCAAGGTCGTATTGGCTTTTGGCTGTTGGTTCTTCTCTCTGTGAGAGTGTGGCGTTGCGAGGGCTATTGGCTTTTAGTTCTTCGGCTTTGGCTTTCAGACGAGGAAGCGTGGCACCCCAATTAAGATGATAATTCAAGCCCTTGTCGCGCATCGACTGAGCAACAGAACCATCCATCATCAGACGAAACGACTGCTTGATTTCCTTAACTTTATCTCTTACATCTTCCATCTTATTTCTTACATCGTCCCGTACTCTTGACCATAGCGTAACATTTGCTGAACATAACTCTCGGAATAGTCGACCTGAACGTCGCTGATTTCTCCGTCGGCATCGAGAACGGGAATGAGCCGAGGATTGATGAATCCCTTATAGGGTGCTAAGTCCAGTTTCTTATAACGAGCCAACACCTCTTGATGAAGGTCGGCATCTACCTTGATGGCATAACGCTCCACCAACTGACGGGCTGCATCATAATCTCCTTCGCTCTTAATGCGCTGAATCTCAGCTAATAAACAGGCAAACATCTCACGTAAAGCTTCATGGTCATTTACGCGTATAAAGGTCTTGCCATCGCGTTTCTCCATCGTAATCACTTCCCCACCCTGTTCGTAGCACCAATGGGCTATCAGGGCACGATTGCGCATGTGGGCTTCCTCTATCTGCCGACCCGGTTCGATGCGGATGAGTTGGGTCATCAGGCCATTCATGATGTAACTGTAATACTGCGACTTATACGCCTCGGCATCAGGCACAAGACCCAAGTCTATGAGTTTTTGGTCGGCAATATAGTAGAGTCCGAAAAGGTCGGCACGCGCCTCCTCAATGGTATTGCCGTAGGCTTTCAATGCATCAGGATCGGTACCGGGCAACAACTGTCCGCTACCGTGACCCAAGCATTCGTGCAGGTCTGTATGCAGGTCATCACAGATATCGCCATACTTCTCTATCAAGGCGAGTGTGGGTTCGTCGATGACGAATTCCTCCTTGAAACCATTGCCGTGAGCGGCCTTGTTGTAGGCATCGGTAATGTTAGAAATGGTGATGCTCTTCGAGCCGTGCTCCGCACGAATCCAGTCGGCATTAGGCAGATTGATACCGATAGCCGTCGAGGGATACTCGTCGCCACCGAGCATAGCGGCACAGATGGCATTGGCAGTAACACCCTTGACATGAGGCTTGCGGAAGCGTGGGTCGACGGGCGAATGGTCCTCAAACCACTGGGCATTCTGGCTGATGGTCTGGGTTCGCTTAGTGGCTTCAAGGTCCTTATACTCCACGATGCCCTCCCACGAACCTTTCAGACCCAACGGGTCGCCATAAACCTCGATGAATCCGTTGACGAAGTCTATCCTACCCTCGTGTTCCCCAACCCACTCGATACAGTAGTCGTTGAACACGCGCAGGTCGCCAGTATTATAATAATTAATAAGGTGTCCTATCACGAGAGCCTGCCGTTCGTTCTCAGCCACTGTCTTGGCTTTCTCCAGCCAATAGACAATCTGTCGGATGGCATTGCCATAACGACCGTTGGCCGACCAGACATCTTCATGGATACCCTTGTCGTCCTTGACCAGCGTTGAATTCAAACCATAGGAAACAGGCTGTTTGTCATCAACGGCGGCATCTTTCTGCTGTTGATAAAATGCTTCTGCTTCCTCCTGTGTCACACCATCGTAGAAATTGCAGGCCGAAGTCACGACCAAATCCTCGCCATTGGCCTTGTTGACACGTTTGGGCAGCACGTTGGGGTCGAAAATGACAGGGAAAAGTTCATCCATCAGATTACCGATAGTTTCATGACGGTAAAGTGGCAGTTTACTTACTTCAATCTGGCAGATCACTTGCCTTAACCATTCCTGGCTGAAGCCTGGTTCAAACTTGTCGCAACCATAGTGGTGATAGATGCCATTAGAAAACCACAGACGCTTCAGGTAGATTTCCATCGCCTTGAAATCGTCACACTCGTGGTCGATAGCATCACTGGTATATATGGTTTCCAGCGTTTTACGAATGCGGATATTATACTTGCCAAACTGGTCGAAGGTGATGTCGCGACCATAAAGCGTAGCTTTCGACAGGTAGTAAATCAGTTGTTTCTGACATAAAGACAATTGCTCAAATCCCTCTAAGCGGTATCTGAGCAACTGTAAATCTGCAAAGCGCCCTTCGACATAATCGAAGTATGCACTGTCTCCTAAGTAATTCATTTCGCTGTAGCCTTCTTTTTCTTTTCGGGCTTCAATTTTTCAGAAGGATGTTGGGCTAGATGTCTCAAACGATACTCGCGAGGCGTCATCTTCATCAGTTTGAAGAAAGAAGCGTAGAACGACTGACGGTTGGAGAAGCCGACCATATCGCTGACTTCTTGCATGCGTAGCTTCTGATACCTACGATCCACCAGGATAGCCATGGCCTCCTCAATACGGAACTTGTTGATGAACGACGTATAGTTCATGTGGAAGCGCACATTGACAACAGCAGAAATGTAGCGAGTGTTTGTTCCCAACTCTTCGGCAAGTTTCTTGGCTGAATAATCTTTGTCTTTGTACTTTTTCTCCATCACAACAATACGGTTGATTTTTTCTTTCAACTCGTCCATCAGTTTAGGGCTAACGAGACTACGATAGTGAGCCTCTTTTTCCTTCTTTGCGGTAATGTTATACTTTGTCATAACCCTAATTTTGTGATGATTAAAAATGATTTCGATGCAAATATACGAAATTTCTTCCACATACTTGCAAAAATTTAGTAAAAAAATATTAAATAAGCAAATTTTCTATCGTGTCGCGTAAATTGTTGGCATTAAAGGTCTTGCAATAAAATACCGCGTGCGTCTTTCAAGTAGTTTGAACGAATTTCTAAAGCTTTTGCCCAATCGCCTTTCAACAGTTCGTTAATGTCCAAATCTATTTTCCACTGTCCACGCGATTCCAGGCGGTCAACCATTGTGCCTAACGTCAACGCCTGTGTATCCATAGAGGGAATGAAACGGCTCTCTTCACCTTTCTCGTCGTTGGTAATTTCCAAGAGCATTCCTGCATCAATCAATTCATACACAAGCTCATTGACAAATCGAATAGGGATAGACGTCTCCGCACGCAATTCAAGCAGAGAATAAGGTTTCCCTCCTGTGGCAAAACGCTTGCTGATACGGCTCATCAGCAGGGCGCAGAGCAGAATCCGATAACGGTGACTGATTTCGCCGGAATGGGCATCATAGTCGTAGTAGTCGAGATTTTGATTAGTATAGCACAGTTCTGCACCAAACAGACAAATGGTCCATGATATCTGCATCCACAACATAAACAACGGTAGTGCAGCAAAGGAACCGTAAATGGCATTGTAGCTCGACAGGAATATCTGCGAATGAATATACACAAACTGTAGGCCTTGCATGGCGATACCAGCCAGAATGCCAGGAACTATCACACTCGAAAACTTCACTCGCGTGTTAGGCATAAAGATGTAAAGCGCGATGAACATGCCTGACATCAACACGTAGGGTGAAAGGTCAATCATGTAACGTACAGCTGTACCTAACATCATAAAGTCCGGAAGTTCTTTGGCCGCTGTAGCCAGAAAGATACTAATACCCGACGACAACACAATAAGAATCGGTGCCACGAAGAACATGGCCAGATAGTCGGTAAACGTGCGGAACATTGAACGTCCCTTTTTTACCTGCCATATTTCATTGAACGCATCTTCGATGTTGCTCACCAGCATCAATACCGTGTACAACATGAATAGCAGACCAATGCCGAGGAATATGCCGCTCTTTGTGTGAACCAAATAACTATTGACAAAGCCGATAATGGTTTCTGCCACCTGAGGTTGCGACGATAACGAATCGCGAAACCACACCTCTATATATTTATTATATCCAAAGCCACGAGCTATGGCGAAGACTACGGCAAGAATAGGTACGATGGCCAACAACGTCGAATAGGTTAGCGCCGAGGCCTTGGTCATGACGCGTTTTGCCGTAAAGAAACGTACTGCAAGCAACACTTTCTTCAGTATCTCGACACCCAAATAGCGCAAGGACGACACGTCGCCTCGCGTAATTCGCCAAATGCCGATTTTCAGAAACTGTATAACCTTGTGCACAACAACTATTATCTATTATCTCCTAACTATCAACTAAAAAGAAAGCACTGTCCCTGTAAGCCGGGTTCTGTTTCTCCCGAAAGAGATGCCTGCCATTTATCTACTCCGCGAGTTACCCCACGGCTCAAGCATTCTACCCTCCGTCGTAGCACAAGGCTTTGGGCGGACAACCCTCAACCAACGGTTTACGCGAACTTGCAGCCTCCAGACGGAACAGCCCTACGATCACCCGCAGGCTGGTGGGCTCTTACCCCACCTTCTCACCCTTACCCTTTCGGGCGGTAATTTTCTTCTCCCGGCTCCAGCTGTCACCAACTGCTGGCACTTTCACCAGTGGAGTGTCCTATGCTGCCCGGACTTTCCTCTCGTGCTCTGCTGAACACCAGCGGCAGACCGGAACACTGCTTTCAGGCTGCGAAGGTACGAATAAATATTCAATAAAGCAATAAAAAGCGCGAAAAAGTGCAAAAAAAACACTGATTTGCTTTGTATTTTGCAAGAATATTTGTACCTTTGCAGCCCAGAATGCAATCAACAAGCAGCATCGATATATGAACAAAAAATTAAAAAAGGTACTCGTTTTAGGTTCGGGTGCCCTCAAAATCGGACAAGCTGGCGAGTTTGACTATTCTGGCTCCCAGGCACTTAAAGCATTGCGCGAGGAAGGTATCTCTTCCGTGTTAGTAAACCCCAACATCGCTACCATTCAGACTTCTGAAGGTATTGCCGACAAGGTGTATTTCCAACCCGTCACCACTCATTTTGTTACAGAGATTATCAAGAAGGAACGCCCAGACGGCATTCTCTTGGCTTTTGGTGGACAGACCGCTCTGAACTGCGGTACTGAGCTCTACCAGAAGGGTATCCTGAAGGAGTATGGTGTAGAGGTTCTGGGAACCAGCGTCGAAGCCATTATGAACACCGAAGACCGCGACCTCTTCGTTAAGAAACTTGACGAAATTGCGCTGAAGACCCCTGTAAGCCACGCCGTGGAGAACATGGAAGACGCCCTCAAGGCTGCCCACGAGATTGGCTTCCCCATCATGATCCGTTCAGCCTATGCGCTGGGTGGACTGGGTTCAGGTATCTGTCCTGACGAGAAAGCTTTCAAGGAACTGGCCGAGAGTGCCTTTACCTTTGCTCCCCAGATTTTGGTTGAGGAGTCGCTGAAGGGCTGGAAGGAAATTGAGTTCGAGACCATCCGCGACGCTAACGACCATTGCTTCACCGTTGCATCAATGGAGAACTTCGACCCCCTCGGCATTCACACCGGTGAGTCTATCGTTGTCGCTCCTACATGTTCGCTGAAGGATGAGCAGGTCAAAATGCTTCAGGATATCACCATCAAGTGCGTCCGCCATCTGGGCATCGTCGGTGAGTGCAACATCCAATTTGCCTTCAATGCCGAGACCAACGACTACCGCATCATTGAGATCAACGCTCGTCTGAGCCGTTCTTCTGCGCTGGCATCTAAGGCTACCGGCTATCCCCTCGCCTTCGTTGCTGCGAAGATAGCACTGGGCTATACCCTCGACCAGATTGGTGAGATGGGTACCACTAGTTCAGCCTACGTTGCTCCGTCGCTCGATTATATGATTTGTAAGATTCCTCGCTGGGACCTTACAAAGTTTGCAGGTGTCAGCCGTCAGATTGGTTCCAGCATGAAGTCTGTTGGTGAGATCATGTCTATCGGTCGTTCGTTCGAAGAGATGATTCAGAAGGGTCTCCGCATGATTGGTCAGGGCATGCACGGTTTCGTGGGCAACGACCACACCAAGTTCGACAACCTTGACGACGCACTGGCCAACCCCACCGACCTGCGTATCTTTGCTATCGCACAAGCTTTGGAGGACGGCTATAGTGTTGAGCGCATCGAGCAGCTCACCAAGATTGACGTCTGGTTCTTGGAGCGTCTGAAGCATATCGTTGATCTGAAGCATGAGTTGCAGAAATACGACAAACTGGAAGAACTGCCATCCGACCTCTTGCTGGAAGTGAAGCAGTGTGGATTCTCTGACTTCCAGATTGCCCGCTTTGTTCTGAAGACCAAGTCCACCAATATGGAGAAGGAGAACCTGCAGGTTCGCGAATATCGTAAGCAGAAGGGCATCCAGCCTTCTGTCAAGCGTATTCCCACCGTTGCCAGCGAGCATCCTGAGCTCACCAACTACCTCTACTTCACCTACACGCACACACCTGCCTTCGGAAATCCTGAGGGTGAACAATACGCTCCCAAACACGACATCAACTACTACAAGAACGAGAAGTCTGTCGTCGTGCTCGGTTCTGGTGCTTATCGTATCGGTTCGTCGGTAGAGTTCGACTGGTGTTCAGTGAACGCTATCAACACCGCTCGCAAGCTGGGTTACAAGTCTATCATGATTAACTACAACCCTGAGACCGTGTCTACCGACTACGACATGTGCGACCGTCTGTACTTCGACGAGCTCTCTCTGGAGCGTGTCCTCGATGTGATGGACCTTGAACAGCCCCGTGGTGTCATTGTCTCTGTGGGTGGTCAGATACCTAACAACCTCGCCATGAAGCTGCACCGTCAGGGTGTTCCCGTCTTGGGTACCAGTCCTGTCGACATCGACCGTGCCGAGAACCGCGACAAGTTCTCTGCCATGCTCGACAAACTGGGCATCGACCAGCCCGCATGGCGTGCCTTGACTTCTTTCGAGGATGTCAAACAGTTTGTTGACGAGGTAGGTTATCCCGTATTGGTACGTCCTAGCTATGTGCTATCTGGTGCTGCCATGAACGTCTGCTACGACGACGAGGAGCTGCATCGCTTCCTCAATATGGCTACCGAGGTGTCTAAGGAATTCCCTGTAGTTATCTCTAAGTTCATGACCGAGACTAAGGAGATTGAGTTCGACGCTGTTGCCGACAAGGGCGAGGTGGTCGAGTACGCCATCTCTGAGCACGTAGAATATGCCGGTGTGCACTCTGGTGATGCCACCATGGTGTTCCCCGCTCAGCACATCTACTTCTCTACCATCCGTCAGATTAAGAAGATTGCTCGCAAGATTGCAGCCGAGCTGAATATCAGCGGTCCGTTCAATATCCAGTTCCTGGCTAAGAACCGCGAAGTGAAGGTTATCGAATGCAACCTGCGTGCATCACGCTCGTTCCCCTTCGTATCTAAGATTCTGAAGCGCAATTTCATCGAGACCGCTACGAAGATCATGCTCGACGCTCCCTACTCTCGCCCAGATTCGTCAGAGTTCGACATCGACCGCATTGGCGTCAAGGCCAGCCAGTTCTCGTTTGCCCGTCTGCAGAATGCTGACCCCGTTCTGGGTGTCGACATGAGCTCTACCGGTGAGGTTGGCTGTCTGGGTGACGACCTCAACGAGGCTATGCTCAACTCGCTGATTGCCACTGGTTACCGTCTGCCAAAAGATGATGGCAGTATCCTGATTTCTTCAGGTGGTGCCAAGGGTAAGGTCAGCCTGCTAGAGCCTGCCAAGGAACTAGTCAAGAAAGGCTACAAGGTATATGCTACCGGAGGCACAGCTAAGTTCTTCAATGACAATGGCGTCGAAGCAACTCCCGTGGCATGGCCCGACGAAGAAGGTCAGAACAACGTCATGGACATGATTGCTGCCCACCAGTTCGACCTCATCATCAATGTGCCGAAGAACCACACCAAGCGCGAGCTGACCAACGGTTACCGTATCCGTCGTGGTGCTATCGACCACAACATCCCCTTGATGACCAACGTTCGTCTGGCTAAAGCCTTCATCGAGGCCTTCACGGCACTTTCACAGAACGACATCAAGATTAAGTCTTGGCAGGAATATAACGCATAATAGACAAAACATTCATAAAAAAGGTGGACTGACGTTTGGTTAGTCCATCTTTTTTTTCTATCTTTGCAGGCAAAACATTGAAATATGGAAATTAAACAAGCTGAATTCTCACTGTCGGCACCTGTAGTGTCGATGTGCCCAAAAGACACGAAACCAGAATATGCGTTCATTGGACGCTCGAACGTGGGCAAGTCCAGCCTTATCAATATGCTTACCAACAACCGAAAACTGGCAAAAACCAGTGCTACGCCTGGTAAGACACTACTCATCAATCACTTTATTATTAACAAGGAATGGTATCTGGTCGACTTACCAGGCTATGGCTATGCTAAGCGTTCAAAAAAGGAAATAGACCGCCTGGACCAGATGATTCGCGGTTACATCCTCCAGCGCGAACAGCTGGTAAATGTCTTTGTCTTGGTTGATATCCGACTGGAGCCGCAGAAGATAGACCTCGAGTTCATTGAGTGGCTGGGATTATCGTCCGTTCCTTTCAGCATCATTTTCACAAAGGCCGACAAACTGACGCCCAATAAATGTAATCAGGCTGTTGATGGTTACAAAAAGAAGTTATCAGAAACTTGGGAAGAACTGCCCCCCATGTTTGTCACCTCTGCCGAAAAGAAAACGGGACGCGACGACGTGCTCAATTATATTGAGGGAATCAATAAGTCAGTAAAATAAAGTAATAGACTGAAATTCAAGAAGTTCTTACTTATCTGTCATCTTTTTCTTTATCTTATCGATTCCTTTCAGCAGGTCCTCCGTTGGTTCAATGATGTTTTCAGAGCCCCAGAAATCGGGATCGTTAAAATATATCACCTTATCGTAAAAGTTGTCATGACGGAAGAATGAGTCGCGTACGCGGATAGGGCGAATATCTACGCCCTCATGGCAGTCGGTGACAACCATTTCCGACACAATATTGAAATTCGACTTAAACAAACGTCGCTTCCAGTCACAACGGAACCGGATGACGTTTCGGATGTAGTTAAGTCGTGTTACACCTCCGTCTGTCGTGTAATCGGCAGTCAACGACAACTCGTGAGGTGTAAAACGCAATGAGAAAGGTTTCTTGCGCAATATCATTTCTGTCACCTTGCCAGGACTGTGCATATCCAATGAGAGGTCTATCTTGGTAAAGGCCAGTGTCTCGCGATCGATATACAACCGGCCTGTCCACAGGGCATACGTCTCAGTCACTCTAGGCGTCAATTCTACCACATACTGCATCCGGCCATCCATCATTTCTGGCGTACGGAGACGTAGAGCATATTTCGACAATTCCTCTTCGTTCAACAATATATCTCGCTCCTTCACTACGTCTAGGATAATGGGGAGCACAGGACCACCCTGTAGCTTCACGGCCAACGTATCACTAGCACGCTGACTAAGTAGCCGACGGCCCTTCAGAATCTTCACACCGTCGCCAGCATCACTCTTCTGGTAACCTGTCTTATAGATATCTACAACACCTTCGGCAATGCTGATGAAACGCTGCCGCTTCTGTACTGTCTCGCGATAGAAACCACGCACCAGATTCGGATTGTTCGGATAGTTGTGCTCTATACGACCAATAGCCTTCAGCACAATATCACGTGCCTCATGTCCTTCCACGACCACCTCACCGAGCATCACGCTGTTGGCCTGCAAACGAACGGGATTGCCCTCCTGCTCCAAAGCCCGACAAGCTGCAGCTGTCAGGCGTCGCGTCTGATAGCCTAGGCACGAAAATGCCACCTCACGGGGAGCAGCACTCAACTTCAGCACAAATTCACCATCGGCATTCGTCACCGTACCAACACGGTTACTCATCACACTAACCGATGCAAGTGGCTTTTTCGTTTTGGCATCAGTTACACGACCTCTTACAGTCCATAGTGAATCTGTCTGCGCCCATGAATACAGACAACACACTATGAAGAGCGTTGTCAGAAACAAACGTTTACCCTTCTCTTTCATCCAATCAAGTTCTTATGTCTGTATTTAGGACGCTGATTTAATTAGAAAGTCAAACCGAATAAGCTGAATTTATAATTCCTTAACAGTGTTTTCAAAGATATAATACATATACTTTTGGAAATATAACCAATTCTTCGTAAATTTGCAGCCAGAAGACCTTGAAACTATGCTGAAATGGCCTAAAATAATCAACAAGACCTTATCAGTCAAGCTAAGTCTGATGGTTGTCTGCGAGATAGCGCTGTTGTTATTTGTAGCGCTAGCAGTAATGTTTTATTTCGCACGTCAGACATTGAAAGCAGAAGCGATGCGCAATGCTGAGCAAACGCTCGAGTCGACGGTACAGCACATAGATAATATCCTTTTGAGTGTAGAACAGGCAACTGGTAACATTTACTGGAACCTTCTGGGTAAAATGAACAATCGCGAGCAGATGTTTCATTATTGTCAGACTGTTATTGAGAGTAATTCCTATATTGTCGGCTGTGCCATTGCTATGGATCCCAACTTCTACGAAGATAAGAAACCATTCATGGCTTACGTTCACCGCAAAGGTTTCAACAACGAGAGCGAAGAACTGGTAATGGCTAAAGCATTCGGTGGAAAACCTTATACCCAACAGACGTGGTATACAGAACCGCTGACGGAAGGGCACGCATGCTGGATGGAACCTGTGAAGGATACTCCCAACGACGAGGCGGTGACATGCTTCTCGCTACCCCTCTATGACGGCAATTGGAAACCTATTGGCGTATTGTCCGTAGATGTGTCCCTTGCTCTGCTTTCGCAAATCGTACTCGATGCAAAGCCGTCGATCAACGGCTATAGTACGCTACTGGGTAAAAATGGTGCGTTTCTTGTACATCCTGATCCCGTCAAGTTGTCTCACGAAACGGTGTTTACACAGTGTGAGAACGGTGCCGACCCCTCGGTACGTATAGCCGCAGAAGCAATGGTAAACGGCGAGCGAGGCTATAAGCAGTTTGTAATGAATGGTGAAGACTGGTATGTGTTTTACCGTCCCTTCGAACGCTCCGCTGTGCCCGGCCGAGCTATGGAGGAACTGAAATGGAGCGTAGGGGTAGTATATCCCGAGGAAGACATCTTCGGCGACTACAACTTGCTACTAACTATCGTGTTGGTCATTGCCATCATCGGTATGTTGCTGACTTGGGTGCTCTGTACACTCATCACCCACCGCCAATTGGAGCCCTTACATCTGTTGACAGAATCGGCTGAGCGTATTGCTCGTGGGCATTACGGAGAAACCATTCCCGACTCACGACGCAAGGACGAGATAGGACGTCTGCAATTTCATTTCCAGCAAATGCAACGTGCACTGGCAGAACGCATGAGTCAGTTGCAGCAATCGAAAGAAACTTTGCAGGAACGAAACAGTGTACTTAAACAGACCTACACCCAGACGCAGGAGGCCGACCGGGTAAAGACCGCCTTCCTGCACAACATGACAAACCAGATGATAGGACCTGCGGACGCCATCGTCAAAAGCGTTACAGAACTATGTGAACACTATCACGACAATACACGACAGGAGGCTGCCGGCAATGTAGACATCATACAACAGGAGGGACAGGTCATTACAGACCTGCTTAACAGCTTGATAGAAACTGCCGAGAGTGAGAAAGGAAAGGAGGAACGCGTATGAGAGAACTGATACGTCACAGCCTGTCCAGAAAACTCACCATCGGTATGTTGCTGATGGCCGCGCCTGTGTTCATTTTAGCATTGGGCGGAATGTTTCTGCAGTCACAATTCTTCATCCGTCAAGAAGCCCAGAAAAGTGCCAGCAACATGCTGAATACGACAGTCCAACGCGTCAGAAGTATGATGGGTACCATAGAGACTGCCACCAATTCCAACACATGGCTTGCCGAAGAACATTTCCAACCAGACTCGCTATTGGCTATCTCGCGACTCGTTGTTATGTTGAACAGTCATGTCAACGGGTGTTGCATTGCCGCAGAGCCGAACATATTCCAACAATACGGACGTTATTTCGATGCCTATACGCTGAGAGAGGGAGACTCCATTATCACCGTACGAGACGCTCCCTATGAATATTTCGAAAAACCTTGGTATAATGTTGCCCGCGAATTGGGCAAAGCCTGCTGGGTGAAGCCCTATGCCGACGACACCGAAGGAACTGTGGTGGCTACCGACCAGATTACATCATACAGCAGACCCATATTCCTAGAGAGCGGACAGCTGGCAGGCATCATCACCTGCGATCTGTCCATGCGTCGCATAGCAGCTGTTGTCGATAGTGCTGCCGTCCCCTACCCACACGCATATTATATGATGGTAGGTAGCGACGGACAATATTACATCCATCCCGACACTGCAAGGCTCTACAAACAGACTATATTCTCCAATGCCGACCCCAACAAACATACCGAGTTGATAGCACTGGGACATGAGATGACTGCGGGTAATCTCGGTGTCATGAAGGCTACGATTGACGGTGTGGATTGTCACGTATGCTACCGTCCCGTGCCTGGTACCGAATGGAGTCTCGCATTGGTATGTCCCGACAAAGACATTCTCTGGAGTTACCATAAATTGGTATATATTATTGCCGCACTGATTAGCATCGGATTGATTATCATCTTGTTGCTGTGCCAAAGCAGTGTTTCAAGAGAAACCAAGCCCCTCAACAAGTTACTGCGTCTCTCGGAGAAAATAGCAAGAGACAACAACGACGAGATTATTCTACGCACCAAGCGTACCGATGTCATCGGACAGTTGCAAAACAGTTTTGCCACCATGCAACAGTCGCTAAATTTCCACATGGGAGCACTGCGACATACTGCTGAGACAAGCAGAAACCGTAATGAAGAGTTGGCAAAGGCTACGGAAAAGGTTGAGGAGGCTGTGAGGCAAAAGACACGTTTTATTCAGAATGTGTCACACCAGATACGCACACCGCTGAACATCATCATAGGTTTCGCACAAGTGCTTCGAGACAGCCTGTTGACATACAAAAGCGATACAAAGGACAACGACTTGCTGCCAGAAGAAGAGTTAGCAAGCATTACTGACACCATGTTGCATAATGCCCATCACCTGAACCGCATGGTTCAGATGTTATACGACAGCTCTGACTCGGGTGTCTCTCAAGAGCTGCAGGCCCACAGAAATGAACTTGTGTCGTGTAACGAATTGGCTCAGGAATGTGTTAGCAGCTTGAAGGATAATTTCCCCGACACAGACATTCTGTTGGAAACCGAATTGCCTGACAATTGTTGTATACACACCAGCCACCTTTACCTGATGAGAACTATTCGCGAGTTGCTGTATAATTCCGCCAAGTATTCGGACGGCAAGCACGTGGTGATGCACGTCACACAGACAGAAAATACCGTACGCTTCATTGTTGAGGACATTGGCATTGGACTCTCGGAGGAGCAACAAGATATGATTTTCATGCCGTTTGGTAAAATCAACGACCTGTCGGAAGGTTTGGGTCTAGGTTTGCCGTTGGCCAAGCGCCATGCCCAAGGACTGGGCGGCGACCTCACACTGGACACCACGTATCAAGATGGGTGTCGTTTCGTCGTGGAACTGCCAAAGCGGTAACCAAGGAAGTCAGAGAAGTTAAGGAAGTTAAAGAAGTGAACGACAATTGAAAAAAATGAGCAAACGGTTTGGTTGGTTCATTTTTTTTTCGTATCTTTGCAGCCGAATTCAGAAAAACGTGTTTCCGTCCGCGAAGCACCTTCTTTCCAAAACATTATTTCAACATTGAATCATTAACGATATACTGTATATTAATATGTACACGAAAGAACAATTAGAAAAACTTCCTATCCCCGAACTGATGGCGATAGCCAGTGAACTGGGAGTCAAAGTATCACAGAACGACGAATTGGAGAATGTGGTATACGCCATTTTAGACAAGGCCGCCGAACAGGTAGCTGCAGGAGAACCCGTCTCAAAGCGCAAACGCACACGTATAGCAAAAGACAATAGCAAGGTTTATACCGTCAACGGCTCGGAGAGCACTACGTTAGACAAAAAAGCCACAAAGGCTGGGAAGAAACCTACGCTGGATGCACTGATTGCCGAACAGGCTGCAGCAGAAAAAGCCGAAACCGAACAGACCGAACAGGCCGAAGAGAAACCCGCACCCAAGAAACGTGTACGTAAAACAAAGAAAGAACAGGAAGAGGAGGCTGCTGCTGAAGCACCTGCCGAAGCTAAACCCGAGAAGAAGACGCGCAAGAAGGCTGCTCCCAAAAACGAGGCTGACCTGTTTGCAGAAGAGCCTGTAGTGGAAGCCATTCCTGAGGCTGTAACAGAAGCAATTCCTGAAGCTGTAGTAGAAGATGACAATGAAGAACTATCACCTGAGATGATTGATCAGTTACAGGAGAAAATGGCCGCTAACGTTGAAGCAGAAGAGGCTCCTATGGAAGGAGATGCCGACGATGTTTGGGAAGGTGATCCTGGAGACGGCACAGACTTCATTACCGTTGTCGACCTGCCTATTGAGGACCAATCTGCCATCCCGACTGTCGACATCTTTGACCGTCCCGTAGCTCAGCAACCACAGGATGAGCCTATGATGCAAGACTATCGCCAACCGGCACAGTCTGCTGCATTCGATTT
The DNA here is from genome assembly GCA_902774925.1 of uncultured Prevotellaceae bacterium. GTDB lineage: Bacteria > Bacteroidota > Bacteroidia > Bacteroidales > Bacteroidaceae > Prevotella. The sequence goes on along the minus strand of CACYKE010000017.1, from coordinate 58,889 downwards.
CGGCGAGCTCATCACCGGTAATGGCGTGTTGGAAATCATCCAGGACGGCTATGGATTCTTGCGTTCATCAGACTTCAACTATTTGTCTTCACCAGACGATATTTATGTAAATCCACAGCAAATCAGACGCTGGAGTCTGAAAACTGGCGACGTCGTAGAGTGTACCGTCCGTCCGCCACACGACAATGAGAAATACTTTGCCCTGTCAAACGTTACTAGCATCAATGGGCGTAATCCTCAGGAAGTACGCGATCGTGTGGCCTTCGAACATCTGACACCGCTGTTCCCTGACGAGAAATTCACCCTATGCGGCGATAAGGCAACAACAAATCCATCAGTGCGCATTGTTGATCTTTTCGCACCTATCGGTAAAGGTCAGCGTGCCCTCATTGTGGCTCAGCCAAAGACTGGTAAGACACTATTGATGAAGGATATTGCCAACGCCATTGCTGCAAACCATCCAGAGGCATATATTATGATGCTGCTCATCGATGAGCGCCCTGAGGAGGTAACGGATATGGCACGTACCGTAAATGCAGAAGTCATTGCTTCGACGTTCGACGAACCTGCCGACCGTCACGTGAAAATTGCCGGCATCGTATTGGAAAAGGCCAAGCGAATGGTAGAATGTGGTCACGACGTTGTCATTTTCCTCGACTCCATCACACGTCTGGCACGCGCCTACAACACCGTTGCTCCCGCCAGTGGTAAGGTGCTTACCGGTGGTGTTGATGCAAATGCCCTGCAGAAGCCCAAGCGTTTCTTCGGTGCTGCCCGTAACATTGAAGGCGGCGGTTCGCTGACCATCATTGCTACTGCACTGACAGACACTGGTTCAAAGATGGACGAAGTAATCTTCGAGGAGTTCAAGGGTACAGGTAACTCCGAGCTGCAGCTTGACCGTATGCTTGCCAACAAACGCGTGTTCCCAGCTGTCAATCTGGTACTCTCTTCTACTCGTCGCGACGAGCTGTTGCAGGATCAGACCACTCTGAACCGAATGTGGATTATCCGCAAATTCATTGCCGAGATGAACCCCATCGAGGCTATGAGTACCATTCGCGACCGTCTGGTACAGACACACTCCAACGAGGAGTTCCTGCTTTCGATGAACGGATAAGATACAACATTTACGTAACATGCAGAGCAAGGTATTACTTATCTATACCGGTGGAACCATCGGCATGAACCGCAATCCGCAAACAGGTGCTTTGGAGCCTTTCGACTTCGAGCACCTGTTGCTGCGTGTACCGGAACTGAAACAATTCAATATGCAGATTGATACACATCAGTTCAATCCGCCTATTGATTCCAGCGATATGTCTCCACAACTGTGGACCGACCTTTCGCATGTTATTGCAGATAACTACGACCAGTACGATGGTTTCGTCGTATTGCACGGAACCGATACGATGGCCTATACGGCCTCTGCCCTCTCTTACATGCTGGAGAATCTGACGAAACCAGTTATTTTTACAGGTTCGCAACTGCCCATCGGACAGCTCCGCACCGACGGCAAAGAGAACCTCATTACCAGTATAGAGATTGCTGCGGCGAAAGACGAAGAAGGTCACGCTCGTGTACCAGAAGTTGGTATCTACTTTAATGGTCATCTGCTACGTGGCAACCGTACGACAAAACAGAGTGCCGATGAGTTCAATGCCTTCGAATCGTTTAACTTTCCTCATCTGGTAGATGCCGGCGTTAACATTACTTATCACGAGGAGCGTATTCTGAAACCCGATTGGAACAACCCCATCACGCCACATTTCCGTCTGGACAACAACGTGATTATCTTCTCGTTGTTCCCCGGTATTCGAGAAGACCTCATTCGTCATATTATTCACACGCCTAACCTCAAGGCAATCGTGATGCGTACTTTCGGTTCGGGTAATGCGCCCCAGCGTCCTTGGTTGTTGAATGCACTCAAGGAAGGATCCAAGAACGGTAAGGTGATTGTTAACATCAGCCAATGTATGCAGGGATGTGTCGAGATGGGCAGATACGACACCGGCTTCCAGTTGAAGGAAGCCGGCGTGGTAAGCGGTTATGATTCGACAGTAGAAAGTGCCGTCACAAAACTAATGTTTTTGCAGTCACACTATAACGACCCGGAGAAGGTTCGCGATATGATGAACCGTAGCATCAGGGGAGAAATTACAGTTTAGACTATTCTCCCCCTCAACTCGGTTGTATTACTGATGCTGGTCGCGCAGCAGGTCGTTGACGGTCTTCACGGGATTGAACGTCGACAGGGGCACCTCAACGAATACGGTCGACCAGTCGCTCATGGCACCATTCCATAGTCCGGGCAACTCAAGGGCCTGAAGTTCTTTACCGCTCTTAGACTTCTGCGAGATGAAACCTGTGGTTGGGTCGACATACTTAGGCAGGTCGAAGGCGTTACCCTTGTAGTCCTTCACGGCACAGACGAGGTCGACGGGATTGAAGTGTGTACCCTTGGTGAACATTTCCATATACTCCTTGTTCGACTTGTCAATCTGTGAGCTTTCCAAAATCTGCAGGCTGACGGTACCATCCTGATTGTAAGTCAGGAACGGGCCACCGCCAGGCTCACCCACATTCTTCACGACACCACACACACGCATGGGGCGGTTCAGTTTCTTGCGCAGGTAGATGACGAGGTCGGCATCCTCCAGTTCCTTGATATCTGCCTTGCGACAGCAGAGGTCGTTCTGCACGAAGCGGATGATCTCTTCAATCTGCTCGTGGGTGTACTTACCTGTATCCAAGAGACGCAAATATTCGAAGGCCTTCTTCTGCAGCGTTACCAGCACTCCAGCGATGACCTGCTTCCACTCAACGGTATCGTCCTTCAGGCGATCGGGCACAACATTATCGATATTCTTCACGAAGATGACGTCGGCCTCAATCTCATTCAGATTCTCGATCAGCGCACCGTGTCCGCCAGGACGGAACAGCAGCGAACCGTCTGAGTTGCGGAACAGCGTGCCGTCAGGATTAGCGGCAACGGTATCCGTCGAGGGCTTCTGCTCAGAGAAAGAGATGTCGTATTTGATGCCGTACTTCTTGGCGTAGAGGTCAGCTTTCTGAGCCACCTTGGCTTTAAACAATTCCATGTGTTCATGGCTAACGGTAAAGTGAACGTGAGCTTCACCATTCGAGGCTGCATACAAGGCACCTTCCACCAAGTGTTCTTCCATCGGCGTACGAGCACCCTCGGGATAGTTATGGAACAGCAACAGTCCCTTTGGCAGCTGTCCGTAGTTCAGTCCATCGGCCTTCAGCATGTTAGCTGCAACGGCCTTGTAATTCCCCTCAGCGATAAGTGCCTTGATACCCTTGCCCTGATTCTTCTGGCAGGCAGCATCCAACTCGTCGTAGAAAGCAAACTTCTCGATATTGTCAAAATAATTCTTCTCGAAATCGGTTGTGGGCACGTCGTAGTCGGCATCCACAAAGGCAAACATGTCTTTGAACATACGGCTGGCGGCACCCGATGCGGGTACAAACTTCACCACCTTCTTGCCTTCGGCCTTGTAAGCCTGCCAAGCCTCTACATACGCCTTGCGCTCAGCGTCGCCGGGGGCTACGATGCCCTTGCCGATAGCAGCTGCGGCTTCCAACTTCAGGAAGGGGAAACCAGTTTTAAACTCACCTAACTGTCTCTCGATTTGTGCCTCAGAAATACCCTTCTGAGCCAACTGCTTCAGGTCTTGCTGTGATAACATAATATTGTTCGTTTTTGATTAGTTTGTATATCTATCCTGCAAAGATACGAAAAGCTTGCGAAATTTGCAAACTTTTCATGCATAATTTAACGATATTTGCAAAAGAAGGCTATCGGAGGTCTCTATCCTCAAGGACGCGGAACTTGCTACGACGACGTTGTAGTTCGGCTAAATCAAGGTTAACCGTGAGACTTTCAACACTGTTCTTATGGCATTGAGCCAACGCTTTGCCATAAGCATCAACTACCACAGAACAGCCGGCATAGTGGGAATGTTGGTCGTCGCCTACACGATTGCAGCCAATGAGATAACATTGGTTCTCAAGTGCACGGGAACGCGTAAGCAATTGCCATGCAGACTGGCGAGACTCAGGCCAATTGGCAACCAAAATAATTGTGTCATATTCTAGCGTATCAGCATAGCGACTCCAGCAAGGGAAACGCAAATCGTAGCACGTCAACAACAGAAAACGGAAATCTCCGTACGTGACAACAGTATGTTCCTGCCCTGCCGTATAATATTCGTCTTCGTGACCATACGTAAAGAGATGATGCTTGTCGTAATAGTAAACGTTACCACTGCGTCCATCGACGAAATAGTGACGGTTACGGAAACTACCGTCCGACAAACGGACTGCCAGACTACCGGCAATAGCACACTGACGGCGCACTGCAGTCTCCTTCATCCAAAGTAAAGCGGAATTCGTATCTTCGTCGTCAGCAATACCATGAGGCTTTGTTGCAAACCCCGTGCTCCACATTTCTGGTAACACATAAAGATCGCTCTCTTCTGCATCGGAAAGCAACTGTTCTGCACAACGGATGTTTTCTTCTGGCTGTGCCCAACGAATATCTGTCTGTAGGAGTGTAACTTTCAATATTCAAGCAGTTTTACGGATGGGCTACCTTTAAAGTCAATAATCTGGTCAATAAGGTAACAACTGGCATTGTCGGGAACACAAACAGAAACATTGAAATGAAAGCCGCTGGCGTCAACCTTCGAAAACTCCATGTTGTTCAACACCGACTGCTGCAGTATCTGGGATGGAACATTTTTGGCATATTGTTGCTTACGGAAATCGCGTGAGAACAGCTGGCTAGCACCATTAAAAATGCTCAGATGGATGATGTTGTCGTAATAGATATTCTCCACCTCCATACCATCTTCATTGATGGTCTGATGAGACACCTTATACTTTGTGGGGTTAATAGCGATGTACAGGTGGTAACGCTGGCTGTCATAGAAAACAACCGTATCACGCTTCAACACTTCAGTAATCGTCAGAATCTGAGGTTTTGACTGTTCAAACTCCGCATTCAATTCCTTATCATCACTCTTTTCGAATTTCAGTAAATCACCATTCTGATTGCGGAACCACAACAAATGCTCAGTATGCTTCTCAATGGGATAACGGTTGGAACCAACGAAAAGCGTATCGCCAATGACCCAGAAACGGGCAGGCAATGACGTTGAGTCTGCATAAAAAATGGAATCGCCTTTCATCTGGAATACAGCCGTCTCACCGTCTTCCTCCACCCAAACACCTTGCAACAACTGCTTGGCCTCACGGCTTTCTTCCTGCTGGGCTGTTGGTTTCTGGCCGCCACAGGCAACAAAACCTATAACTGTCAGCAAACATATAATATGGTATAATACCTTATTCATATATATAATAATAGGAGCCTTTCTAATGCTTCTTTTTCTTATTCAAATCTCATTCCGTTTGCAAAGGTAAGAAAAAAAAACGATTTACCCGCAAAAAATTTGGTTTTTTGCTCGCAAATTACTACCTTTGCATCGTGATTGAACTACAGAGACATATTGAAATACTTCTTTTGGACAATGACTGTGTCATCGTGCCGGACTTCGGAGGCTTTGTTGCACACCATGTAGCAGCCCGTTACGAAGCCGATGATTGCATGTTTTTGCCACCTACACGAACACTGGGATTCAATCCACAGTTACGCATCAACGACTCGTTGCTCGTACAGTCGTACATCAATGCTCTGGACATCAGTTACCCTGAAGCTTTGCGTCGTATCGAACGTGAAGTCGACGAAATGAAACAGGAACTCAACGAAAACGGATACTTTACACTCGAGGATATCGGCACACTGAGCATTAACAGCGAAGGCAACATCCAGTTTGAACCTTGCGAGGCAGGTGTCCTTTCACCTGACTTCTACGGACTTAGCGCCTGTGTGTTCCCCACTCTGAAAGATATCCGCAAAGCCAAGTTGACAAGCAACGAAACCACGGAAATCGTAAAGAGCGAACAAACTGCCGATTCCGCCTTATTGGAATTCATTGACAACGAAGAGCCGAACGAAGATCGTGCCATCGAGATTAAGATGTCGTGGATTCGCAATGCTGTAGCTATTGCCGCAGCAGTAATCGCTTTCTTCCTGATTACAACGCCTATCGCCAACAGTGACCTTAGCACTCGCTCGATGAGCAACATGCAGGGCAATCTGCTGACGAAACTGATGCCGAAGGACACGAACATGGCTCCCGCCAAACCTGTCGTGAAGCCTACAGCCGCCAGTGCTCCTGCAAAAGAGGAAGTAAAGCAAGAAGCTGCCCCAACAACAGAACCCACATACTGTATCGTTTTAGCCAGTCAGGTAAAGCTCAGCAATGCAGAGAGTTACGTTGAACAGTTAAAAAAACGCGGCATAAAAGATGCAGAGGTGTATATCCATCGTAACACCGTACGCGTAGTTTGCGGATCTTACAAAACCGAGAGCGAAGCCTATCGACATTTGAACAAAATGAACAATGACGAGGAGTTCGCCGAAGCGTGGGTCTATAAAAAAGTATCAGCATAGGTTTTTGAAGTCATGAAACGTGTAAGATGCCCCAAATGCGACAACTATATCACGTTCGACGAGACCAAGTATACCACTGGTCAGTCGCTCGTGTTTAAATGCGACCAATGCGGAAAGGAATTCGGTATCCGCATCGGCGTATCGAAGTTGCGCAATACCCAGAAACAGGAGAATGCCGAGATGTCGGTAGACTCCGGAGAGCGCCCTGCAGAAGAGGCGCCCTGCGGAAGTATTGTGGTCATTGAAAACGTGTTCCATTACAAACAGGTCATTCCATTACATATGGGAGACAACGTCATTGGCCGCTACCAGAAAGGAAATCCCATCAACACGCCTTTCGAGACTGTCGACCCCAGCGTCGACCTCAATCACTGCACCATCACCGTCAGTCGCGATAAACGTGGTCAACTGCGCTACATCCTATCCGATAACAACAGCAATACGGGGACATTTGTTGACAATGTCGAACTGACTCCGCGCGAACGCCGTGTCATTGAGGACGGGACGTTGTTCACCCTCGGTGCCACCAGCATCTTGTTGCGGACAGCTGATGCTCAAGAAGAATAAGAATCAAATAAAGGTAAATAAGAATATGTTAAGAATTGCCGTACAATCAAAAGGTCGTCTGTTCGACGATACCATGAATCTGCTTGCTGAAGCAGACATCAAGATCAGTGCCTCGAAACGTACACTCCTGGTACAGTCAAGTAATTTCCCGCTGGAAGTGCTTTATCTTCGCGACGATGATATTCCACAGAGTGTTGCCAGCGGTGTTGCTGATATTGGCGTCGTCGGAGAAAATGAGTTCATCGAACGCGGTGAGGATGCCGACGTCATCTCGCGTCTGGGTTTCTCACAGTGCCGTCTGTCACTGGCCATTCCCAAGGAGATAGAATATCGTGGCGTCAACTGGTTCAATGGCAAAAAGATTGCCACGTCTTATCCTAACATCCTGCGTAACTACATGAAGGAACAGGGTGTTGATTGTGAGATTCACGTCATCACGGGAAGCGTGGAGATCAGCCCGGGCATCGGTTTGGCTGACGGAATCTTTGATATCGTTAGCTCTGGTTCTACACTCGTCAGCAACAATCTGCGCGAAGTGGAAGTGGTGATGCAAAGCGAAGCGCTGCTCATCGGCAACAAGAATATGAGCCAGGACAAGCGCGCCACATTGGAAGAAATGCTGTTCCGCTTCAAGGCTGTAAAGGATGCAGAGGACAAGAAATACGTTCGCATGAATGCCCCTAAGGCTCGTCTGCAGGAGATTATCAACGTACTGCCAGGTTTGAAGAGTCCTACAATTATTCCCTTGGCCGACGAGGAATGGTGCTCCGTTCATACCGTACTCGACCAGAAACGTTTCTGGGAGATTATCGGCAAGCTGAAGGAAATGGGTGCCCAGGGCATCCTCGTTACCCCGATTGAAAAAATGATACTATGAAAATCTATAAATATCCAAAACGGGAACAGTGGGCCGAGATCACGTCTCGTCCACGCTTGGACTTGACAAAGCTCAACGAGACAGTTGCCACAGTGCTCGCTGATATCCGCCAGCGTGGCGACGCTGCTGTCCGTGAGTATGAACTGAAGTTCGACAAGGCGGAACTGGGCAACCTCGCTGTCACCGAGCAGGAAATGGATGAGGCTGAAAAGCTCGTGAGTAACGAACTACGCGACGCCATCATCCTTGCGCACCATAATATTAAGGTGTTCCACATCTCTCAGCGTTTCGTCGGTCAGAAGGTAAAGACGCAGGAAGGCGTCACCTGTTGGCAAAAAAGCGTGGGTATCGAACGCGTCGGTCTCTACATCCCGGGTGGCACTGCCCCACTCTTCTCTACCGTCCTCATGCTCGCAACGCCTGCCAAAATTGCCGGATGTAAGGAGATTGTGCTCTGCACGCCTCCCAACCGCGATGGCAAGGTGAATCCCGCCATCCTCGTCGCTGCCCGCATTGCGGGAGTCAGCAAAATATTCAAGATTGGCGGCGTGCAGGCCATTGGAGCGATGGCTTACGGCACTGAAAGTGTGCCTAAGGTCTTCAAGATTTTCGGTCCTGGCAATCAATACGTGATGGCCGCTAAACAACACGTCTCACTCGACGAGGTCGCAATCGATATGCCTGCCGGCCCCAGTGAGGTCTGCGTATTGGCCGACGAGACCGCCAATGCAGAATTCGTTGCTGCCGACCTCCTTTCGCAGGCCGAACACGGCATCGACTCACAGGTACTGCTCATCACGACATCGGAAGCAAAACTCAGCGAGGTACAGGCAGAAGTTAACCGTCAACTGGCATTATTACCCCGTAAGGAAATTGCCGTCAAGGCCCTCGACAACAGCCGTCTTGTGCTCGTCGATTCCGTCGACGAGATGTTGGAACTCTCCAACCTCTACGCCCCCGAACACCTCATCCTGCAAGTGAAGGACTACGAACAACTTGCCGAGCGTGTAGTCAATGCCGGCAGTGTATTCCTCGGTCCCTACGCTTGCGAGAGTGCCGGCGATTATGCCAGCGGTACCAATCACACTCTGCCCACGCACGGCTATGCCACTGCCTACAACGGTGTCAACCTCGACTCCTACTGCCGTAAGATTACCTTCCAACATCTCACGGAAGAAGGTATCCGACATATTGGCCGCGCCGTAGAACTGATGGCCGAAGCCGAACAGCTCGACGCTCACAAGAACGCCATGACCGTTCGCATCAAATCAATAAAATAGACAATTATGAAGCCCTTAGAACAACTGGTCAGAAAGAACATCTGGAGTCTCGCACCCTACTCTTCCGCTCGCGACGAGTATTCCGGCAAGGAGGCTCACGTCTTTCTTGATGCCAACGAGAATCCTTATAACGAGCCTTACAACCGCTATCCCGACCCTCTGCAGCGCGAACTGAAAAGTGCCCTGAAGAAGGTCAAGGGTGTACCCGAGGAAAACATATTCTTGGGCAACGGCAGCGACGAGGCCATCGACCTTGCTTATCGCGTATTCTGTAACCCCGGTCGCGACAACGTGGTATCCATCGCCCCGACCTACGGCATGTATCAGGTCTGTGCCGACATCAACGACATCGAGTTTCGTCAGGTTCTGCTTGACGACAACTACGAGATGCATGCCGACCAACTGTTGGCAGCCTGCGACGACCATACCAAGATTATCTGGATCTGCTCGCCCAACAATCCTACAGGCAACTCGCTCAATCGCGACGAAATCCTGAAGGTCATCGAGGGTTTCGAGGGTATCGTCATTGTCGACGAAGCTTACATCGACTTCGCCCAGCAACTGTCCTTGCGGCAGGAGCTTGCCACCCACCCCAACCTCATCATCCTTCAGACCATGTCGAAGGCTTGGGGTTCGGCAGCCATCCGTCTGGGCATGGCTTTCGCCTCGAAGGACATCATTAATATATATAATAAGGTGAAATATCCCTACAACGTCAACCAGCTCACCCAAGAACAGGCGATGGTGATGTTGAAGGATCCCTACGAGATTGACAAATACGTCAAGCTCCTGCTTGCCGAGCGTAGCCGTCTGATGTCCGCATTCCAGGATTTGCCCATCTGCGAACAGGTGTATAAGACCGATGCCAATTTCTTCCTGGCAAAGATGACCGACGCTCAGGCCATCTATGACTACCTGGTCGACAAAGGCATCATTGTCCGCAACCGCACCCGCGTCCAGCTCTGCAACAACTGTCTGCGCGTCACCATCGGCAATCGCAGCGAGAACAACGAACTGCTCAGTGCCCTGAGACAATACTAGATTGTCTAGAATATCTAGATTATCTAGAGTCTCTAGTTAATCAAGCACTATGGAACGCCTGTGGAATAGCAACTATATAAAGGTGATGATAGCGAACTTCTCGCTATTCACCGCCTTTTATTTGTTGACGCCACTGTTGCCGCTCTATCTCCACGAGACGTTTGGGGCCACCAAGGACGTCATCGGACTGGTGCTTTCCGGATATACCATCACCGCACTGCTCTTCCGCCCATTCAGCGGATTCTTCGTCGATTCTTTTCCGCGAAAGACGGTGCTCATGGTGTGTTTCACGGCCTTTGCCATCTTCTTTGCCGGCTATCTCGCGGCATCCACACTACTGCTGTTTACCATCGTCAGAACCCTCCACGGAGGCCCTTTCGGCGCACTCACCGTCGCCAACTCCACCGTGGCCATCGACGTGCTACCCTCTTCCCGTCGCAACGAGGGCATCGGCTACTACGGACTCAGCAACAATCTCGCGATGGCCATCGCACCGTCGTTCGCCGTATTCATCTATGCCGAGACGCATAATTTCCAGTTGCTATTCTGGCTCGCACTCATCGTCGCCACCTTCGGACTCATCATTGACGCAACGGTGAAGTTGCCACAAAAAGCTCCCGTGCAAGCAAAGCGCGCGCTTTCTTTGGACCGTTTCTTCCTCCAGCGCGGCTGGTTGCTAGGCATCAACATGGTTTTCTTCGGTTTCTGTTTCGGCGTACTCAGCAACTATCTCGCCATCTATGGCAAACAGGTCATGGGCATCACCGGCGGCACCGGCACTTGGTTTATGCTCTGCTCTGTCGGACTCATTCTCTCGCGTCTGCAGGGCGGACGCGCCTTACGCAAGGGCCTTCTTACCCACAACGCCGCCGAAGGCATGGTCATCTCACTCGTCGGCTACACCTTATTTATATTAATGCCCACACTCTCCACCGACATCTTCCATCTGCCATCTAACATCTTACATCTCGTTGGCTACTACGGTTCCGCCCTGCTCATCGGCTTGGGCAACGGTCACATGTGGCCGGCATTCCAGAATATGATGATTTCGATGGCCCACCACAACGAGCGCGGCACCGCCAACTCCACCATCCTCATCTCGTGGGATGTCGGCATGGGCTTGGGCATTCTCCTCGGTGGTATACTGGCCGAACTATACGGCTACGCCACTGCCTTTTGGACAGTGGCGATAGTCAATCTGACGGGCGTTCTCCTATTCTTCCTGCGTTGCCGTCAGTTCTTCCTCGTGCGCCGCCTCTCTACCGACACCCAATAGCCCGCTTCAGCTTCGTCCGCAAAAAAGAAAAATACTCCGGATGAAATTTCAAATACTCCAAAAGTATTTTCAATTACTCCGAAAGTATTGATCCTAACACCTTCCCTGCTCTCCGCTTGAAACTTCCCTGCTCTCAACTTGAGAGCCCGTCGCTCTCCGTCGTTCAGCCCGTAAGGTAACGGGACTGAACGCCCCGCGATTTACTGAATTTTCACGAAAATTCAGCGAATAAGCGCCCCTTATTGTGCCGTAAGTGCCTGTTATCAAGCGACTTCAGTCCCCGCTCCGTCGTCTGCCACCACCTGTAAACAAGACGCTGCAAATGTGTCACCCTTGTGTCAACGTGTGTCACCCTTCAAAACGTTGCATATCCTTTGTACAAAGGGGTTGTGTCAGCGTGTCACCCCTTTATTCGATTTTTCTTAGTATTATTTGCAATAATTCTTGCGATGGATGTTAATAACGTGGTTGCTTAAATCCTCGTCATCAATTCGCTCTATCAATTCATCAAAGGAATGTTCCAATTTGTACTCCAGTTCCTCTTGATACAGAGGGTATAATTGGTAGAAGGCAACCTTCTTGCCAAACCAACCCATTTTAAAAGGCTCTACAAGCTGACCGTCCTTGCCAACAGAGAAAAGAAGCATACAAGAATTGAATTTGGTATTTTCAGCTACCGGGCTACCATCTTCTGTTAGATTTATCGTATGACTGATGTAAAGCCAATCGTCTGTTTCTATGGGAAGTCGTGCAACAGTTTTCAGCATTCTTATCGGCCACCAATCCTCTTCCTTTTTAGATTCGATGTTCCAGTCCTTAGGCAGATAGACGACGTATTCCGCCCTATCACATACGCCTGACAGTCCTTTGGGTACATTCATTTTAAATGCCCCAGCACCCATCGTGACAAGTTTATAATATGGCTGCTCCTCGGTAGGCGGAACAATAACGATATCACAATGTATGTCGGGCGAAAGCACTTCATGGCCTACGACCTCAGACTCTCCGTATTGCTTTTCAATATATGCGAGAATCTTATCCATTTCCTTTTCCGTATAATAATATTGCGGAACAACATTGTTATTATTTTCTTCCATAGATGTTCTAATTAATAATATTCGATATTCGTGATTCCATACTACATATGGTAGATTTATTATTTTTCCTGCAAAGGTATAAGCAATTTATCATTCTGCCAAATGTTTATGCGGGAAAGATTGAAATAATCCTTTTCTAATTGTGATGATTATGCAAACACACAATACAACAAGACCAATATTGTCGATATACATTGTCTTTTCTCTATAATATTCCATAGGACTTAGAAGTGCGTTCGTTGAATACTGTGACAATGGGATTGTACTATACACGACTTCCTTGCTGGAAAGAGTCAATAAAAAGTATTTATTTTTGCAGAGCCCATAGATAACATCATCAGCAACAAGCAAAGAATCTAAATCACTTATAATTGTTTCATCAGTTTCTTTGTCTATGATTCTTGTCGCTGTACCACAGATCTCTAATTCTGTATCTGCATTGATATTGACACAATAATAAGTACCTATGAAATCCTCGTCTTTTATTAATTTCATAGAAATCGAATAAATGACAATTAACAGGTAAATTATAAGTATACTAACAATTGCTCTAACTATTTTCATAATTGGGCGAAAGATTCATCCTTAACAATAGATTGCGAATTTGATCAAACTCTTCTTGTTTTGTGTACGAAACGGTTATCAAGTAATAAGACATACCTGATGCGATATTACATACCGCCATGAAGTATTCTTTGCCGTCTTCCTGGAACTGGTCTACAGTTAATAATGCCTTCCCATTTTCGATATTGAACTCTTCATTGTAGAGATGCTCCTTGTCATCCGATTTAGGCATCTCCACTTCCTTATCTAACTCAAATATAGTAAGGCGCCAAACAAGACTATTAGAACTGCTATCACTCCATATAGTAATCGGCCAGCCGTTGTCATTATATTCGAATTGTCGCTGATATGTACCAGGAATGGTAATTGTTATTTTGTCTATCGTGTCTTTTACCAATCCCCTTCTATAACCAGGCTCGCACTCATCGACCATTCTTACAGTTGTTTCTGGAAGTGTTGGCTTCTTACAATCCAAACGACATATCTCACAATAGCTATCATAAGGAAGTGGCAACAGAGGATCAAGCGAGTATGCTCGCTCAATATTCTCAATAATATATTTGTTGTTAGCTGCGTCTTTTTCGCTCCTGTCGGAGGGCGCATAATAGCAATCCTCCCATAGCGTTTTCAATGCGCAATTCCTATAGAATATTGCATCTTGCTCCTCGTGGGGCCAAATGAAGAAGCGGTCGGCAAAGGCTTCAACGCCTTTGTCTTGTATGAACTGATATAGATTATTGATGCTCCACACACCTACAGGAGTTACAATCTTTGCTCCTTGTATATCTGGTTTGTATTGCTCTGTCGACCAACAAACAAATATTGGTCCATCTGCATCTATTTGCTGAACATGCTCAACTATAGTTTCAAGCCATCGCTGAAAGTGATTAACAGAGAGTTTTGCAAAGTCACGATTTACGGCATACTCAGTATCATCTTCATATACCAGATTCTCTATCTTAAGTGAATCTATAAACTCGACTGCAGCCTTGTGAAAACCAGGTCCAGCAGGGGTGCTTTGAAAATACCCCTCAACTTTTCCCTTTTGCAGGAATCCACCATCTGTAATATCGAAGGTGATATCACCTGTAGGACACAGAGTTACAATAATGCTATTATCATGATCGGCATAAACACCATAGGAATAGCGCTCTGCTGTCTCTGTTATCTGTTTGATAATTCTTTTACGGCTCTTTATCCGGCCAAAAAATGACAATTCTAAACTCATAACGACTAATTGTTATCAGGGTGGTCTTTCTCCGCTATTACCTTTTGAAGTATGTCGTCTACTTTGTCAGCATCATAAACCCTCCAGACCACATGAGAAATCCCATCGTATGTCTCGCGAAAAAGAATCAACCACCAAATAGGAACAATAAGTTTTCTGCTGACATCCATAAGACAATAACAATCTCCGTTTTGAATCAAGACTCTATCTGCCCTTTTTCTTGAACAACTGAAGACCATAGTATATGACATCAGTAACGACGGTATCTTCAATGCAGATTCCTTCAAGTACCAGCATCAGTGAATCGTTGCGATAGGTAAGTAGTTGTTCAGGATGATGCAGAAGCATCGTGTCCTGACGGATAATCTTATTGATAGGATATTCGAGAACTGTATCCTTATTCTGAATGATAGTGACTGTCTGGTTCTCGAACTTGTACTCGTATGCTTTTGAAGGGAGCATCATCGTGTATTCTCCCAACTCAACAGCCTTCCTTCTGGTATACGTGTTGTCACCGCTAACGCGAGACACTATGGATTTGGCTTTAGCATTGTCGTAACTGAAGCTATACTCCGAGTACTCCCAAGTGCCGTATTTCTCCTCAAATTCTTTGTCTCCGATTTCTTTGCGTACGTACTTGATGACACTGCTGACATCCTTATATCGCTCGCACATCAGACTATCCTGGCGGATGCTCCTCATGTCAAGGTCGTCGTTCAGTTTGCCCGTTTTGGCATCTGTCAGCTTCAGTTCGCTGATAAGTTCCGTGAGCCGCTGTTTCTGACAGGCCAGTCCGATGCTCTTGGCGGATATACCTGGGATATAAGTGAAGAGAATGATGGCAGCACCAAAGATGAGCGCCATAAGCTGATAGCGACGGGTGCGCTCACGGAACAGCATCAGTACGAAAAGCGTCATCAGTACACCTGCCACCATCAGATAAAAGCGGCTCTCAGTGAAACTGTAGAGGCGGATGCGGTAGATGGAACCGATCCAGTACATGATGAGCGGAGGGATGGCTATCAGCGTAAATCGTCTATAGAACCAGTCGTAATATCTCTGGCTGAGTATCGACTGAGCCACACGACCAATCAATGCAACGGTGATGAATCCCATAACCATCCAAGCCACACCGCCTTTGGGCAAGTCCCACTCGAAGACTATCTTTATAAAATAGGTATAGAGGATGATAGTGTAGATGATGACGGCTGGGGAGAGAATGAAATTAAGGATAAGCCGGAGTATCTTGAAAGGCTCGGCCACTTCGTCCTCGTTCTGACGGACCAGCGTACAGCATATCTGCGGAGCCAGCACAAAAAAGATAAACTGGGCGATATACTCGTAGAAATGTCTTGGCTCATCAATGCCAAAGATATAGAAGAACGAGGCCATGATGGCCAAGACAGCCATATAGAGGATGCCTGATATCAGCAACCCGAAGAACATCTGCGTAGCCACATGCAGGGCATGAGCAGCAAACGAACGGTTATCCAATCGTC
This sequence comes from uncultured Prevotellaceae bacterium, assembly GCA_902774925.1. Taxonomy (GTDB): domain Bacteria; phylum Bacteroidota; class Bacteroidia; order Bacteroidales; family Bacteroidaceae; genus Prevotella. The sequence goes on along the minus strand of CACYKE010000017.1, from coordinate 42,919 downwards.
TGTTGCCGACGATAAGCAAAATAGCCGCCAAGACATAGGTGAACGTGAAGCCGTATGTCCATAGGAAGGGCTTCAGGTCGAGCATCATCAGGGGCAGGAAGAGGAAGAACGAGGCGAGATAAGCCCAGCGGTTGACGCGATGGAGCCAGAAAGTCAATGCCATCAGCGGCACGAAGAAATATAGAATATCACCATTGACCTCGCTCTCAAATTGTAGTGCCTTCTCATTCCATTCACGAGTCTCAGTATCCCAAACTGCAATGATAAAGAATACCACTCCCAGTGCCAGTTCAACAGGGAAACGTCGTGGACTCTGCAGCAACTGCTGCAACAATGATTTCAATTTTGCATTCATTTGTTATCCGTATTTTGATGGGCTTGCTGCTCCGTGAATATTTTGTGAATCTCTTTTTCCAACTTGCCCTTCTCCTTTAGTTTCAGGTACTTGTCCAACAGCTCCACCTTGCCCGTCAACGAGCTGTTGGGCTCATAGAACTGTAACAAGATGTCGAAGACGTCCATCAGTTGCGCTTCATTCAGGTCTTTCACGTTATCTCTCAAACAAACATAGCTATATGCAGCCATGAAGCCCACCAGATAAGGCATACTTTCCTTAGAGGCTGCCAACGAGCCGACTTCCTCACCAATAACAATATTCACATCACCGCTTGCGACGCTCCAGGCCATGATATACTGAGCAGCCTGCTCCATCTGGGGAGCGCAGATTGTATGTGTCAGGTAATACTGAATACATTTCAGGGCATCATCATTATGTTCATGACAGAACTCAGCGCTTTTAAATTCTATCAACTCAGGCAGGTCTACGAATCCATCGTCTTTCTCCTTCTGCAGTTTCTCAATCTTCTCCCCTACGCGCTGGGCGTTCTTCTCGTCGCCAACAGTCTGATAGTATTTCTGCAGGAAGGGCAGTTCTCCGATGTATTCATCAGAATGTTCACCACACAGTTTCTTTATAATGTTCAGTGAACGAATCTCGTATTTAAGTGCTTCTTGAGACTCACCACAATAATGGCTCGTTTCTGCCATATGCATTAAGATAATGGCCAAGTCGAAGTCTTGTTGACCCAGTTTCTCATAGATGGTCAATGCCTTCCTGCTGTTTTCCTTTGCCTTGTCGTACTCGTTGTTTGAACTTTGGTACAAGGATAGATTATCAAGGTAGAAAGCATACAAGGCATCACTATTGCTAACGTTGTCGGCATATAGCTGAGCAGCCTGTTCTATTATCTTTGCGGCCATATCCGGCTGTTCGTTCCTGTAATACAGTTTGGCACTGAAAACAAACTGCTTGATGTATGTGGTATCTTTCTCACCATATAACGCCTTAAGGATAGCCAATTCGCGCTCTTTGGTCTTAATGGCATCCTCATAGCGTTTCTGATTCATCAACTTGACAGTCACCGAGTCCAGCTTGTCAGCCTGCTTTCTGGTGATCTCATCCGTCTGACACCAAGCGGAAAGGAAAAGCATCATGGCGGCTATTATCAATAGTATTCTTTTCATAAAAACAATTTTCAGTTTTATATCCATCTACTTTACATTCAACACCTTAAAGACTGACTCCTGCATCCAGTGCTTCACCACCTCCAAAGATACCCCAACTGCGTGTAGTCCACTGGATTCGGTAAACCTCCACATTGCGGACATTTTTCAGGTCGGTCACTTTTTCATACAACATATCGCATGGCCAGCCATTATAGAAATAGTCATAGCCTTCAATGATACTGACCTTGGCATCTTCATCAATCTCTTTCTCAAAATTCTGGCGTTCTTCATCGGTCATCTCATGATTATACATCATGTTCATGCGATCAGTTGTAAGGTTGACGACGTCCTTTGCCGGAATCGTCACTTCTGAAAGACAATTTACGAAATAGTCGTCCTCAAATCCGTAGTCCTCACTTGTCTTGCCATAACTCACTACAAATTTCAAATGTTGTGGATACCCGCTTGGATTCATCACGTCTTCCTCGCTCTTGCCTATACGATATGATTTTCCATAAAGTCCAAAGAGAATCCGAAGTTCCTCATATCCGTCAAGGATGGCCTTTTCATTAGCAAATTGCAGATTGAGGGAAGCCTCAAAACGCTGACGGTCAATAGCTTTAGCCAGTTCCGGCTTTAAGGCATAAAGGCTGTCGGTCATCGATTTGCTCAATTTACGTGTAAAGTCACGTACCTCCCGCCAATTTTCCGCATGCTGGATGGTGCCATATTCATCGGTAGTGAAAATAAGGGGCACATCACCCATTGAATTAGCTATTTTTTCAAAAACCTGAGCCATTAACGTATCTTCAGGCATCTCGCAATGATTACTGATAGGCTTCATCTCTATCTTATAACCTTGGCTAGTTGAGTCTCTGACTATCAGCTGAAACTCACTATTATAATAGTAATTCACGGTGGTGTCGTTGTCCACTATCTTCATCTTCACATGCTGGAAATCATAGCCTAGTGTGTCGTTCTTGCAGAAATAGGCAACGACGTTAATAGTTGAATCCTGACTCTCCTGCTGGGCAGTCATCATCTGGGCTACAACAGGTTGTAAGAACAGTTGCAGCGTAAGGGCTAAAATACTGAAAAACAATCTTCTAAACATCATAAAATCCGTATATATATTTAAATTGGCCTGCAAAGGTACAAACTAATTCTCATATGCGCAAATATTTTCAACCCAAAAATGGGTATACTCAAAAAAACTTCCCCAGCTGAAAGCCCTAAAAGCATTGGGTAGAGCACTCTGAATAGTCCTTTTGAAAAAAGGGGTCTGCCCGTGTCCCGTTAAGCGGTAGCGGGCAGTTGAAGGGGAAGAGTGCCGTGCAAACAGGGGGAAAGTGCCTATGTAAAAGGGAGCGAATGCGTAGGTAAGCGGATTCGGGCTCCCGCCCGCATTCATTCGGGCGAGGGGCCGTATTAATTCGAGCGGGAGGCCGCATTATTGCGACCGCCCGCCCGTAACCGAGTTTTATACCTTGTGCGATTCCTATTTCACGGGACGAATCGCAAACGTGAAGTCATACTGCTGTACGGGCAGCATATACTGTCGCTGCGGACGTGCGCCCCATGAGTTCACGCAACCCAGTCCCATCTGGCGCTGCTGCACATGCACCTGCGTCAAAGGACGTTCCACGAGGTCGCCGCTATGCTGACCCCAGCGGTGGTCTTTCCACATTCCGGCATCCAAATCTTCCACCAGATACGGCAGTGCCGAACACTCAAACGGCGCCGTGCTCTCAAACATCAGACCGCGCTGGCCGTCAGTCACCTGGAACCAACGCACATCAGTATGGTTGCCACTCTCCTGCGGACGGACATAGGGGAAATACTGGTCGCTGACCGAACTCTGGTAACGTCCGATGAATTCCGAGCTGTTGCGGTCGCAATAGTTCTCACCCGGACCGCGACCGTAATATTCCACGCGGTTATACTGCTTCGGCATCTGCAACTGCATGCCATAGCGGAATAGCCACTGGTCCTTTTCGTTCTTCGCCTCGTCTGTCGGCTCCAGCTGTTCGCGGACAATTACCGCACCGTCTGCCGTCAGCGTATAGGTCATCGTCATATTGCACTTCACGTCGGGCATCACAATCTTCGCGACAACTGAATTGTCGCTCACGGTGAGCGACTCCACCTTCATCTGCGGCTGCTTCCACTTGCCCCAGCGCTGCTGTATCCAGGCACCGTAGTCGTTATCCGTCGGGGCACGCCAGAATTCAGGCGCAATGCTCTGACGGTCGATAAGCATCGGCTGTCCGTCAACGTCCAGATAGTCAATCATTCCCGACTGCTTGCCGATAGTCAGCGTCGTACCGCCTGCCGTCAGCTTCACATAGCTCTTCGTCTCTTCCTTCGCCACGTTAGCCGGTTCATTCTTTAACTCGGGGAACTGATATTCTTGTACCACAAATTGCTGACGTGCAATCACTTGCCCGTCCTGCTTACAGGTGAAATTCACCGTAATCTCTTCGTCGGCATGATGGCTCAGCACACGTGTCAGCGTCTGCTTCAGTTCGTCACTCACAAATGCCTTCCGCTGCTGTGGAGCCACACCTGCGAGGTCAATCACGCCACCATGCTTCTTCACTTGCCATTCCAGCTGGCAACCGTCCAACGACTTGAAAAAATACTCGTTATACACTTCGAACTTACCATCCTTCAGTCCTTTGTCCGTCAACCACACGTTCTGATAGTAATACCCTACCTCGTAAGCCGACGGGTTCAGCCTGCGGTCGGGGGCAATGATGCCGTTACAATTGAAGTTATAGTCCGAAGCAGGATAGCGGCCGTAGTCACCGCCATACGTAAAGATTTCCTTGCCCGTAATGGGGCTCTTGTCGCGTAATCCCTGGTCAACGAAGTCCCAGATGAAACCACCCTGATATTTCGGATATTTGCGCACGAGGTCCCAATACTCCTTGAAACCACCTACCGAGTTACCCATAGCGTGGGCATATTCACACTGGATGAGCGGACGCGGATTGTCCGTCTTGGCATACTTCTCGCAATCCTCATAGCCCATATACATCGGGCAGAAAATGTCCGTCTTGCCCCAGTGACCAGCCTGTTCATACTGCACGGGACGGTTATCAACAGACTTAATCCAGTCGTAGCACTTCTCGAAATTCTCGCCATAGCCGGCCTCATTGCCCAGACTCCAAATGATGATGCTCGGATGGTTTCTCAGCGTCAGCACGTTGGCCTGGTTACGCTCCAAGTGCATCTGCTGGAAGTCCTTGCGCTTGGCCAGCGTACCCTCGCCGTAACCCATGCCGTGACTCTCCAAGTTGGCTTCAGCCACCAGATAGATGCCTGCTGAATCGCACAGGTCATACCACCGCGGGTCGTCGGGATAGTGGCTCGTACGCACGGCATTGATGTTCAACTGCTTCATGATGCGCAGGTCCTGACGCATACGCTCCAGCGACACGACATAACCGCCGTCGGGATCCAGTTCGTGACGGTCTACACCTTTTATTAATATAGGCTGTCCGTTCACCAACAGCTGCCCGCCTTTGATTTCCACGTGGCGGAAGCCTACTTTCAACACCACCACGTCCTTCACCTCTGTACCCTTCTTCAACGTCACGTACATATTATATAAATATGGTGTCTCGGCCGTCCACGCCTTCACATTGGTAATGGTCTGTTGCGCGCCCGTGCCGACGGTGTTCCCCTCGGCATCGTCCAAACGCACTTCCACCGTCGTACCCTTCGGCGCCTTCACGCTGACGTCCAGCAGTCCTGTGCCGTCCTGCCAGTCCTGCTTCACCACGATGTCCTCAATGTGAACCTTGGGCCGGGCATACAGATACACTTCGCGGGCAATACCCGTAAAGCGCCAGAAGTCCTGGTCTTCGAGATACGAGCCGTCACACCAACGCATCACCTGCATGGCAATCAGGTTCTTGCCCTTCTTTACATATTTCGTGATGTCAAACTCAGCAGCAATCTTCGAATCCTCCGAGTAGCCAGCAAACTTGCCGTTCACCCACACCTTCAGATTGCTCGTAGCGGAACCCACATGCATCAACACCTGCTGACCCGACCACGACTCGGGCAACGTCACCTCACGACGGTATGAACCCGTGTAGTTCTCTGTCTCACCAACGATGGGCGGATTGCTGTCAAACGTCGTACACCACGCATAGCCGATGTTCTTGTAGATGCGGTCGCCGTGACCGTTCAGTTCAAACAGTCCGGGCACGGGGAAATCCTCCCACTCTGAGTCGTCATAACCCACGCGGAAAAAGTCAGCTGGGGCGTCCTGATGATTTTTCACAAAGCGGAATCGCCACATGCCTTCCAGCGACAGATAGCGCGCCGAGGCCTGCTTGTCGCCTGCCTTCGCCAGTGTCTCCGTCTCGTAGGCAAAGAAGTTCACCCTCCTCGCCTCGCGGTTCTGTTGGTTCACCTGTGGATTCAGCCATTCCGGCTGGTTGTCGGCTAAGGCCACACTTCCGCCTCCCCATGCCAACAATAATGCAAAAAATAAGTTCTTAGTCATATTGAATTTCGTTTATGATTTTCGTTTCAGCCGCGAAGATACAAAAAAATATCGGGAAAGCCAAACGTTTCCCAGATTATTTTCAATAGATTCGGTTATTAACGATAAATGACAACGAATAAATAAAAAAAGGTGGGCTGATGTTTGGTCAGTCCACTTTTTTTTCGTATCTTTGCCCTCAGAAACTATAACACATATAATAATATGGACGTAAAACAAGCAAAACAAACCATCGAGGCCGGTAAGGCTATCTTGGGAATCGAGTTCGGTTCCACACGTATCAAGGCCGTGCTCATCGACCAGGAGAATAAACCTATTGCCCAGGGCTCTTTCGAGTGGGAGAACCAGTTGGTGGACGGACTGTGGACGTACAGCATCGACATTATCTGGAAGGGCTTGCAGGATTGCTATGCCGACCTGCGCAAGGACGTGAAGTCACAGTATGACTGCGAGATAGAACAGCTGGCAGGTATCGGTTTCTCGGCTATGATGCATGGCTACATGGCATTCAATGCCGACGAGCAGATTCTGGTGCCGTTCCGCACGTGGCGTAACACGAACACGGGCAAGGCAGCAGCAGAACTGTCGAAGCTGTTCAACTATAACATCCCCCTGCGCTGGAGCATCTCGCACCTGTATCAGTGCATACTGGACAACGAGCCGCACGTGAAGGACATCAAATATCTGACCACGCTGGCAGGATATATCCACTGGCAGTTGACGGGTGAGTTTGTTCTGGGTGTTGGCGATGCATCGGGTATGATTCCCGTTGATCCCGCCACGAAGACGTACGACGCGGAGATGGTGAAGAAGTTCGACGCCATCCTTGCATCCAAGGGTTTGCCCTACAAGTTGCTGGACATCCTGCCGAAGTCGCTGAGTGCCGGTGAGAATGCCGGAAAACTAACGGAAGCCGGTGTGAAGAAGCTGGACGTCAGCGGAACGCTGAAAGCCGGTGTGCCCGTATGTCCTCCTGAGGGTGACGCAGGCACGGGTATGGTGGCTACGAACGCCGTGAAGCAGCGCACGGGTAACGTCAGCGCAGGAACGTCGTCGTTCTCGATGATTGTGCTGGAGAAGCCGCTGTCGAAGCCTTACGAGATGATTGACATGGTGACGACGCCGGACGGAAGCCTCGTGGCTATGGTGCATTGCAACAACTGTACGTCGGACATCAACGCGTGGGTGGGACTATTCAAGGAGTATCAGCAGTTGCTGGGTGTTCCCGTCGATATGAACGAGCTCTACAGCAAGCTGTTTAACGAGGCACTGAAGGGTGATACCGACTGCGGCGGACTGATGGCCTACAACTACGTCAGCGGCGAGCCTGTCACGGGTTTGGCTGAGGGTCGTCCGATGTTCGTGCGTTCGGCAAACGACAAGTTCAACCTTGCTAACTTCATGCGCAGCCACCTCTACGGAGCCATCGGCGTGCTGAAGATTGGTAACGACATCCTGCTGAAGGAAGAGAAGATCAAGGTGGACCGCATCACTGGTCACGGCGGATATTTCAAGACCGCCGGCGTTGGTCAGCGCATGTTGGCTGCCGCCTTGAACTCGCCCATCAGCGTGATGGAGACGGCAGGCGAAGGTGGTGCATGGGGTATCGCCCTGCTGGCCGGATACCTTATTAATAATAATGGTAAGTCGCTGGCCGACTATCTGGAGCAGGTGGTGTTTGCAGGCAACAAGGGAACGTCAGTAGCCCCCACCGCCGAGGATGTTGCCGGATTCGAAAAATATATTGAGAACTACAAGCGCTGTCTGCCCATCGAGCAGGCTGCTGTAGACCACAAATAAGAAAAATGGGGGGCGTGCCGGTTCGATCGGGATACTCATCAAATTACATTGAAAACTGAGCTGACTTCTCCTGTCGATGGCGGGCCACAATAAAAGCCGCAAGGCCGGTGGATTACAAAGACGGAGAGCACTCGAATCTTTTAACAAAGGAGTTTTCATCACATCACCGGGCGTCCCCCTTTCTTTTTAGAAGTAAGAGGTATGTTTTCAGGAATTATTGAGGAATTTGCTACGGTTGTAGCCATCAAGAAAGACAAGGAAAATATCGATTTCACGTTGCGCTGTTCATTCGTCGACGAGTTGGGCATTGACCAGAGCGTCGCTCATAACGGTGTGTGTCTGACGGTAGTAAAGATAGAGAACGGCACGTACACGATGACGGCGATGAAGGAGACACTGGACCGTTCGAACCTCGGACTGCTCGCGGTTGGCGACAAGGTGAACGTAGAGCGCTCGATGTTGATGAACGGACGTCTGGACGGTCACATCGTGCAAGGTCACGTGGACGAGACGGCGCGTTGTACGGCAGTAGAGGACGCCGGTGGCAGCACGTATTTCACCTTCGAATACAAGCAGGATCTGGAAATGGCCCGCAACGGATACTTTACCGTTGACAAAGGTTCCGTGACGGTAAACGGCGTGTCGCTGACAGTGTGTAATCCCACGCAGAACACATTCCAGGTGGCCATCATTCCCTATACCTTCGAACACACGAACTTCTGTGACATCAAGGTGGGTAGCGTGGTGAATCTGGAATTTGACATCATCGGCAAATACATTGCCCGCCTGCAACAGCTGAAATAATAATTACCTACCCGCTTCGCCTGTGACCAAAAAAGAACGCTACAAGCAAATATTGGACTACTTCCGCAAGGAGATGCCCATGGCTGATACTGAACTGGAGTTCGGTAGCGTGTTCCAATTGCTGGTAGCAGTCATACTGAGTGCACAATGTACCGACAAACGCATCAATCAGGTGACACCGGAGCTGTTTCGTAATTATCCCGATGCACGGACGATGGCGCAAGCAGAGGTGGACGACGTGCTGGAACTCATCAAGAGCGTGTCGTATCCGAACTCGAAGGCCGACCACCTGGTGAAGATGGCGCGGATGTTGACAGAACGGCACAACTGTGAAGTGCCTGCAGATATGAACCAACTGTTGGACTTGCCGGGCGTAGGTCGCAAGACGGCTAACGTCATCCAAAGCGTGGCTTTCGGAAAGTCCACAATGGCAGTAGACACCCATGTGTTCCGCGTGAGCCACCGCCTGGGGCTGGTCGCAGAGAAGGACGACACACCCTACAAGGTAGAATGCGCGCTGACAAAAAATATACCCGAGGAAGATATTCCCCGGGCACACCATTGGTTATTATTGCATGGACGTTACCTCTGTACGTCACGCAAACCGCATTGTGAACGATGTGGGCTTAGCGGCGTTTGCCCCACTGCTTACCACCACCGTTAAACGGACCATTAGGACGTCCTCCGTGCTGGAATCCCTTCATCATGTTACGATGGAAATCGTTTTCGGCCTTCATGGCGTCGAAAACCTTGCTGGCAGGAACGACCTTCATCATTTTCTTGTGATAAGTCTGGTCCAACTGCTTCAGTTCGATGTTGGCCTTGTCATAGTTGGCGATAGCCTCGGCACACTTCGCATCGCCTGAAGGTTTCTCTTTTTTGTACATGCGGGCGTAGATGGCACGTTGCTTCGCCTGCATCTCACGCAACAGAGGGAAGTATTTGGCAGCCTCCTGTTGGTCGAAATGTGCCTCACGCGTGATGTACGCCTCAAGGTCGGCCTGGAATTTCTCGGGCGAGAACTTCTTCTGCTCCTGAGCGCTCACCGAAATGACCATCATCAGGCAGAAAAGAATGGTAGTTAAACGTTTCATACTTTTCATTTTAAAAATCATTGTCAGCCAGATATGCATAAATTTCCGCATTGTCAAGCATCGCATAGTCGGCATACTCGTCAATATACTGGCTCTCGGTATTGGTCGCAGAGGCATTGACAGAAGCATTGACATTGGCATTGGCAAGCGTCTGGTCTTCCTTTGTCTGATGGAAATAGAGGGCTACTCCCATAAAGACAGCGGCCACCGTGCAGGCTGCAGCATACATCCAAGGACGCAAGGCCACCAAGCGGCTCTTAGGACGAGAGGATGACAGCGAGACATTTTCTGCCGTCTGTTCACGCTCAGGTAACTGAGACATCACGCGTTCGGTCAGTTGGTCGAAATAACCATCTGGAACTCGGAAGGGGTTAACCTGTCCGAAACGCTCTTTTATTTCCTTTTCTTCGTAGTTCATTATTTTTCCTTTTTTTGATATGACGAAACACGTTGTGAAAAGTTTAATCACGACGCTTAAAAAATTCAGAAATCTTTTTGACGGCAATGTGATAGGATGCTTTCAGCGCTCCCTCAGAGGTGTTCAACAGCTTGCTGATGTCGCTGTATTTCATGTCGTCGAAATAACGCAGATTGAAGACAGTGCGCTGGACATCGGGCAATGTACTGATAGCCTCCTGCAACATGGCCTGCGTCTCGTCACCATCGAAATAGTTGTCGGCAACAAGCATGTTGGCAACACCACTGTCCACGTCGTCGGTATATTGCAGCGTCATGTTCTTCTGCTTGCGAAGGAAGTCGATGCTCTCGTTGACGGCAATGCGGTAGAGCCACGTGGAGAGACGCGATTCCTGATGGAAGTCATCCAAATGGGTCCACGCCTTGATGAACACATTTTGCAACACGTCGTCGGCATCCTCATGGGTAAGCACCATACGACGGATCTGCCAGTAGAGCTGTTCGCTATATGCGCGCACGACACGTTCGAAGGCCTTACGCTGCAGCTTGGGGTCGGACAACTGTTCGACCAATTGTTGTTCTTCCTGTTTGGTCATGATACGAAAGCTTTCAATTGGTTCCACATCACTTTATCGTAGCCATAGACATCGGGCCATGTCTGTAAGACGCCATTCTCGTCAGGCCAGAGGGTATAATATATAATATAAAGAGGTACGCGAGGCGATACGGGGACGTAGCTGATGATCTTATCGTGCGTCTCCTCGTCGGGATGCGCGTTCAGCCATTCAATACCCTGTTCCGTCTCAGCAGACAGTCCCATCGCAATACGGATGCGGTCAAGCAACCATTCGTCAGGACTGTCGAGCACAAAGCGCGCCAGTTCAAAAGGTTCCGCCACGCGTACGCAACCATGCGACATAGCACGGGAAGCGCGCTGGAAGGCACTGGGATTGGACGTGTCGTGGAGATATACGGAGAAATTATTCTTAAAGCGGAAGACAATTCGTCCAAGCGAGTTTCCTGCCCCACCCTTCTGGGCTACGCGATAGTTGCCGCTGAGCAATTGCTGGCGCGACACATGACGGGCGTCGAGCGTTTGGTTGGTGGTCTTGTCGACGATATCGTAGCGGTTACGTGCAAAATAGGCTGAATCGCCTGCACGTCGCGCAACTTCATTTTCGATGATGCTCTTGGGAATGACCCACTGGGGATTGACTTGCATGTATTCGATGTTACTCGACAACTGAGGAGTCTTAGTGCCAAAAGCTCCGCAGACCACACGCATGTCAAGCATCTCACCAGGGCCATAGGCATAAAGGTGGTAGGCCGGAATGTTGATAACGATACGCTTGCCCGTATCGGTCAGTGGCTGGCGACGACGCCAACGAGAACGCTCCATATTGACCATGATGCGCTGACGTTCTGCAGGATCGGTAGCTTGTGAAAGCATCGTCTTCAACCGTGCGTAAAAGGGATCGCGTGGCTGAATTTCTTGTAGATATTCTACGATGCTGTCGTGCTTGATTCTGTTCTTCACCTCTGCAGCATAATGCTCTTTGGGCAAGTCCATGCTGACGTCGAAGAGCCCACGGTATTTGACGTACTTACCTGTGGAGTCTTGTTTTTCGATATCCAAGTTGTTAAACAGCCGATGGGGATTGACAAAACCGAAACGCTGGCCCTTGCAATAGCTGACGCATGCTTTCGTCAAGTAATATTCCAAACGAGCTGCAACCTTACTGGCTTGATTTTTGTCGTCGTCGAAATCGAGCGTCCGCAAGCGACGAAGGTCGTTTTCGATGGCCTTGACGTGAAAGGCCTGTTGAGAGAAGCCAATCTCGCCAACCTGCTGGAGATATGCTAACAAAGAGTCTGCGCGCTGGTCTGCACCGCAACGGTCAATCCAAAGCAAGGGTTGTTCCGCATGATCTCCTTTTAGCGTATTCAGTTGGCTGCGAATTTCCTGAACATCAAAAACAAAAGCAGGCGACTTCATGTCTGAAAGCGCCTCCATTGTAATATGTCTGTCCTTATGAGCATGATTGTCACACCCCATGAAGAGGAGCAACAAAAAAGGTAAGAAGACTGTTAACGCACGGCCACTTTTCTTACCACTTTGCCTATCTTCAAAATGTAGCAACCTTTAGGTATGTTAAGTTCTATGCGATGAGCGGGACTTTCAATCTTTATTGTCTTAATCTGACGACCTGTCAAAGATACGACCTCTAACGTCAGTCCTTGACCGCCAGTGACAGTCACCCACTGGCCATTAACCGATATGGTGATATCGTCGTCCGAAGTCTGCTCTGTCTGCAGCATTTCTACCTCAGCAGCCTTCACCAGAACGGGCACTGAAAGCATCATTGACACTGCCAAAGATAATATGAGTAGTCTTTTCGTCATAAGCATTCCACTATATAGTTTGTGCAAATGTACGAAGAATTCTTGAAACTTCCAAATTTTTTGGCAGGAAAATGCATTTTATACGTCAAAAATGGCTTGTTCGTCCGTCAAAAAGCTATTTGGAAACACTTCCTGGGCTTCACGAAGCAACACTTGCTCGTCCTCATAACGTGACGAATAGTGGCCCAGCAACAGCTGACGAACACCAGCGTCACGAGCCACCTGCGCTGCCTGACGGGCTGTAGAATGATGGTACTTCTGAGCCAACAGCAGATTGTCCTCACCATAGGTGCTTTCGTGGTAAAGAGTCGTAACGCCTTTCAGTCGTTCGTGCAACGTCGGAATATAACGCGTGTCACTGCAATAAGCGTAGGCTCGCGGTGGTTCTGCGGGAGTCACAAGACGACTGTTCGCAACAATTTCACCGTCGGGAGTGGTCCAATCGGCACCAGCCTTGATGTTATTCACCTGGCTGATGGGAATCTCGTAGAAATCTATCATGTCGCGACGGATATGTGGCAACAGGTTCTTCTCGCGGAAAACATACCCGCAACAGGGCATCCGATGTTCCAAGGGGACTGTCTCGACAGTCAAAGAGCGGTCGTCGTAAATGACCTGTTGCTGACGAGTATCAACAGCATGGAAATCAACCTCATAGTCGAAGTCGTGGCAGAACATGCGCATCTGCTGTCTCAGCATATCCTCCAATTCCCCTGGGGCATATACCGCCAGTCGCGCCGTACGCCCCAAGAGTCCGAACGTGCTGAGCATACCTATCAGTCCGAAACAATGGTCGCCATGCAGATGAGTAATAAACACAGCGCTGATTTTGGTAAAACGGATGTGCGAGCGACGCAACTGTACCTGCGTTCCTTCAGCACAATCGACCAAAAACAATTTACCCCGCACCTCTACCACCTGTGCCGAAGCATAGTGGCGAGGTGTGGGTAATGCACTGCCGCAACCTAATATGTGGACGCGAAATGGTTCCAACGAACAACCGGTTTACATAAAGAACTCGTTCTGCGAGTCTTCCAGTTGGACTTCTTTTCCGTATTCCTCCTTGGGTTTCTGACGGCTGTATTCAAAAGTTTCGTCACCATCCTTGTAAACCAACGAATCGGCACCCAACTTCACGATGTCGTACTGATAAAACTCGTCTTCCTCGCTGCCGCCTTCGCGCATCATCACAATCTCCAGTTTACCACGCGTCAGACGCCACGTTTTGTAAACAATACTGCTTTGTTCGATACCCTCAGCGATACCACCTTCCTTGATGGAAATTCCAACCTCATCAGAACCATCTAACGGGTTCGGCATCACCCAATTGCCAAGCAGCGTAGACTGGTTGATAACCATCAGGGCAGACTTTTTCTCAGCATCAGGAAGTACAGCCATACGATCGCCGACATGCATGCCGCCAAACACCTGACCGTTCTCCTGTGCAGTAGAAATATCGATTGACAACGTGTCATCCATATCCGTAATCAACTCAAGGGTATTCATGGCTGTTCCATCAGTACAAACACCATAAATTGTCGGATCGGCATTGGCAACATCAGCAGAGTCACCATTGTCAAACGGAACTTTTTCTGTCTTTCCACCACAAGCTGCCATCATAGAGACAACTGCTGCAACGATTGTAAAAAGCGCAATTTTTTTCATAATATTCTATTTTTATTCGTTATAATCGTTTTCTAATGCTTTTGCTTCATTCCATAGGGCGTCCATCTCTTCCAGCGTCATATTCTTCAACGGCTTACCGATACGGATGCTGTGCTGTTCGATGTAGTTGAAACGACGGATAAACTTCTGGTTGGTCATCTCCAACGCGTTGTCAGGATTGAGCTTATACAGTCGAGCGGCATTAATGACAGCAAAAAGGAAATCACCCAACTCCTGCTCAGACTTCATCTTGTCTTCCTTGCGCAACTCAGCCTCGAATTCATCCAGTTCTTCACGAACCTTACCCCAGACGTCCTGCTTGTCTTCCCAATCGAAACCAACGTTACGGGCCTTGTCCTGAATGCGGTAGGCCTTGATGAGTGAAGGCAATGCTGAAGGCACTCCAGAGAGCACCGTTTTGTTGCCGTCCTTTTCTTTCAACTTAATCTGTTCCCAACTCTCAAGCACGGCTTCTGCGTCCTTTGCAACAGCCTCTCCATATACATGAGGATGACGAAATATCAGCTTGTCACACAGCTTGTTGCAAATGTCGGCTATATCGAATTGTTGTTTCTCCTCACCTATCCTACCATAGAACACGATATGCAACAGCACGTCACCCAATTCCTTACAGATTTCGTTTTGATCGTCACGTATCAGCGCGTCACAAAGCTCATAGGTCTCCTCTATGGTATTGGCACGCAAACTATCGTTCGTCTGCTTTCGGTCCCACGGACATTCCTCACGCAGTCTGTCCATGACATCCAGCAGACGCCCGAAGGCCTGCATTTTTACTTCTTTCGTATGCATTCTTTCCATAGTCATCTGCAAAGGTAAGAAAAAAAAGTGAATAGTGTATCATTAATTAAGAAAAATTTCGTACCTTTGCACCCAATTTATAATAAGGTATATGGAATTAGCAAGTAAATACGACCCAAAAGAGGTCGAATCAAAATGGTATCAGTATTGGCTGGACAACAAATTGTTCAGTTCAAAACCCGATGGACGTCAACCCTACACCATCGTTATCCCACCGCCCAATGTGACGGGTGTGTTGCACATGGGCCACATGTTGAACAACACCATTCAGGACATCCTGGTGCGTCGCGCCCGTATGGAGGGTAAGAATGCACTGTGGGTTCCTGGCACCGACCACGCTTCAATTGCTACCGAGGCTAAGGTGGTGAAGAAACTCGCTGGTGAGGGTATCAAGAAGCGCGACCTGACGCGTGAGCAGTTCTTGGAGCATGCCTGGGACTGGACGCACGAGCATGGCGGCATCATCCTGAAGCAGTTGCGCCGTCTGGGTGCCAGCTGCGACTGGGACCGCACGGCTTTCACCATGGACGAGAAGCGTAGCGAGAGCGTCATCAAGGTGTTCGTTGACCTCTATAACAAAGGACTCATCTATCGTGGTCTGCGCATGGTCAACTGGGACCCCAAGGCACTCACCGCCCTTTCTAGCGAAGAGGTTATCTATAAGGAAGAGCAGAGCCATCTGTTCCACCTGAAGTACTATGTTGATGGTCTGACCACCCTCGACAACGAGGAGGCGCTGAAGGCCGAGGGCAACATCATCCACAAGGATGCCAAGGGCTACTACGCCGTTGTTGCCACCACCCGTCCTGAGACCATCATGGGTGATACCGCTATGTGTATCAACCCCAAGGATCCCAAGAACCAGTGGCTGAAGGGCCGCAAAGTTATTGTCCCACTGGTAAACCGTGTCATTCCCGTCATCGAGGACCGCTATGTGGACATCGAGTTTGGTACTGGTTGCTTGAAGGTGACACCTGCCCACGATACCAACGACTATATGCTGGGTAAGACGCACAACCTGGAGACCATCGACATCTTCAATGCGGATGGTACCATCTCTGAGCAGAGTCCTATCTATGTCGGTATGGACCGTATGGACTGCCGCAAGCAGATTTCAAAAGACTTGCAGGAAGCTGGTTTGATGGAGAAGATTGAGGACTACGTCAACAAGGTAGGCTACTCGGAGCGTAACCCAGATACCGCTATTGAACCCCGTCTCTCGCTGCAGTGGTTCCTGAAGATGAAGCACTTTGCTGACATCGCTCTGCCGCCAGTGATGAACGACGAGCTGAAGTTCTATCCTGCCAAATACAAGAACACCTATAAGAACTGGTTGGAGAACATACAGGACTGGTGTATCTCGCGTCAGCTGTGGTGGGGACATCGCATTCCTGCGTACTACTACAACGAGAATGACGACTACGTTGTTGCCGAGACTCGTAAGGAAGCCTTGAAACTGGCTCAGCAGAAGGATCCGAAGATTACGGATGCCGACCTGCGTCAGGACGAGGATGCTCTCGACACCTGGTTCTCTTCATGGCTCTGGCCCATCTCCTTGTTCGATGGTATCAACCAGCCCGGCAACGAGGAAATCAAGTACTACTACCCCACTAGCGACTTGGTAACAGGTCCGGATATCATCTTCTTCTGGGTAGCCCGTATGATCATGGCCGGCTATGAGTACATTGGCGACATGCCTTTCAAGAACGTGTACTTCACTGGTATCGTTCGCGACAAACTGGGTCGTAAGATGTCGAAGTCACTGGGTAACTCACCCGATCCTATCGAACTCATTGAGAAGTTTGGTGCCGACGGTGTGCGTATGGGTATGATGCTCTCTGCACCAGCAGGTAACGATATCCTCTTCGACGAGGCCCTCTGCGAACAGGGCCGTAACTTCAATAATAAGATCTGGAATGCCTTCCGTCTGGTGAAAGGATGGAAAGTCGCAGATATCGAACAGTCAGAGGCTGGCAAGATTGCTACCGCTTGGTTCGAGGCTAAGCTGAAGCAGACCAATGCCGAAATTGACGATCTCTTCAAGAAGTATCGTATCTCTGAGGCCCTGATGGCTGTCTATAAGCTCTTCTGGGACGAGTTCTCAAGCTGGTATCTCGAGATGGTGAAGCCCGCCTACATCAATGGTGAGGCACAGCCCATCGACAAGCAGACCTACGACAAGACACTGGAATTCTTCGAGCAGTTGCTCATGATGTTGCATCCCTTCATGCCGTTCATCACCGAGGAGTTGTGGCAGCACCTCTACGATCGTAAGGAAGGCGAGAGTATCATGCGTGTCAGCCTGCATCTCCCCGCTCCTACTGCTGCTGACGACGAACTTGCTGCACAGATTGAGAGCGTCAAGCAGATTGTCTCTGCCGTTCGTATGGTGCGCAGTTCAAAGAATATCGCTCCCAAGGAACAGCTCCCGTTGCAGGCCGTTGGTCAGAACCGCTACGAGGCTTTCAATGCCGTCATCAGCAAGATGGCCAACCTAAGCAGCATCGAGGTTGTCAACGAGAAAGACGCCACCGCAAGTGCTTTCATGATTGGTACCGACGAGTTTGCTGTTCCCCTTGGCAACATGATTGACGTAGATGCTGAAATCCAGAAGATGGAGGCTCAGCTGCAACACCTCGAAGGTTTCCTGCAGGGTGTCCTGAAGAAGCTCTCTAACGAGCGCTTCGTTGCCAACGCCCCAGAGGCAGTCGTTGCTATGGAGCGCAAGAAGCAGAGCGACTCTGAGGAGAAGATTGCAGCCCTCAAGGAGTCTATCGCTGCCCTGAAGGCACAGAAATAAAACTACACCTTATATAAAAAGCAGGAGCCTCACACCATCGAGACTCCTGTTTTTTGTATTGTCGATCTCAGACCTCAAACATCAGCCTTCAGACTTCAGCCCTCTAAAGCTTCATCTTCCAAACACGGGCATTGTTTGCCGGAACAGACATTCTGATGCTACCGTCTTTCTTCAGACGAACGGCCAGTTTTTCTTTCGAGAGCAAGTCCGTAGCAATGACGTTCTTCTCCTTGATATCCATGTAGTCAAAAGCGTGGGTGGGCAGATTAACGTCTATCACAGCCTCCTGATCCTCGAAGTTCACCACCACCAGCAACAGTTCCTTGTCGGCCTTGCGCAGGAAGGCATATTGGCGTTGCAGGTGATTGTTCACATACATCAGGTCGAATGTCAGACCCTCGACTATGGCCTTCTCCTTACGTGCCAACTGCAGCGTCTTCTGGTGAATGTCGAAAATTTGCTCCTCATCGGCAGTCAATTTGTTCTGCGCAGCACGACACAATGTGTCAATGCTCCAATAGTCGAAGATGGTTGTACGGCCGTCGTTACCACTGAAACCCTCACGGTCCATACCCCGCTCGCCATATTCCTCGCCAGCATAGAGCATAAACGGATTCTTGTACATCAGCACCGAGGCAATCATGCCTGGCACACCCTTCACCGAACGGGCGGCAAAGAAGTCACTACCGATGCGCTGCTCGTCGTGATTCTCCAGGAAGTACACCATGTGGTCGCGGATGTCATCTGTCTGTTGCCAAGCATTAGTGATGGCATGTGCCGATTCCATACGGCATATCACACCACGCATGGTGTCGTACATGCCAACCTTATCGTAGAGCCAGTCGAAGCCCGACTCCAGATAGTGACGATATTCGAACGGATTGTACACCTCGCCCATGAAGATGATGTTCTTAAACTTCTTCTTCACGGCCTTCGTGGCATAAGCCCAGAATTCGGCAGGCACCATCTCCGCCATGTCGCAACGGAAACCGTCCACACCTTTCTTCGCCCAGAACAGCAGAATGGCTGTCATCTTCTGCCACGTATCAGGAATAGGGTCGAAATGTCCGATGCGTCCAGCATAGTAGTCTACACCGTAGTTCAGCTTCACCGTCTCATACCAGTCGTTACGGCCTGGAGCATTGTCGAAGTGGTCGTTACCCGTAGCCTTGGCGGGCTCCTCCAAATAGGGCTCTGCCTCGCCACGATACAAGTCAAAATAAGGTGCAAAACGCTCGCCAGGACAATAATAGAAATTGTTCTGCGGGTCAAAGCCGTGCAGCGTCTGGTCCTGTTCGCCCAAGTCCTTCACACCACGGGGCTTGCAGATGCTCTTATACTGGCGGGCCACATGGTTAGGCACGAAGTCGATGATGACCTTCAGACCTGCCTCATGGGTGCGCTCCACCAACTGTTCAAACTCCTGCATGCGCTGTTTCACGTCGACGGCCAAGTCGGGGTCAACGTCGTAGTAATCGGTGATGGCGTATGGCGAACCAGCCTTTCCCTTGATGACCGCAGGATGCTGGCGTGGAATGCCGTAAGCCGAATAGTCGGTCTGCATGGCGTGGCGGATAATACCCGTATACCACACATGGCTGACACCCATCTGTGCTAAGTCGCTTAACACCTTCGGCGTGAAGTCGGCCATCTTACCGCAACCGTTCTCAGCTATCGTACCATTCTCCTTACGGGTCGTGTTACGGTTACCGTACAGTCGTGTAAAAACCTGATAAATGATGGTTTTACTCTGTGATTCCATGAGCGGGAATTTCCTTATTGATTTTTGCAATCATACCCCGCAGAGCCTTACCAGGGCCACACTCCGTGAAGTCATCAGCACCGTCGGCAATCATGTTCTGTACGCTCTGTGTCCAACGCACGCTCGACGTCAGCTGGGCAATCAGGTTGGCTTTGATTTCAACGGGATCAGTATGGGGCTTACCATCCACATTCTGATAGACAGGGCACTTCGGAGCCTTAATCTCCGTAGCCTCGATGGCAGCCTGCAACTCATCCTTGGCAGGCTGCATCAGCGGAGAGTGGAACGCGCCACCCACCTTCAGGGGCAGAGCACGCTTCGCACCGGCGGCCTTCAACTGTTCGCAAGCCTCGTTGATAGCATCTATATTACCAGAGATCACCAACTGACCAGGATTGTTATAGTTAGCGCAAACACAAACATTGCCTTCGCAGTTGATTGCTGCGCAGACTTCCTCAACCTTTTCGTCGGGCAGACCAATGATGGCAGCCATCGTTGAGGGCTGAGCCTCACAAGCCTTCTGCATAGCCATAGCACGAGCGTAAACCAGTTTCAGACCATCCTCGAACGACAATGCTCCAGCAGCTGTCAGTGCCGAGAACTCACCCAACGAGTGACCGGCAGTCATCTCAGGCTGGAAGTCGTCACCCATGCAGATGGCGCTGATGACCGAGTGCAGAAATACTGCGGGCTGTGTCACCTTCGTCTGCTTCAGGTCGTCGTCAGTACCCTCGAACATGATGTCCGTGATGCGGTAACCCAAAATCTCGTTAGCTTTCTCAAACAACTGCTTGGCAGTCTCATTCGTGTCGTACAGGTCCTTGCCCATACCTACAAACTGTGCTCCCTGTCCGGGAAAAACAAATGCTTTCATTTCGTCTCTTTTATTTAATAATGTACATGTACTTATTTATATCGGGATGCAAAGGTACGAATAAGTGAGCAAAATACCAAATTTATTTGAGTATTTTCGAACGAAAGTATCTTCACCAAGGGTGAAAGGTAGCAATAGAACCAAAGAAAAACGCTTTTTTCTTTGGTAGTTTCGAAATTTGTTAGTATCTTTGCACCCGCTTACAAGGAGAGTTGAAACGTTGTTTCACTATCCGCACGTTCGGCCAATCGAGCATAGCTCGTTGGCGCTCACACAACTGGAGAGTTGGCAGAGTGATCGATCGCGCTGGACTCGAAATCCGGTATACGCTTATGCGTATCGGGGGTTTGAATCCCTCACTCTCCGCCAAAGGAGTTCTACAAGTAACATTGTGGAACTCTTTTTTTGCGTTCAAGTGAGGGATTTTCCTCGTTATCCCCTTATTTCCCTATATTCTCTGGGAGTTCCTGGCTCACTCGCATTTCAAAGACACATGATATCAGTAGCAGTTTTTGATGCACTTTCATCTTCCAGCGACAAAATTACGTGTTTTAAATGAAAGTTCAACATCCTGCTAGCGTCACAGCGTCCCACGTCCCATCCCATTAAGGTCGATGGAGATGTTGGACGGTGGTGGATGGAGTACAGAGGGTTGATAGTAGAGGTTATTAGTATTATAAATATTATTATATAATAATATTCTTATATAGGGTCCGTGCACATGTCGAACTACCTTAATGGGACGTTGGGACGATGGGACTAGCTTGCCGCCACCGCCGTGCAGATCAGAACTAAGGAAGGGAGGTGACGTATGAAGAAGGAAACTTGGAAGATCATCATTCAGGTCATTGTATCAATCCTCACTGCAGCGCTGACTGCTCTCGGAACCACGAGCTGTATGGGTCACGGACCAATCGCAATTTAGGAGCGACTACAAACAAACTGGGCCCAGTTATTATATGGGTTACTCAAAGACCTCTTCAATGTCTTCATCACTGACATCACTGAGACCCGATTCGTCCATCACGCAAGGGTTATAGCCGGGTGGCAGGTCAAAGACTGCACTCTCGTTATAGCCGAGCTGTTTGTCCTTGTAAACCTTTTTCATATAAAGGGCAAAAACAGGAAGAGCCATCGATGCACCCTGTCCCATAGACATGGATGAGAAATGGATGTCACGGTCGTCGCCACCAACCCATACTCCGCTGACCAACGTAGGAGTGAGTCCCATAAACCATGCGTCACTATTGTTGTTGGTGGTACCGGTCTTGCCGGCCAGTTCGCCGGTGAATCCGTACTTATGACGCAAGCGTCCTGCAGTACCGCCGTCAACGACGCCCTTCAACATATAGATCATCTTGTTGGCACTCTCCTCGCTGATGACCTCATTCATGCGAGGCTGGAACTGGGCAATGGTGTTACCCTCGCCGTCCTCAATGCTGGTTACGAACATGTGGGCAGCACGGATGCCGTGATTGACGAATGCCGTATAGGCACTGACCATTTCGCCGACGGTGATTTCGCACGGTCCCAGGCACAATGCCATTGAGGGATGAATCTCCGGATTGCGGATACCATATTCATTGAGCAGCGAGACAAAGGCTTGCGGGCTGAGTTTGCTCATCAGATAAGCCGAAATCCAGTTGTTCGACTGTTGCAGTCCCCATTTCAGCGTCACCATCTCACCGTAGCGTGCATGTCCGGAGTTGCGAGGCGTCCAAGGGCGACCGGCCACCATATATGTCTGCTGGACGTTCGGTGCGAGGTCGCATGGCGAGAACCCATTCTCCATAGCCAATGAATAGAGGAAGGGCTTGATGGTCGAACCCACCTGTCGGCGACCCTCCATCGCCATGTCGTAGGCGAAATGCGAGAAGTCCGTTCCGCCGACATACGCCTTCACATGACCGTTCTGCGGACAAATGCTCATGAATCCCGTGCGCAGGAACGACTTATAGTAACGTATGGAGTCGAGCGGCGTCATAATGGTGTCAATCTCGCCATGATAGGTAAAGATGCTCATCTCCGTCTTCGTCTTGAACGCCTGCATAATCTGCTCGTCGGTCGATCCTGCCGCCTTCATCAGGCGATAACGCTCACACTGACGAACGGAGCGCATCAGGATCTGTTTCACCTGCTCCTGCGAAAGATTACCAGAATATGGTGCATTCTTCTGACCGCGGTTCTCCTTGTCGAATGCCGGCTGCAGATACTTGACCACATGTTCCTGCACAGCCTGCTCGGCATACGCCTGCATCCTGGAATCGATGGTGGTATGCACTTTCAGACCGTCGGTATAGATATTATACGGATCGCCATTCTTCTTGTAGTTCTTGTTACACCAACCATACAGGGGGTCCAGTTCCCAGTTCAGCGAATCGATATGGAATTTCACCATGTTCCACGACGGATATTCCGAGCGGACAGGCTTCTTGGCCGTGATGTAACGACGCAGGAAGTCGCGGAAATACGCCGCAATACCGTCGCGATGGTCGGCCACGTGGAACTTCAAGTTCAACGGTTCGGCACAATACTTCTGATAGTCAGCCTCAGTGATATATCCCGCCTTCAACATCTGTCCGAGCACCACGTTACGACGCTCAAGCGAACGTTCCGGATGACGGACGGGATTATAGTACGACGGGTTCTTACACAGTCCGACGAGCACTGCTGCCTCCGTAGGCGTCAGATCTCTCGGTTCCTTGCTGAAATAGGTATTCGAGGCCGTTTTGATTCCGACTGCATTATGCAGGAAGTCAAAGTAGTTCAGATACATCGTGAGTATCTCGTCCTTCGTATAGTTACGCTCTAACTTGACGGCTATCACCCACTCTATCGGTTTCTGCAACAGGCGTTCCATCACGCTGTGTGCAGTCTCGGAATACAACTGCTTGGCCAGCTGCTGCGTAATGGTCGAGCCACCACCGGCACTCTTCTGTCCGAACACGCCACGCTTGACGATGGCTCGTCCCAAGGCATAGAAATCGATGCCCGAATGTTCGTAGAATCGGACGTCCTCGGTAGCCACCAGCGCCTGTACCAGTGACGGCGACAACTGGGTATAGTCAACAATGATACGGTTCTCCCTGTTATAGTTCCAAGTACCCATCACACGTCCGTCTGCCGATATCACCTGGGTGGCGAAACGGTTGATAGGATTCTGCAGATCTTCAATGGGAGGCATATAGCCAATCCAACCTTCGTTAATGGCGTAAAAGGCCAGTCCTGCCGTCAGTATGGAAGCCACTAAAAGTGCCCACAAAGTACGTACTATAAACTTTCTCATGACTGAAAATATACTAAGTTGAGTGCAAAATTACACATAATTTCTGAATTTTGCGTGTTTATTCAGAAGATTTTTGTAATTTTGCACCATCATTTAGACCAAAAGAGATGGAAAAGCATGATTTTGTAACAATTGCCGACCTCACAAAGGAGAAAATTCTCTATATGATTGAGATGGCACAGGAGTTTGAACGTCACCCTAACCGCGAGCTGTTGAAAGGCAAGGTGGTGGCAACCCTTTTCTTTGAACCATCCACCCGCACGCGCCTGTCTTTCGAGACTGCTGCCAACCGTCTTGGCGCCCGCGTCATCGGTTTTGCCGACCCGAAAGTGACCAGCGGTACCAAGGGCGAGACGCTGAAAGACACCATCTCGATGGTTTCCAACTACGCCGACGTCATCGTGATGCGCCATTTCATCGAGGGCGCAGCCCAGTATGCCTCGGAAGTTACCAGCGTGCCTATCGTCAATGCCGGTGACGGTGCCCACCAGCATCCCTCACAGTGTATGCTGGACCTCTACTCTATCTATAAGACACAAGGCACGCTTGAAAACTTGAACATCTATCTCGTTGGCGACCTGAAGTATGGCCGTACCGTCCACTCGCTCATCATGGCCATGCGCCACTTCAATCCCACGTTCCATTTCGTGGCACCGAAAGAGCTCGCCATGCCACAGGAATACAAGATCTACTGCAAGGAGCACGGCATTCAGTATCAGGAACATACGGCGTTCAACGAAAAGGTCATTGCCGATGCTGACATCCTCTATATGACCCGCGTGCAGAAGGAGCGGTTCTCGGACCTCATGGAGTACGAGCGCGTCAAGAACGTGTACATATTAAATAATGATATGCTACGTCTGGCCAAGCCCAACATGAAGATCCTCCATCCCCTACCCCGCGTCAACGAGATTGCCTACGACGTCGATGACAATCCTCATGCCTACTACATCCAGCAGGCCGGCAACGGACTTTTCGCCCGCGAGGCCATTTTCTGCGACGTCCTCGGCATCAGTTTAGACGAGGTCAGAAAGGATAAGACTATCATCGAGTAATTTCGTAATACCGTAATTCCGTAATAACGAAGAAGAAGATTATGAACAAGAAAGAACGTCTGGTTGCCGCCATCGAGCAAGGCACCGTCATCGACCACATACCCGCCACAAAGACCTATCAGGTGGCCAATCTTCTAGGACTTTTCGACCTGAAGACTCCTGTCACCATCGGAAACAACTACCCCTCGCAGAAAGTCGGCAATAAGGGTATCATCAAGGTCAGCGACAAGTTTTTCACCGACGACGAGATTTCACGTCTCTCTGTCGTGGCACCGAAGGTCATCCTCAACATCATCCGTGACTATGAGGTCGTTGAGAAGAAGACCGTTGAGACCCCTGAAGAGATCAAGGGCATCGTGAAGTGCAACAACCCCAAGTGCATTACCAACAATGAGCCCATGGCCACCCACTTCCACGTGGCCGACGGCATCCTCACCTGCCACTATTGCGAAAAGGAACAGGACATCAACAAAGTCGAACTTGTGTAAAAACATCATCATAAAATATATAATTATGTATAAGAAACTATTTATTTCAGCAGCCGTCATGGCAGCTAGTTTACAAATTAATGCACAAACGACAGCACCAGACTGTAAGGGGTCGGGCTACAACAACCCCATCAGTGCCAATGTGTTCTGTGCAGACCCGACGGCCCTGGAATACAATGGTCGTTTGTATGTCTATGGTACGAACGATAGCCAAGAGTTCGTGGCCAATGGTGGAAAGGGCGATAATACCTATGGGAGCATCAAGTCAATCGTGGTGTTCTCGACGGACGACATGGTGAACTGGACCTTCCATGGCACCATTGATACGAAGAAGATCTGTTCTGGATGGACGAGTAGTCCATGGTATGCAGGGTATGGAGTTTCGTGGGCCCCATCCGTTACCTGGCGCCATAATGCCGAAACGGACAAAGACGAGTTCTTCCTCTATTTCTGTAATAGTAGTCATGGTGTCGGTGTGCTGAAGGCTGAGTCCCCCATCGGTCCATGGACATCGCCTAACAAAAAGTTGATGATTACTTACGATACTCCAGGCGCCAATAAGCAGGGTACAAATGCAAATTTTGACCCAGGTGTGGTCATTGACGATAACGGAGTGGGCTGGATTTCTTTCGGTGGCCTTGGCCCAAGCGAGATTATGCCCGAAGCAGCCCGTATCATCAAGCTAAAGCCCTCGATGACCGAAGTAGATGGTTCGGCTGCTAAGATTCACGCTCCCTATCATTTTGAGGCTAACGAGCTGAATTATATCGGTGGCAAGTATGTCTATACCTACTGCTCGAACTGGGCATCACGTAATGATTGGAACACTTACAAGAGTGAACACAACATCACAGCCAGTGCACCTGGTGGTGGCACCATGTGTTATATGGTCAGTGACAATCCATTGGATCCTGACTCGTGGGTGTACAAAGACTATTATGGTCCTGGGGTCTCAGGCAACAACCACTCGCATCTGCAGAAGTTCCAAGGTAACTACTATCATATCTACCACAATCATGGAAGTATCCTGTTGGATGTGATGAAAGATAAAGGGCTCGTGGATGGCAGTGCTGGTGACTACCGTTCTATCTGCGTGAACAAAGCTACGGTGAACGAATCAACAGTAACCATCAGCCCTGTCACACTGAATCATGAGGGTGTTACACAAATCAAGAACATGAACCCTTATGAACTGCAGCAGATGGAGACCATGGCTAACTGCGGTGGTGTGGAATATGGGGACATTACCAACATCAAGAAGAATAACAAAATCAGCACATTGGGCAATGATGCTTCTGAGAATATGCAGGTAAAGATGGAGGTCGGTTCGTGGATTAACATTCGCAAGGTTAACTTCGGTACAACGGGTGCCGATAAGATCATCCTGCGCGCCAAGGGTACTGGTAAGATTGATGTTCGCACCAACTTTAATCCAAAGAACACGATGGCTACCATTGAATTTTCGTCAACGGACTTTGAAGACCACACTATCGATATTCCTGAAAATAAGCTGGCAAAATTCAAAGGTGTGAAAGACAACCTCTATTTCGTTGTTAGCGAGGGAGATAATGTTTATGTGGACGCATGGCAGTTCCAAGAGATTGGAACCTCTGGTATCCAGACGATAGAGAATAGCAAACCTGTTCAGCGAAAAATCTACGATCTCTCTGGCCGTAGACTTTCAGGAGGTGAGAACCATCGTGGTATTGTCATTGAGCAATATACCGATGAAAATAGCGTCAAGCATAGCCGCAAGGTTTTGAACGACTAAGAAAAACGAAGAATAATAAAACGGGGTTGGTTTTGAGTACCAACCCCGTTTTTATGTTCGATGACATGATTACATTATAACTTTCCTGGATTTTCCGTTAGCACTTCTCTCAATACAGAGACCGTGTGGCGTATCCAAACGCCGTCCGTGCAGATCGTAGTAAGTCTTGGGAGCATCATCGTCGTCGACCAGATTCACATTCTCAATGGCTGTACTGCCATTGTCGACCATAAAGATAAAGGTATTCAGACTTTTTGCTGGCATCTCATATAGATACGAGTTTATCGATTCTGCGATGTCGAGGTCCGACTTCTGACAGAGATTCTCAGTCTCATTGCCTGTTGACAACCATAACATACCGCTCTTTACATTGTAAGGCAGAGTTATCTTCAGGTCACGAGTAGTCTCTGTTGTATTGATAGCCATCACGATGATAGAGTCACCCTTTTCATATGCTGAAAATTCGTAGTTCAAGGGAATCTCCTCCTTTGTACGTCCCTCAGTATCGTCTTGTGAGGTCTGCAGACGCGTGGAACCTGTGACATTCTTGGAGAAATGTGACATAACGAAAGCACGGGGCAAAAGTTCGTCCTTTTTGTTGGCAGCACCATATTCTTTTTCGCCAGTACCAGCGAAAGCCCAGTGTGCACGCAGATACCAGTAAATGTAGCCTGTGCAGCCAGCCAGCATACACTCGTTAAGTTCCTCGGCAAAGATGAGGTTGTCGTCCCACGTGGGGAGTGCACCAGTATTATCGGTCACAGAGTGTTCGGTCATCCAAACCTCCTTGCCTAACGGAAGTGCCTTCTTGGCAACAGGTTTGATGTACTGCAGAGGCAAGTGGCCATAGATGTGTCCGGCAAAGATGTCCACCTGTTCGCGACAAGTTTGGTCCTTCAACAAAGCATCGTAATAATCGGCCCTGAATCCCAATGGCTCGGCGCTGATGATACGTACACCATCGTATGTCTCGCGGTCGAGCATGTGGGCATAGTTCTTAATCAGATTAACCTGTTCCTCCGGCTCATAGAGACAGCCAGAGTAGTTGACCCACCAGTCGGGCTCGTTTTGGATGGACACGGCATCCATGACGACACCATGGTCTTTCATCCACTTCAGGAAGGTATTAAACCACGGGAAGAACTTCTCATAGCAGTCCTCGCGCAACTTGCCCCTGACGTTTCCCTGATCGTCAGAGTTACCACCCTGAGCGGTGCCGTTAGTCTTATACTCGCCGGGAGGCGACCAAGGTGTTCCGAAGACGATGCCGCCACGCTTCTTGACAGTCTGAGCCGACGGCAGTGAACCGTTCCAGTCGTAATCGCCCCAGTTATCACCAGTGAAACTTGGCGAGATTTCCATGCGCAAGATGTTCAATCCGATTTTTGACTTTGCTCCATAGAGCTTACTAACACAAGCATTGTCAGTGCCAAACGGTTTCATAGCACCATCGCAGCAAGCACCACCAAAACCTGTGATGGTCTGCTTCTTTGTGCTGTACACTTGCAGTGACGTACGAGGTTTCGCTGCCTGAGCAGCAGTAACACCCAAAAGCACAACAAGTGAAAAAATAATTCTTTTCATAATAATAAAATAAATAATTAGTTGTTGTATCTCTCCGTTTTTTCGGTGGCAAAGTTACTAAAAAAAAGGTGCTGGGCAAAATAAATTGCCCTTTTTTGTGACGCCTTCTTCCGAGTTGATACACAAGAAAAAGATTATGAGACTTTTGAGCGCTTGGGATTTTTAGGGAACCAGCCCCTTTCCACGCGTTTCTTCTGTTCAAACAGTTCACCAATGCCCCATAGTGCCGAGGCTCCGAAGACACCCAGAAACGATGACAGATACACGTTCTCAACGAACAATGCAGCACCGCAGCACGCCAGTCCGACCACCAAGTATATCACCCATGGCCACGTCCCCAAATGATACTCCGTCTTGATGACAATGGGATGCCAAATGCCAATTGTGAGAAACGTCACAATAGCAATAATAATACCAGTAAAATACATACGTTTCTTTAAGTATGCAACTCGAGGACGAAGCGGGTGCCTTTGGTGAATGTGGGATCGATGTCGAGGTCACCATTCATATGCAAGGCCATCTGTTTGCAGATAGGCAATCCAAGACCGTCGCCTTGGGTAAGGTCACGGATTTCAAGGAAAGGTTTGAAGAGGTCGTCGCGCTTCTCCTCAGGGATGCCTTCGCCTGTGTCGGATACAAGGAACTGATGGCTATGCTGTCCGCGCTTCTTGTATTCGAGGGTTACCTTGCCACCCTCAGAAGTGTATTCTACAGCATTCTGCAGAAGATGAAGCAGGATATGACTGACATATTCGCGATTCATGGGCGCACTCATCTTGGGGGCATTGACTGTGATAGTGACATCATTCTTTGCTTGGTCGCGCACCTGATTCATCAGATCCTCACAGAATTGCTGCACCTGAACGTCCTCCATCTCAACCGGTTCCTTGCTATTTTCAAGTTCAGAGAGCGTCTGAATATGGCTGGAGAAGTCAAGCAGAGCCTGCACCTCAGGCTGACGGCTGTCGAGTTTGCGGAAGGTTGGTTCGAGTTGTGCTGCGATATTGCTGATGAACTTAGCCTTAAGAGCGTTGCTCTCATTAGCCAACTGAATGTTCTTCTTCTGACGACGGGTGAGGAGTATATAACGCATAAGCATGACAACACCGAGAACCAATGCAGCAGCAAGGATGCCAACGAGGACAAGCAGAGCAGTAATGATGACGCTACGCGAGGTGAGCGAGCTGTCCTTATCGGCGATAGTGGCCTCATTATCGGAAATCTGCTTTTTCAGAGCCTTGATTTCGTCGGCATGTTTCAAGGCGTTGGTAGAGTCTTTCCATGCCATATAATTGCTGTAAGACTGGGCGACAATACTGGCACTTCCAGACTTGCGACCATTGGCGATGAGTGTCTGATAGACTTCGTCGACTTTGTCGTACTCCTTGCTGGCAGTGAGTTTGTCGGCCATCTCCTTGAAGACAGCGTTGCCTTGGGCATTCATGCCAAAAGTATAGTAATAGACGGCCTTGGTATAAAGCAGGTCGTTGGTAGTCTCGTCGTTAGAGGCGGCAATAGCGTGCCCTTCCAACAATTTGAGCTGTTCCTTGGCACTTTCGACACGACGCATTTTGATGTACATCTGGAGACGTTCCTTGGTGGTGAGATAGTGGCAGGCAGCGCTTTGGCTAGACGATAGTTTGGAAGCAGCAATCGTCTGATCAGCACGGCGTAACAAGTCAAAGGCTTCCTGATATAAGTTCTCTTTGTAATACAAAGCCGCGGCCTTGACAGCACACTCGACAGCCTGTTGGATTTTACCCTGATTCGCATAGTCGTTGAATGCACGGATGGATGATGAACGTGTCGAAGCAACGTTTTCCTTAGGGGAGTTGGACTCAGCGCGTTTTTGCAATTCACTCTTCTCGGCATCCTGCGCAGACAAGGAGACACAGCAGAAAAGCAAGTTCACTAATAAGATTAGAAGTCTTCTGTTCATATCAAAATATTTTGTTTCACGCTGCAAAAATAAAAAATATATTTTACAATCGTGCAGAAAACAGCGAAAAAAAGCCTCCCACCCTGCAAAAAACAGGAGGGGAGACATATTTTTGGGGTTATTTTTACTTAGTAGAACTTAAAATATCTTCGTGCATTGTTGTACGAGATGTCCTCCACCATCTTGCCCAGCAACTCGCGATCGTCGGGCAGCAAACCCTTCTCTACGTCGTTACCCAGCAGGTTGCAGAGAATGCGGCGGAAGTACTCGTGGCGCGGATAGCTCAGGAACGAACGCGAGTCGGTCAGCATACCCACGAAGCGGCTCAGCAGGCCCAGCACCGAGAGGGCGTTCATCTGCTTAATCATTCCGTCCATCTGGTCGTTGAACCACCAGCCGCTACCAAACTGAATCTTGCCGGGCTCACCACCCTGGAAGTTGCCGAGCATCGTGGCGATAACCTCGTTGGCGCAGGGATTCAGCGTATATAATATAGTACGCGTGAGCTTACCCTTCATATTCAGGTTGTTCAGGAACTTCGACATAGCCTTGGCGGTGTTGAACTCACCGATGCTGTCGAAGCCCGTGTCAGGACCCAGCTGGTTGTACATGGCGGTGTTGTTGTCGCGAATGGCACCATAGTGGAACTGCTGTGTCCAGCCTGCGTCGGCATCCATCTCAGCCATTACTGTCAGGAAGCAGTTCTTGTACTGACGAATCTCAAGGTTCGACAGTTGCTGACCGCGCATAGCCTTCTCGAAGATGGTCTCAATCTGCGAGTCAGTGTAGTCCTCGTCGTAGAACTCCTCGATGCCGTGGTCAGAGAGCTTCGAACCCTGTGCCTCGAAGAACTCATGACGCTTCTTCAGGGCATCCACCATATCGGTAAACTTCGTGATGCTCACGCCACTGACATTGCTCAGCTGCTCCACATACTTTGCAAATTCGGGCTTCTCAATGTTCATCGCCTTGTCGGGACGCCAGGCGGGAATCATCATGGGATCGTCGGCAGCCTTGTGCTTGGCATACTCAATGTGGTTGTGCAAGTCGTCGACGGGATCGTCGGTCGTACATACACATTCCACGTTATAGTGCTTCATCAGTCCACGGGCGGAGAACTCGGGCTGCTTCAGCTTCTCATTACACTCGTCGAAAATCTCGCGGGCGGTCTTGGGGCTCAGCAACTTCTTAATACCAAAGGCTGTCTTCAGCTCCAGATGTGTCCAGTGGTACAGCGGGTTACGCAGTGTATAGGGCACCGTTTCAGCCCACTTCTCAAACTTCTCCCAGTCGCTGGTGTCTTTGCCCGTGCAGTACTTCTCGTCAATGCCGTTAGTACGCATGGCACGCCACTTATAGTGGTCGCCGCCCAACCAAAGTTCGGTGATGCTCTTGAAACGATGGTCGTTAGCCACCATTTCGGGGATAAGATGGCAATGGTAATCAATGATGGGCATCTTAGCCGCATGATTGTGGTACAGGTCCTGAGCTACCTCAGTCTCCAGCACGAAATTTTTGTCGTTAAATGCTTTCATTTCGTTTGTATTTGTTTTAGATGATTGTATAATTGTTTGCAAAGATAGTGAAAAGATTCGACTTCACACAATCTTTCAGCGTTTTTTGAAGAAAAATTAACGTAAACGATAGCGTAGTTTTGTAGGAAAATGTGTACCTTTGTCGGCTGAATGAATAGAATTATGAAAACGAGATACGTCCTAACAATAGTTTTATTGGCCTTTGTCAGCGTACTTAATGCTCAGGAACTGCAGGTGAAGATAACCATCAACAGCCAGCAGGTAGAGAGTACGGACAAAAGCGTGTTCGAGAATCTGCAGCAGACGTTGCAACAGTGGATGGACGACCGACAGTGGACGGAGTTGCAGTTCCAGAAGAATGAACGCATTGTGTGTAACTTCAATATAACGGTGACGAAGTATGACAAGTCAAACAACCGTTTCTTCTGCAACGCCATGATTCAAGCGAACCGCCCTGTTTACAACTCGGCATATACGACTACCCTGTATAATAATAAGGATGCCGACTTCAACTTTGACTTCGTACAATTCGACCAGTTGAACTTTATCGAAGAAGCCGTTGACAACCAGTTGACGGCACTGATGGCATATTATGCCTATCTGATTATTGGGCTGGATCTGGATTCTTTCTCGCCATTGGGCGGTACCGACGTACTACAGCGTTGTATGCAATTGACAAACAATGCACAGGATTTGGGATTCGCAGGATGGAAAGCCTTTGAGAACTCACGCAATCGTTTTGCTATCATCAACGACTATTTAGACGAAGCCATGAAACCTTTCCGTCAGTTGCAGTACGACTACTACCGTACAGGGCTCGACGAGATGGCACAGAATGCCGAACGCGGACGCGCCAATGTCACCACAGCGTTGGAACTGCTGAAGAAAGCCCACGAAGAGAAGCCCCTGAGTCTGGTGCCTCAGATATGGACTGACTACAAGCGTGACGAGCTTGCCAATATCTATAAAGGCAAAGGCACACAGAAGGAAAAAGAGGCTGTCTACAATCTGCTGTTCAATATCAATCCCTCGCAAAGCAATGCCTGGGACAAAATTAAAGAGTAAGATGCTGAAACAACTATATATCAAGAACTTTACGCTGATAGACGAACTGGATATAGAGCTGTATCCAGGTTTCTCGGTGATTACTGGTGAGACGGGTGCTGGTAAGAGTATCATCCTTGGAGCTATAGGACTTCTGCTCGGGCAGCGTGCCGATTCGAAGAGCATCAAGTCGGGTGCTGATAAATGCATCATTGAAGCACATTTCGACTTGTCACGCTATCATATGGAGGCATTCTTTGAAGAGAACGAAATAGAGTTGGATACGGAAGACACCATCATCCGTCGCGAACTGACTGCAGTAGGAAAAAGTCGTTCTTTTATCAATGATACTCCTGTGGGAATCAGTCAGTTAAAAGAATTTGGAGAACAATTGGTTGACGTACATTCACAGCACCAGAACCTATTGTTGCAGAAACAAGATTTTCAACTCAGCGTGGTGGATATTATCGCTCAGGATACTCAACAACAGGCAGACTATGAGCAGTCATACAATGCCTATCAGCAGGCCAAGCGACAGCTGAAAGAGCTGACAGAAAACATCGAACAAGGACGCCAGCAAACTGACTTCATGCAGTTCCAATACGATGAATTGAACAATGCACGACTAACGGAAGGCGAGCAGGAAGAACTGGAGCAACAGAGCGAGACGATGGAGCACGCCGAGGACATCAAATCGGCATTATACGAAGCAGACAACGCGCTGAACGGTGACGAGCAGGGAGCAGTCTATTTGGTACGCAGAGCCATGCAAAGTCTGCAAGGCATCAGCAAGGTGCTTCCCAATGCTTCGGAACTGGCAGAGCGGTTGAATTCGTGTCACATCGAACTGAAGGATATTGCTGACGAAGTGGAGAGTTCGTTGGAGGACGTGGACTTCAATCCTGCCGAACTTGACAGAATCAATCAGCGGCTGGATCAATTGTACGACTTGGAAAAGAAATACCATGCTGATACAGTAAGTGAACTGATTGTCTTGCGCGACGAGCTGAAACAGAAACTGAATGTCATTGAGAACAGCGACGAGGTTCTGGCAGAACTGGAGGCTAAATGTGAACTGCTGAAAAAAGAAACCCAAAAATTGGCCGACGCTCTGACAAAAGTACGCCAGCAGGCTGCCAAGACAATAGAAGACCAACTGCGTCAACGACTTGTTCCGCTGGGAATGCCCAACGTACGCTTCGAAGTAAATATCAGCAAATGCGAATTGGGCAAGAGTGGACAAGACAACGTTTGCTTCCTATTCTCTGCCAACACTTCTACCCCACTTCAGCCTATAGCTCAGGTGGCGTCAGGTGGTGAGATTGCGCGTGTGATGCTCTCGCTGAAGGCAATGATCAGCGGTGCCGTAAAACTGCCTACAATCATCTTCGACGAGATTGACACGGGTGTATCAGGCAAGATTGCTGAAAAGATGGCCGAGATGATGCAAGAGATGGGACGTATGGAGCGTCAGGTCATCAGTATCACACACCTGCCTCAGATAGCTGCTCTTGGCTCATACCACTATCGCGTGTCGAAAGAAGAAACTGCCCAAGGAACGACAAGCCACATGGTGCAGTTGTCACAGGACGAGCGCATCGGCGAGATAGCTCAGATGTTGAGCGGTAGCAACATCAGCGAGGCAGCCATTCAAAATGCAAAACAACTTTTGAAAATGAAATAACAAGAAAAAACATGAAACGAATACTATTTATACTTATCGTTTATCACATATCATTTATCGCTTCTTTTGCCCAAACTCCTTCGTGGGCCAAAAAGGCTGCACAGGGAGTCTTCACGCTGAAGACATTCACTGCAGACGGTCAGCTGATAGGGAGCTCTAACGGATTCTTCATCAACGAACAGGGCGACGCTGTCAGTACGTTCACTCCCTTCAAGAACGCTTACCGCGCCATCGTTATCGACGCACAAGGCAAAGAATGGCCCGTGGAAACCATCATCGGAGCTAACGACATGTATGATGTGGCAAAATTCCAGGTGGCAGCCAAGAACCCCACAGCTCTAACCATTGCCACGACAAGTGCTACGAAAGGAGCTACGCTGTGGCTATTGCCCTATGCCGCCAAGAAAAATCCTGTTTGCGAACAGGGAATGGTGGAAGAGGCAGAACAGTTTCAAAACTCATACAGCTACTATACGCTTAACATGCAGACCAGCGAACAACAGGTGGGATGTCCTATTCTCAATGATGCTGGAGAAGTGTTAGGTATGATGCAACCTGCCGCTGGCGGACAAAGCGAGAAGGCTTATGCAGTCAGCGCCACCTTTGTTGCCGACATGAAAGCTAACGGACTGAGTTTTAACGACGGAACGCTGCGACAGACACGTATTGCCAAAGCACTGCCCGAGAAATATGATGAAGCCATGTTGGCGCTATATATGGCCGCTGGCGCCATGAATACCGAAGATTATAGCGACTATATCAACCGCTTTATCGGGAAATTTCCCAATATGCCGGACGGCTATATCTATCGTGCACGAGTGGCCGTCAGCAACAACGAGTTTGCCAGTGCCGACGCAGACATGAAGCAGGCCTTGAAAGTTGCTGACAAAAAGGACGACGTCTACTACCAATATGCGCAGATGATTTACCAGAAGGAACTGCTGCAGAGCGACCAGCCCTACGAACTTTGGAGTCTGGATCGTGCATTGGAGGAGTCTAAAGCAGCATACGCTGCCAATCCCCAGCCCGTCTATCGCCAACAACAGGCTCAGATATTGTTTGCACAGCAGAAGTACGATGAGGCTTGCAACATCTATCTAGAGTTGACGAAGAGTGACTTGCAGACGTCAGAAATGTACTATGCTGCTTCGCAGTGCAAACTGCAGCAGGGCGACAAGCGTGAAGCGATGGTCTTGCTGGACAGTGCTGTCAACCAATTTACACGCCCATACGTGAAGACGGCAGCACCCTTTCTGAGAGCTCGTGCACAATTATCTATGGAGAACCGCCGTTTCCAGCAGGCCATCAACGACATGAACGACTTGGTGGCATTGGTTCCTACCAACCCTGAACTATGGGCCGAGAAAGCCAGCTATGAATTACGTGTGAATCTTGCTGATCAAGCATTAGAGAGTGCTCAAGAGTGTCTGCGTCTCGACCCAGAAGGCAGTGATGGTTACCTGATGTCTGGCATTGCCCAATGTCTGAAAGGCGACAAGGAACAAGGGCTGAAGAACCTGCAGAAAGCGAAAGAGCTTGGCAATGACCAAGCTCAGACCTTTATCGAAAAGTATTCGAAATTAGACTAGACGCTCTAGATATTCTAGATGTTCTAGATTTTCTTGATAATCTTAGAACGGCACTTCGCCGTCTTGAGAATCATATCCGAATGGTGACTCACCGCCTGTGGGCTGTTGGTCACCATTTACCTTACTGCCCAGAATTTCACCGTCAGGATTGCCATTGCCACCCTTACGGCTCAGACGACCATCCTCAGGATTCTCAAAGCGCGTAAATTCGCCTCGGAACGTCAACAATACATCACCTGTAGCGCCTTTACGATGCTTGGCAATGATAATCTGTGCCATACCATGCAGGTCGCGCCCATTGTCGTCTTGATAAATATGATAATACTCAGGACGATGCACAAACAACACCATATCAGCATCCTGCTCGATAGCTCCCGATTCACGCAGATCGGACAATTGGGGGCGCTTTCCTTCCAATCCCTCACGGCTCTCAACACCACGATTCAACTGCGACAGCGCGAGAATGGGGATATCCAATTCCTTGGCAAGTCCCTTCAGCGAACGGGAAATGGTGCTGACCTCCTCCTGACGCGACGAGAAACGCATTCCGTTGGCATTCATCAGTTGCAAGTAGTCAATCATAATGATTTTAACACCGTGCTCACGAACCAGTCGACGGGCCTTAGTACGCAATTCGAATACGGAAAGTCCAGGGGTGTCGTCAATATAGAGCGGAGCCCCTAACAGCGTGTTCACCTGCTTGTCCAAGCGTTCCCACTCGTCAGGATGCAACTGACCGTTCAGAATCTTCGAGCCCTGAATCTCGCAGGCGTTCGATATGAGACGGTTCACCAACTGCACGTTCGACATTTCAAGCGAAAAAAAAGCCATCGGCACTTGATAGTCAGCAGCAATATTCTTGGCCATCGATAGCGCAAACGACGTCTTACCCATCGCAGGACGTCCGGCAATGATGACAAGGTCGGAGGGCTGCCAACCGGAAGTGATGTCGTCCAATTTATGATAGCCTGTGGGCACACCCGTCAGGCCGTCCTTGTTGGCAGCAGCTTTCTGGATGACCTCTATCGCATTCTTGATGACTGGATCAATCTGCGTGTAATCCTTCTTCATGTTGCGCTGGCCCAACTCGAACAACGAACCCTCGGCTTCCTGCATCAAGTCGTCAACATCTATCGTCTCGTCAAAGGCCTTCGTCTGGATATTGCTCGAGAAGGATATGAGTTGACGAGCCAACGACTTTTGGGCGATGATGCGAGCATGGTATTCTATATTTGCCGACGAGGCAACGCGCGACGAAAGCTCAGTCACATAACCCGGGCCGCCAACATCCTCCAAATCGCCCTGCTTGGCCAACTGTTCTGTCACCGTCCACACGTCGACAGGCAACTCATGCATCGACAATTCACGAATGGCCGTATATATCTTTTGGTTACGCGGTTCATAGAAACTCTCAGGATAAAGCAATTCACAAATGACGGCATAGGCGTCCTTGTCAATCATCAGCGCACCCAACACAGCACGCTCTATCTCAGTAGCTTGCGGTTGTACGTGGGCAAAGGTATTATCCACAGGCTGTTGTTTGCGCCTGCGTGTTCCACTTGCAGTATTGTTCTGTTCTGGCATAGTATCTTTGATTTTGGGATTGCAAAGATACGAATAAGCGAGCGAAAAACCAAAAATTTATTGGAGATTTTTTGTAGAAAGTAGCTGGTAAATAGTCATTTCCTTATGCTTACGCATCAAACGCTCAGTAGAGTCAACATGTTCGTTTTGGAAAACATCGCGCTTCATCACCTGATTCACAACCCACTGAATCTTTCCCATATGCAGATTACGGCTATGCTGGATAAATTCTTCGTCATCAGGCAGTGGATAAAGACTGAGGATGTAGAACGACAGACAGTCGGGTACTATCATCTTACGCACCATCATGCGACGCTGCTCCTCTGTATAATTCCCAAGATAGAACGGATAGTCGGAACCCAGATATTTGTCGAGACTAATGCCCAACGAATGGTCGCCCACAATGACACTCTGGTCAAATGAACCGACTTGTGTATAAATATGGGGGAACTCAATGCCCGGAAGCTCCTCTTTCAGGCGATTGAAGGCCTCCGTCAATTCGTCATTGATATCGTCTATTTCCTCATATTGTTTCTGAACATCAACAAGCATTGTCTGCAACGTGGAATCCTGAAAGAAGTGCAAGAACTTGGTATTGATGTCCGGATCGTCCACCTTTCCAATGAGCAACATATCCTCAATAAGCATCCGCGTTTGTTTCGGATAAGCGGTAGTCATTTGTTGAAGGGCCGCCAAATCGCCTGTGGAAAGATATTGACTCTCAATACGATCATAACGATCAATAATGATTGCATCGTCTGCAGCATCAGAAGTATTAGGCTTCAGCTGCCACTCGCAACCGACGCAAAATACCAATATGCTAAACAATATGCCGTAGACCTTTTTCACTATGAACGTTATAAAAATGTTAAAATCCGATGCAAAATTACTAAAAAATATTTTAAAATCCAAATTTTAACCTAAAAAAAATAAAAAAAAGTGCATTAAGACACTTGAATTGGTTTATTTATGTGAAATTTGCAGTGAACAAACTATTAAATTTGAAAATGAATAAAAACATCTTTCTATTCCTGCTGGCGTGTTGTCCGTTGACTATTTTTGCCAGTCGCACCATCACCGTCAGCGTCACAAATCCGATGAATGTCACGCGCGCGGACGTACCTATTATTATTAATCTCACGTCCTACGGCACCGTCTGTTCGGCACTAGTCACCCAAAACGGACAGGAGATTCCTTGCCAACTGGATGACCTCGACAAAAACGAGACCTTCGATGAGCTCTGCTTTCTGGCTGACATTGACAGGAAGGAAAAAAAGGAATACACCATCACCTTGTTTGACGAAGGGGAGCCACGTCCCTACCCTGCTCGCGTCTATGCCGAGATGGTGTTGGCCAACACCAAGGACAAGACGCTGAAGAAGAACCAGCAGAACAACTATATCGAGAACCTAACGGCTCGTGGCGATGCAGCCTACACCTATAACGTACAACACCACCACGGTGTCGACTTCGAGAGCGAACTGAACGGCATCCGTATCTATTTCGACGAGCGTCAGACGCTGGACTTGTATGGCAAGTTCAAGAAACAACTCGAACTGAAGGAGACACAGTTCTATACCGATGACGACCAGAAGGCGCGCGGCTATGGTGACGACGTGCTATGGGTGGGACAGACGTTTGGCCTGGGGGCCTTCCGCGGATGGGACGGCCAACAACCCACCCACGTCAAACCTGTCAAGACGCGCAGCCAGCGTATCATCTCCTATGGCCCATTGCGTACTATTGTCGAAGTCATTGACCGTGGTTGGCAGGCTCCGGCAACCATCAGCCAGCCATCAGCCATCAATATGACCCTGCGCTACATCCAGTATGCTGGCCATAGGGATACCGACGTCGAAGTCCTGTTCAATAAAGACGTCAACGACTACCGTTTTTCGACAGGCATCATCAACGTCAAAGGTTCCGAGGAGTTCAGCGACAAACAAGGACTACGCGCATGCTGGGGTACGGACTATCCTTCTACCGACACCTTAAAATGGAAGCGCGAGACGGTAGGTCTGGCCGTACTGGTTCCCCGGCAGAACATCGTTAGCGAGGAACCTGCCAACAAGGACAACTACACCTACGTGCTGAAGGTCAACGGTCGTCAGATGAACTACAAGGTGACCTACACGTCAGCCAACGAGTCGTTCGGCTATCACTCGGCCAAAGAATGGTTCGACTACCTGAAAGCTTGGCGCAAAGAGGTCGAAAGCCCCGTTATTGTCGAACTTAAACAATAAACACTTGCCGTTCAATGTTTAACGTTCAAAGTTCAGAAAAGTGTTTGCGTCCTTTCACGTAATACTGCCAGAGCAATGAGAACCGTCGTTGCTCTGGTATTTTTTTCTCCTGTCGTGAGGTCTGTATCTGTCTGCGGTCTTCGACAAAGTCCTTCTTCCAACGCTTAAATGCACGACGCGCCTTGTAGATGGCCTTGAAATCGCCCACGTTTCTGTTCACTATCAGCGTCTCCCATGCGGCCAGATAATCCAAGAACCACCGCCAGCGCATCACGTAGCCCAGTTCTTCGTCAGGCAGACACTTGTAGAGCATCGTTAGGTTATTGCGGAAATTCAGGAATGTCTTCATGGGATTCGACTTGGGCAACGTACCACCGCCAACGTGATAGACATACGATTCCGGCAGACAATAGATCTTGCGACCACGAATGCGCAGTCGCCAACACAGGTCTATCTCCTCGTTGTGGGCAAAGAAGCGTCCGTCCAGTCCGCCACAGTCCCAATAGTCCTTCGCGCGAATCATCAGTGCAGCACCCGTAGCCCACAATATCTCCGTCGCATAGTCGTACTGGCCGTTATCCTCCTCCACCGTGTCGAACAGGCGTCCGCGACAGAAGGGATACCCGAAGCGGTCTAGATATCCTCCACTCGCCCCTGCATACTCAAACATATCCTTATTATATATAGAGAGCAGCTTTGGCTGGCACGCGGCCACCTCCGGATGCACGTCCATAAACTCCACAAGCGGTGTAAGCCAATGGTGCGTCACCTCAATGTCTGAGTTCAGCAGCAAGTAGTACTCGGCCTCCACCTGCGCCAGTGCCTTGTTATAACCCTCGGCAAAGCCCCAGTTTTTCTCTAGTACTATCAACTGGCACTCTGGGAACCGACTTCGCAACAGATCCAGCGAGTCGTCCGTCGACGCGTTGTCTGCCACATATACCGTTGCCTCGTCGCGCGAGTAGTTCAACACCGTGGGCAAATACTGTTCCAGCATCTTTGCCCCATTCCAGTTCAGTATGACAATTGCTACCTTATCCATTTCAATGCCGTTTTATCGTGATTAAAACCACCAAGCGTTCCTTTTATCAACTGGTTGTCGTATTCCTCGCGAGCCTCTGCTGACGACAGCTCCACACGGATGTAGTTCTTCGTAAATCCATGCATCGCTCTGCCGCGCGTAGCTTTCTCTAACAATACCTCGGCCTCCTGCCCAATGTGTCGTTCATAGAAAGCTTGCGTCTTCTGGTCGGAGAGTTCCAGCAATCGATGGCTACGTTCCTTTTTGTCCTTCTCGCTCACCACGTATGGGATGCTCAACGCCGACGTTCCTGGACGCTCGGAATACGGGAACACATGCAGCTGCGTCACGTCGAGACCTTTTAAGAATTCATACGTCTCCTCAAAACATTCAGGCGTCTCACCCCTACAACCGACCATCACGTCTACTCCTATAAACGCATCGGGCATCACCTCCTTGATGCGACCAATCTTGTCAGCAAACAACTGGCGGTCATAGTGGCGGTGCATCAGTTTCAGCACCGTATCGCTGCCGCTCTGCAGGGGAATATGATAGTGGGGCATAAACGCACGGCTCCGCGCACAGTAGTCTATCAACTCGTCACTCAGCAGGTCGGGCTCCAAACTGCTGATACGATAGCGTTGAACGCCCTCCACCGCATCCAGTGCCTTCACCAGATCAATAAAACTTTCACCCGTCGTCTTTCCGAAGTCGCCGATATTGACACCCGTCAACACGATTTCCTTTCCACCCTCGCGTGCGGCCTCCTCAGCCTGAGCCACCAGCGACGCTATCGTTGGATTCCTCGAAAACCCGCGAGCATAGGGTATCGTGCAGTACGTGCAGAAATAGTCACAGCCGTCCTGCACCTTCAAGAAATAGCGCGTCCTATTGCCGCGCGAGCACGAAGGCGCAAAGCTCTTGATGTCCTTCGTCTTCTGCGTACAGTGGGTCGCAGTTTTGCTGCGACCGACGAAGGCATCCGACAAATACTGCACCAAGTCCGCCTTCTCGTTCGAACCCAACACCAAGTCCACACCCGCTATTTTGCTCACGCGCTCAGGTTCCAGCTGGGCGTAACAGCCTGTCACCACCACAAACGCTCCAGGATTCTCCCTCACTAGCCGGTGTATCGCCTGACGACATTTCTTGTCGGCCACGTCCGTCACCGAACAAGTGTTAATCAAACAGATGTCCGCCTGCTCGTCCTTCTTCGCCGTCACCACACCCAGCTCACCCAACAGCTTGCCGAAGGTCGATGTCTCTGAGAAGTTCAACTTACATCCCAGCGTGAAATATTTTGCCCGTTTGCCATGAAAGGCCGAAGAATCTATCATATATAAATAAGGTACGTTTGTTTACGCCCACAAAGGTACACAAAAAAATGCATTTTTTGCTATTTTTTAGCATTTTTTCGGTAAAGGGGCAATTTTACACGAATTTTAACATTTCGCAAGTTATTGATTTACAATCACTTGTAAAAAAGTTACAAAAATACCCTAAAAAAAAACAAAAAAAATGATACGTCGTAACGAAAAAATGCCTAACTTTGCAGCGTTTTAATAAACAAATGATTGTTTTACAGATTTAAAAGCATTAGAAAAATGAAGAAATTAGTATTTATGTTCGTAGC
>CACYKE010000016.1 GCA_902774925.1 uncultured Prevotellaceae bacterium | reverse complement strand
AACAGAAGGACAGAAGTACCAGTACGACGGCTATAACAGCTACAGTGATGCCAACAAGGATAAGATGATTTACTCGTTGGAGAAGCCTGTCGACTACACCGCAGTATACCACGGCACTAATGATTCGGACTATGGTTTGGTGAATGGTAAGGAATATACTCGTACAGAATATGAGGCACTGCCTAATGAGCAGCGTCACTACGCACCTATCGGCGTTTCCGCAGCTGGTGACTATTACGTCGTCAAAGATTTCTTTATCGTTGGTGAGACACCATATCCTGTTGGAACCGTTATCAGCAGCGCTACGTATGCCAGCCTGACTGATGATACCAAGACTAACAAGATAGAGATAATTACGTTTGAGGCTGCAGATGCAGGAAAGACGTTCTACTATTGTCGTGAGAACTGGTCTAACGGAGGTAATCATGTCATTGGCGAAGTCATCAATGAAAGCACATATAGTCAATTAACTAACAAGCAAAAGGGCTTCACCATCCATGGTGTGATTCCTATGGAAACCAGTACGCTCTTTGTATCGCGTAACTCTGACATCTTCGACCTCTCGAAGGATAAGATTATCACTGTGGTTTACGAGTACAATTACGAGGAAAGTGATGAGTCTGGTATGCACATCACACCTGTTACTGAGCGCCACGTGGTGAATATCCACCTCCAGTTCAAGAGCGGTATTCCTGATGTTGAGGACATCACCAAGCCGGGCATCGTCCTGCCAGGAACAGCTGTCACGTTGCGTACGCCTACCGTAACACCGGGTGCCTACGAGGTAACAGGTGGTGGATGGGAACTCTACGAGAAAGTGGACGATGCCGAGAGCCACACCAATGGTAAAGAGTATTACCCAGGCAATGACCCGCTCTACTGGTATCAAGATGGCTATTATGTTGCTTACTATGCTCAGACCTATCTCGGTAAGACATACTCTAACCATGTACCTGTCACGGTTGCCAACTATCACGACCTGAAGAAGGTGATGGATGACAAGGAGAACCATCTCCATGTGGACTATGCCCTGGATCGTCTGAAGCGTGAGAGTAAGATATACATCAACGATTATAGCAGCACGTCGCAGAATGGTCTTGACCTGCTGAAGGACTTCTATGACCTCAGTTTGCTCAATGAGTCATCTGCAGAGGTGACCGATGGTGTGGTTACTACAGGGTCTCTCAAGGATCATAGCATTCTTGACTCACATGTCAAGGGTGGTGCCGATCTCGAGTTTATCCTGCATAGCAACATCAACCACACGGGCGAATGGTCACCTATCGGTGCAACGACCTGCTTTGGCGGTAACTTCCATGGCGATGGCTACACCATCAGCGGCCTGAACAA
The DNA here is from genome assembly GCA_902774925.1 of uncultured Prevotellaceae bacterium. Lineage (GTDB taxonomy): Bacteria > Bacteroidota > Bacteroidia > Bacteroidales > Bacteroidaceae > Prevotella. The sequence continues at coordinate 44,551 of CACYKE010000016.1, read as the reverse complement.
CTCTCTGTTCCAGAAGCTCTGTGGTAATGTCTACAACCTTGGCGTGGCAGGTACCTTCACCGGTGCCGGTGTGGCAGAAACAGGTAGTGGCTACGTAGAGAACTGCTGGGTAAGCACCTCTTCTACTGCGGCTAAGACTTCAAAGCCTGTATTCGGTACTCCTACTGATTTGACCGCAGAAAGACCTTACCGTATCGTGAACTGCTACTATCAGGAGGATGCTGATGCTACTAATAAGTACACCAATCATACTGGTAGTACTTATGGCATTCCGACTCGCAAGGATGCCACAGCCTTCTTCAACGGTGAGGTGGCTTACAACCTGAACGGATTCTACCTCTATAAGCGTTATTGCGACCACGAACTTTCCGAGGGTACAGACTACAAGTACATTACCATGAACGGAGATGGCACTCCGTCCGCACCTCAGACGGCATACTATGGTAGTAATCCGAGCTTATGCTCTGCCGGCTATGTAGAATCTCGCTACGCTGACGGTGACTTCCGCTATGCTGACGGTGAGATACCGGCCACGATTGATGACCGCCTCTACACAGAGACCGACGCACAAAACAACACGAAGGTGAAGTTTGCGCCTGTCTGGCCCGATGACTATATCTACTTCGGACAGACGCTGACTTATGGCTACGATACAGACCACGCTCATGATGAGCTGCCGGCACACATCAATAAGAGTGTCTCTCTGCTGGCAAAGGGCGAACAGAGCAACCGTGTATACCGTGCTCCAGCCTACTACGGCAGCAAGACGATGGGTGTAGCTCACTTCAATCCGATGGCTTATCTGGTGGCGTACACCAAGCCAAAGACTACGAGTGATACCGACCTGACACCTGCATATCTAGGCATGACAGCCGTTGACTTCGCTGGTCATAACGATACCAATTGGGGTGCAGGTGCTGTGGCAGGTAAATTCTACTCACCGCTGCTCGATGACGCTGGCTTGGAAGGTATCAGCACCAACGGACAGACGCCAAACATGTTGGTTTATGCTCCTGCCCAAGCCTCCACCGAGGGGTATGCTAACAAGAAGACCTACGACGTGCTGACTAAATACTTCGCTCAGGAGCCCGTCTATAGTACCTATGACACAGATAACGGCACATCTTACAGACGTGTAGCCTCAGCTATCGACCAATGGGGATTAGTCCATGGTCATCTGGTACAAAGCGATCTCACAGCCACCAACGACCATCTGTTGGTGGACAAGCAGGACTTCAATTGTCCTATTGGTTATCAATTCGATGCTACTCATCGCATGTGGTATCAGCGTGTTCCCGACAGCTATGTCTTGCTGAGAAATGGATGGGAGACCGTCAGCCTGCCGTTCACTGCCGAATTGGTAACCACACAGGATAAGGGTGAGATAACCCACTTCTATAGTGGCAGTCGCACCATTGAGGGTAGCGATGCGAAGATAGGCCATGAGTACTGGCTGCGTGAATATAAGGGTGGTGCAGTGGATACTAATGATGCTACAGTATTTAAGACGACCTTCAATTATCCAGATGCAGCAGGTAGCGACAAGCAGGTAGATAATACCTTCCTGTGGGACTACTATTATAGCAAGAACACCCAGAAGGATGCCAATTCGGACACCTATCAGACCTATTATGAAACAGGTCGGGAACTGACCGCTTATCCGTTATTGGCTACCGCTAAGCCTTACATCATCGGCTTCCCGGGCAAGACCTACTATGAGTTCGACCTCAGTGGCAGCTTCGAAGCTAAGAACACGGCCTCTCCTGCTCCTGCAAAACTTGGCAAGCAGACCATCAGTTTCGTTTCAATACCTCCTGGTATCACCATCGCTGTCAGCGACGATGAGCAGGCTACTGCAGCTATCGATGACGACGGCTACATGTTCGTGCCCAACTATATGAGCACGGTGGTAACTGGAACAAGCTATCAGATGGTGGCAGCAGGCAATCAGTTCGATAAGCAGTCGAATGCAACACCTGTTCCATTCCGTCCGTACTTTGTGCCAGGCAGTTCGTCTGCTCCGGCCACAAGAGCGGCTAAGTACATCGCTTTCGACAGCAGCGATTCGTCATTTGCCATTGGCGACGATGACCCATCGAAGGGTGAGGTAGGACAGGGTAGCCTGTTGTTCGGCGTTGGCCGTCGTAAAATTGTCGTCACATCGTCGCTCCGTGATGAGGCTGACGTGCGCATCGTCAACGTCAACGGTCAGACTATTGATGCTTATACCATCCAGCCCGGTGAGACAGTTGAAACCAACGTAAACTCCAGTGGTGTTTATATCATCCGTGCCGCCGGTGGTCATTATACGAAGAAAGTATCTGTGAAATGATAAATAGCTAACGAAACGACACAAGATATGACACGAAAGATGACGATGATAAAGAAAACCCTGTTGGTGGTGCTGATGCTGACCTTCGGCACCACCGTGTCGTGGGGACAGACGGACTATTCTGGAACGTATTATATCAAAAGTGCGAGTACCTGTAAGTCGCCCAGCGGTGATTATTATCTCTGTCCTACGGAGAATTGGGCTTTCTTTTATGCCACAGACAATGTTAATCGCACTGCCAGCGGTGCACTCTTAACGAGGTTTGACATCAGTCCGGACGAGACCGTCAAGACACCTGCTTATAACAATGGTGTTTACGTCGTTCGTGCTGATGGTGGCAAGTATCAAAAGAAGTTGTTTATAAAGTAACAGTGCTCAGCGGTTCCACGCTGAAATAAAAATACATCTGATATGAACAAAATATATGAGAAGGGAGTAACAAGGAATCAGCAAGCCTCTAGCCATACTCTAAGCTTACTGATGAGTATGCTTAGAGTATGGCTAGAGTATGGCTGGAGTATGGCTAGAGTATGGCTAGGAGCAGCAAAGGAGCAGCAAAGGAGCAGCATAGAAGCAGCCTGGAGTATGGTTAAAGTCTGCTTACGCTACGCCTACGCTATCCCAACGAGATTCTTGCGTCCTTTCAGTAGCAAGCGAGCAGAGCTCGAGCGACGGCTCGTCGGTCACGAGATTACGGCTCACTCCCAACGAGATTACAGCTCGTCCTTAACGAGATTACGGCTCGTCATGTCCCTGCTCCTGATGCTCACATTAGGAAGCGGCAGTGTGTGGGGACAAGAAGGTGTATGGTATATTGCCAATGATAATACTTCAAGTGGTCATCCTGGAAAAGCTTACAGCTCAGCATCAGATACGGAAAAGTATTATCTTGTTCCTGCGGCTAATCCTCAGCAAACAAATGCCATTGATGCCTATTACTCTCCAAACCATAATACCAACAACGGCGACCCCGAGAAACCGTTTTTGGCCACAGCACTAACAAACAAGGACCTTAACTCCATTTGGATAGTCAAAAAAAGCGAAGAATCTGGCTGTTATTTTATCATTCACGCGCTTACCGGGAAGTATGCTGTTTATGAGGTGCCTCTGCCAAATGACCCAAGTAAAAACACCGACACTGATGAAACGAAAAATGGTAAGAGAAAGACTATGCACCTGCAGACCATTGATAATGGCGACTACAATCCATCAGCAAACGACAACTTCAAATTTGTAATTACAACCTCGGGAGATGGTTACAATATTCGTCCTAAAAGACGTACTGGTTGGTATTGGAATCCTGCGGGACAAAACAATGACGTTTATTATGGACAGTCTTCTGGAGAGAATCCAAACCTTTACCGAAATGGTTTAGTTGGTGTTTATAATAACACGGGCACCAATTCCATTTGGCATTTTGAGGATGCTTCCTCTGCAACAACGTTGACACCAGTAATCAGTGATGTAAACGGCGCTGATAACACATTCACAATCACCTCACCTGCCGCTGCATTCTCCACAATATATTACACCACCGATGGCAGCACTACACCTAATGCCACTACAGGCACGATCGTTATCAGCGGCAGTCCAATCACTATCACTGAAAATTGGTCTGTACAAGCTGTGGGTGTGTTTAATTCCTTTTGTACTCCTGTAGCAGGTCCCAAGGATCTTGCTCCTCTAGGATGCGCCAAACCTGTCATCACCTACGACTACACCACATCGAATGTTTCCATCAGTTGTTCAACTCCGAGCAGTACCATATATTATACTACCGATGGCAGCACTCCAACGACTTCAAGCACACAATATAGCGCTCCGTTCTCTGTTGGTAGTCCCACTACGGTGAAGGCAATCGCAACTCATGCAACTTTGCCGTCATCCATTGTAGCAGAACTAGCTATTACGCAGGTTGCTACACCTACTATTCAGAACGATGGAAGCAACGCCATATCAATAACGACGACAACACCTGATGCTACCATCTATTATACTACCGACGGTACCGACCCGACAACCGCCAGCACTGAATACACAGGACCATTAACGGATAACGTAAGCAATGTGACCATCAAGGCTATCGCTGTTAAGGAGGGCATGATTACTTCTGCTGTGGGTAGCGGCTTGGTAAAATTGCAGTGTGCAACACCTGTCATTGCAAAAGTGGGCCTGACATTTACTCTGTCATGCAGTTTGCCAACAGATGCTACGTTATATTACACCATAAATGGCGGTTCTGAAACATTATATAACGGACCAGTTCCTTTCACCGCAGATCAACTGCCAATGACTGTAGCGGCAGTGGCCAGGCACAGCAACTATACAGAGTCTGAGACAGCTTCCATGGAGATAAAGAAAGGTGAAGGAACCCCTGATGATCCCTACATCATATACGATACGACAGACTTCACCAGCTTTATAACGAACGTCAATAACGGAACCGCTGCCTCTGCCTGCTATAAGTTGGGTTCTGACATTTCTGCCAACGGCACAGCTGCAATCACAGCCAGTTATGGTGGCATATTTGACGGAAACGGATACACCATTAGTGACCTTTCCCACCCCTTATTCAATATCGTTGATGGCGGTGTGGTAAAGAATGTCACGCTTAAGAATGTTGGTATCAGCAGTTCAGACAGTTATGTAGGTGCCATAGCCGGAACAGCTCAGGGCTACAGCCGTATTTACAACTGCGGCATCCTGCCTAACGATGCCACGTTCCCCGAAGGCACTCATCCCTATGTCACTACTACCGGCACTGGCGCCGGAGGCATCGTGGGACTGCTTAAAGATGATTCTCGCGTCATCAATTGTTATAGCTACGCCGATGTCAGTGCTGCCACAAGAGCGGCAGGCATTGTGGGCCAGAACACCTATACCAGCACAGCAACGGTCACAGACGGTAAATACGCCGACCTCCGCACAGCGGTGGTCAACTGTATGTTCTACGGCAACATCACTGGCGGTACCAACCAACACGGAGTTTATGGCGGCGAGCTGATTACCAATGCCACAGCAACAGGTATCAGTAGCTACAATTACTATAGAAATGGTACTACCTTCAGTACTAGTAACGGTAGGCCCACAGCATATAACTGCTCCTTCCCTGCTGAAGAACGTTATTTGACCCAAGTGGAGTTCCACCGCAGCCTGCTCAACAGTAACCGTGAGCTTTGCGGCTGGTGGGTAGGTTCTGACGTAGCGCCAAGCACATTGACCACTGCTCAGGTGCAAGCCATTCCTAAGGATGCTTCATTGATGTATAAGTGGGTTGTTGACCCTAATATTGCACCCTATCCGATATTGAAGCCGTTCGGTAAATATGCATCAGTTATCAATGGCAATACTGGCACCCCTTGGGTTAATCGTGCTACAGCCAACCCCTATGAAGGCAAGCAACTGGGCACTTTGACGGTCAAGGTTAACGCCGGCAGTAACTTCTCAGGAAGCAAGACACTCTACATCCCCATCACCGATATGGACACGCTTCGTTATGACTTTGGTTACCGCAAGATACAGCTGCCCTATTATAACACCGAATTCGGTAATCCCAATTCTGACGATTGGAACACACGATATGCCAACAACTACACCGATAAGGTAGTAACAGGTTGGAAAGTCACCTCTGTTAAAACAGATGGAACTATCGAGACCTACAATGAATTTGTTGCTGACTGGCAGGACGGTTACAACTTTGCTGACCGGAAATGTATAGACAAGGATATTTACTCAGGTACTAATCCTCGTGTCTTTGCTCAAGGAGGTAACTATTATGTCCCAGATGGTGTCACAGAGATAACCATCGAAGCCTATTGGGGCAAAGCCATTTATGTCAGAAACGACGAGAATAGTTACGACCGTGTTAATATTACCTTAGCCAACACCGGCTCTCATTTCGCCCCTGCTGGCACGCGCGGTGATAATATTAACGGTGCGACTGTCAAAACGTCAATAAGAGGTGCACTGGCAACTATCGATGCCAAGAAGACGGTCTACGACTACGCACTCGTCTTAGTGGGCAATGTGCAGGAGTCTGTTGGTAAGAACGATGTCAAATATTCTGGTTCAGACTATCGTGGTTTCACTATCATGAGTGTCGACCTCGACTTTGACGAGGAACCCGACTATTGTCTCGAATGGCAACTTGGTGATAACATGGCACGTCAAGTTATCGCCCCCATACGATTTGATTTCATTCCCGTGGTGGAGTTGGGTATTGCGGGCAAGCGGAATGGTTCCACTAATTTCTACTCCCTCGGCTGTTATCGCTCCCAAGGCCACTTTGAGGTTACCGAAACCTCATTTATCCGCTTCGGACAGTTTGAGTTTGAGCTTGGCACCCGAGATGAGGGACCTATCATTCTCAACGGTGGTATCTATGATCAGTACTGCCGTGGACGTAATGGTGAAACAACTCAAAATATCAACTACGTCATTCTTGGCGGTCATGTCGTTATGCCTTCATTCACCCCAGGTGCTCATGTCAATGAGGCAGCCCTGTACCAGACGCGCCATTGTGCTGTCAATGCTCTTGGCGGCGACTTTACTAGTTTCTATCTTACTGGTGGTTACAATGAGGCTATTGAACCCTATGAAGACAACCCCCATTGTTATATTGATGGTGGTCGTTTTGGCACCATAGCCGCTGCTTATAAGGAGGGTATCTGGGGGGATGTCACCTGGCGTATCAATCACGCGCTCATAGGCGAGTTCTATGGTGGCGGTGTCATGGCCCAAAAAGATGGTGCAACTTACAAGATCGTGAAAGGTAACATTAATGTGGTTATCGACAATAGCATCGTTAGCAAATATTGCGGTGGTCCTAAGTTCGGAGATATGGTGGATGGCAAGACCGTTACCACCAGCGCCACCGGAACTACCTTTAATCAATACTTCGGTGCAGGCAACGGCGGCACCAACTACGTGCAGTACAAAAGCACAGATACCACGGGGTCACCAGTCAGTGATTGGTCTGGCACTATCAACAGCAATTATCACCCTGCAACATATCGCAACACTGCCCAAGGCTATGAAGCCGACTATGATATTGAGGTTATTAATCCTTCCACTGGTGATAAAGCAGGTAGTGTGGTTAACCGTAGCTACTACTACTCTGCTCAGTTTGCTACCACCAATACCGGTAACGTCACAAGCGAATTGACCGATTGCACCATCAATACCAATTTCTATGGTGGAGGTTTCCTTGGTGGTGTTACAGGCAATGTCACCTCAACGCTTAACAATTGTACGGTAAAGGGTGCTGTCTTTGGAGCAGGCTACTCAGCTTCTGCGGGTACAGTTTCAATCAGCAACATTGACAAGACTCCCCCTGTGGTCAACACCTATACCGGTATGATCAAACCTCAGACGGGTGGCACTTCGACTACTTATTATTGGACCCACGATAAAGGTTCAACCAGTTCGCCAATCACAGCAGCAACGGAAGCAGATCCCAAAAACTATTTCTACACAGAGATTCCTCTTGACAACTTGGGAACTGTCAGCGGTAATGTAACCCTCACCATCAATGGTGTAACTACAACTGTAGGTGAGAGCGTCTATGGCGGTGGTGAGGAATCTGTCGTAAATGGCAATACCACAGTGACAGTCACTGGCGGTACCATTGGCACTACCGGAAAGGGCGGTGCCGAGTATGGTAACGTTTATGGCGGTGGTAAAGGTAAGGAGGATGATGTGACTGCCGGTATTGTGAAGGGCAGCACTACTGTTAGCATCAGTGGCTCACCTGCCATTCTGCATAATGTCTATGGTGGTGGTGCTTATGGTTCGGTGGGAACGTTCTCATACGATGCTACTGGCTTCCCAACTGGTTGGACTACTACTGATAATAAAGGTAAGTGTACTGTGTCCATCACTGGCGGTACCATCGGTACCACAGGTGATAATAACGGTATGGTGTTCGGTTCGTCTCGAGGATTGGAAGGCAATCCTGAAACGAATACTAATGTCGATAAGATGGCTTGGGTATATGATACGGATGTGACTATTGGTACCCAAAGTTCAGAAACAGGTCCTTCTGTTAAGGGCTCTGTCTATGGTGGTGGTGAGAATGGACACAACTTCCATGATGCCAAGGTGACTGTGCATAGCGGTACTATTGGTATTCCTGAGGGATCAGCAATTGTCAACGATGGTGGTACACCAGACGACACTTCCGATGATATTTCTTACTCAGGTGCCCGCTTCCCTAACCGTGGTAATGTCTATGGTTCTGGTTGCGGTACGGATACCTATATTGGAACTGATAGTAAGACTTACTTCGACTTCAATGCTGGTATTGTGCGTGGCAATACGACTGTGCTGATAAAAGGCGGTCATGTGGTACACAACGTCTATGGCGGTGGTGCTATGGGCTCTGTGGGAACATATACTTTTGATGCTAATGGCAAACCGATTTCTTGCGCAGATGGTACCGGTACTTGTACTGTGACCGTCAGCGGAGGACAGATTGGTGTCGCTGGTGCCAAGATGGCGGGATATGGTAAGGCTGGTCCTGATGACTACGGTCATGTGTTTGGTGCCGGTCGTGGTGAGATGCATGATCCTGACCAATATCCTAATGTGGAGACTTGTGCATTCTTTAACAAGACGGTATTAACTATCAGTGGCATGGCCTTCCTGACGGGTTCTGCCTACGGTGGCAGCGAGAGTGGACACGTGCTGGGTGATACCGAAGTCACCATCTCTGGTGGACAGATTGGCTGTGGTAAGAATGCTTTGGAGCCATACGGAACTGATGTATGGGCTGATGACTATACCCCAACAGGAAGCGTAACAGAAAGTATGGATTGCGCCAGCTGGCCATTTACTGCGCCATTCGCACCATACGACCCATTTGCGAATGCAACGGGCGACTTGGATCAGTATCCAAATGGCGAATCAACGGATGGCGGCAGACTGGAGGCTTCCGACGGACATACTTATTATGGCAATGTGTTTGGTGGCGGCTCGGGTAGTGTGCCTTATTTCGACACAACCGACGGCATCAGTAAATATCTGAGCACGGCAGGTAGCGTAGAGGGTAAGACCACTATCAATATCACTGGCGGCCATATCATAACGAATGTCTATGGTGGTTGTGAGGCTACGAATGTGAAGGGCTCTGCTACCATCACGATGACAGGTGGTACCGTAGGTGTACCGCGTACCGTCGCTCAAATCATAGCACATCCGAATACGGGCTATATCTTCGGTGCTGGTAAGGGCGACCAGCGTATCTTCTTCAATAAGGAGACGAATGTAGACCGTACCGAAGTCAACATCGAGGGCGGCAGAGTCTATGGTTCCATCTTTGGCGGTGGTGAGGACGGTCACGTCTTCCAGAATGCGATAGTGAACATCGGTAAGGAAAACGATGACACAGAAGGCCCGACGATTGGTACATGGGGTACCTCATACGTAGATGGTAATGTATTCGGTGGCGGTCGCGGTTTTGGTGGTGAAGCGCTTACAGCAGGTAATATCGGTGGCTCTATCGAACTGAACATCAAGAGCGGCAAGATACTCGGCTCCGTTTATGGCGGTGGTCGGATGGGGTCGGTAGGATATGGCCTCTATCTGGTGGATGAAGAGATTGAAGAAGGAGGGGAAACGATAAAGCCCTATGGTATCTTGCGTCCAAACGACAAGTACGACGGCTCTTATCCGGATCCAAGTACAGAGCCTGCTTCGACTTACTACGATAAAGGTCGTGGATACATTGTCATTAACATCACTGGTGGTACCATTGGTAACGACTATGAATACATCTACAATCCAACTGATGAGCAGAAGGCTGCAATACCAAAGACCACTTTCGACTATCAGAACCATCTGCAATACACCAAGGGCGGTAATGTGTTCACGGGCGGTATGGGACGACTCTACGCGCTGGATAATACGACCTTGCTTCCACTATGGTCAAAGCTCGGTAAATGTAAGGGAACGACACTGAACATGACTGGAGGTACTGTCAAGAGCAGTATTTATGGCGGTGGCGAGATTGGTGCTGTGGCTGAGAATGCGACGGTGAATGTCAATGGTGGTACTGTAGGCACAAAGGTCGTTAATCCAGAAGATGCTACTAAGTATTACTACTTCGGTAGTGTGTTCGGAGGTGGTAAGGGTAACACCGATGCTATTACTTATCCTGATGGAACGGCTGAAGCTGATAAGATTCCTATCAGTGAGGCAGGAACGACAGGAGGTAATGTGACTGTTAATTTGAATAAAGATGTGGCTGAGAACAAGCCTGGTGCTATCGTCAACCAGGTGTTCGGTTGCAACGATATGAACGGTTCGCCGAAGGGCGATGTGACGGTGCATATCTATGCTACACAGACAGCTGGAAAAGCTAATATCTCTACTAAGCCAGATAAGAACAACGAGACGTTTGATGTAGATGCAGTCTATGGCGGTGGTAATCTGGCTGCCTACAAACCTGATGGTGGGAAGAACACGACAAAAGTAGCAAAGGTCATCATTGACGGTTGTGGACTGACGAGTATCGAGACAGTCTATGGCGGGGGTAATGCAGCCTCTACGCCGGCAACAGAGGTAACGGTAAATGGTACATACGAGATCTATGAAATGTTCGGTGGTGGTAATGGTAAGGATAAACTGCCAAATGGCGCAGCGAACCCAGGTGCAAACGTAGGATTTTATGATTATTCGGCAGTGGAGGCCACTTACGACACTAAGGAGAAACGACAAACAGAGAACTTTACAAAAGATTATATCTACGGTACAGGTAAGGCAACAGTGAACATTTTCGGTGGTATGGTACACCGTGTATTTGGAGGCTCCAACACCAAGGGTAATGTGCGTCAGACAGCATTGACTTTGTTGGACGAGAATAGCGGATGTGACTTCTGTGTTGATGAGGCATATGGTGGCGGTAAGAGTGCAGAGATGGATGCCGAGGCGAAGTTGCTGATGGCTTGTATTCCTGGTCTTGATGCCGTCTATGGCGGTGCTGAGGCTGCAGACGTTCATGGTGATGTGACACTGAATATCACTAATGGAACCTTCCAACGTGTATTTGGCGGTAATAATCTGAGTGGTACTATTGGTGGAGCGATTAAAGTTAACATCGAAGAGGTAGGCTGTAAGCCTATTGTCATCGGTGAACTGTATGGTGGCGGAAACCAGGCAGGCTATTCAATCTATGGTTATGATGGAGTGGATGCAAATGGAAAAGCTATTTTGAAAGAAAATGGTTCCAATCCTTGGGCCGATCCAGAGGTGAACGTTATCTCCTTTACGAGTATAGGAGAAATCTATGGTGGTGGTTTTGGTGCTGATGCTGTGATGGTGGGCAGCCCGAAAGTAAATATCAATGAAGCTGTTGGTACGCCAGACACCTATACGGGTGTTAATTTCGATGCAAACAAATTTAACGGCAGGACGTTTACTATTGACGAGGGTGAGCCAACAGAACATACGGTGACTTGTCCTGCTCATGAGAAAGGAAAGATGGGTGCCATTGGCAATGTCTTCGGCGGTGGAAATGCTGCCCAAGTTAAAGGTAATACTCAAGTGAATATCGGTACTGCAGTTGGAGAGATAACCTATGAGGAAGTGAATGTTGAGGTAGGAACAACTGTGGTGACAAGCTATTACATCCGTACTGGTGCTGGTACATCAGAGAGTCCCTATACCTATACTGATCATCCTAGCGTAGATGCGGGAACATGTGATGCTAGTGGCAAAGCTGTTACAGGACAGACTTACTATAGAAAAGTGGAAATCATTGGTGCTGACATCCGTGGTAACGTCTATGGTGGTGGTAACAACGCCCAGGTGACTGGTAATACGAACGTAAATATCGGAAAGAAGGAGGGTAATTAACCCTCCTTCTTCATCTTCTATCCTTCTTCTACCTCTCTTCTTACCTTCTTCTATCCTTCTTCTTATCCTTCTTCTTATCCTTCTTCTTACCCTCTTCTTAGCCTCTTCTTCCTACGTCGTTGCTACGACCTTGCTACGCCCTAGCTACGCCCTTGCTACGCAAAGTTATTTTCATGAGCAAACCGATAGCTGTTCCGAGGATAACACCGATGGTGTCGGCGAAGAAATCGAGCCATTCACCGGAACGGGTAGTGGTGCAGTAGGCTTGGAGCAGTTCCATGAGTCCGCCAAGGAGTATCATGCCCACGAAGGCATACCAGAATAATGCGTGCAGGTTCGGCCTGCGGGCTTCTTTTTTGCAGTGGCGCAGGTGTTCCCACCAAATGACGGAGCAGGTGCCTCCATACATGATAAAGTGGGTCCACTTGTCGGCAAACTCCACTTTGTCGAACGGCGTCTCTGGGAAAAAGGGTGTGAGCGATAGTATCCAGATGAGTGCGATGCAGCACCAGGAAAGTGGATATCTTTTTAATGAAGGAATCTGTTTCTGCATATTTATTTGCTGTTTTGGTTGCAAAATTACGAAATATTTAGTATTTTTGCAAGCGATTATGGAGAAACATGAGACAGCAAAGCTGAAAAGGGCTAACTTCGGGAGCCAGATAGGTGTTATCCTGGCAACGGCAGGTTCGGCCGTGGGACTGGGTAACGTGTGGCGCTTTCCCTATATGGCCGGCGAGAATGGTGGTGCAGTGTTTATAATCATCTATGTGATATGCGTACTGCTGTTGGGTATTCCCTGTATGGTCAGTGAGTTTATCGTGGGTCGTCACGGAAGGGCCAATACGGCGGGGGCATACAGGAAACTGGCCGGGGGCGGACCTTGGTCGCTCATCGGCTATATGGGCGTGCTGACGGGATTCCTTATCACGGGCTACTATGCGGTGGTGGCGGGCTGGTGCGGACAGTATATTTGGGCGTCGCTGGTAGGTCACATGTCGGGGTCGCCGGAGTATTTCCAGCAGTATTTTGCCTCGTTGAGTACCGACCCCGTGAAACCGGTGCTGTGGACGGTCATCATGTTGGGGCTGACGTATCTGATTATTGAAAAGGGTGTTCGCGACGGTATCGAACGTGCCTCGAAGTTGATGATGCCCACCTTGTTTATATTGCTATTGGTCATCGTGGTAGCGTCGTGTATGTTGCCCGGTGCCGAGAAGGGTATCGACTTCCTGTTTAAGCCCGACTTTTCGAAAATCAATAGCGACGTGTTCCTAAGTGCCTTGGGACAGGCGTTCTATTCGCTGAGCATCGCCATGGGGTGTCTGTGTACGTATGCCAGCTATTTCTCGAGAGAGACCAACCTTGTGGGTTCGGCCACGCAGATAGCAGTGATAGACTGTATCGTGGCCATTTTGGCAGGATTGATGATATTCCCTGCGGCCTTTGCCGTGGGCGTGAGTCCGGACTCTGGAGCCTCGTTGGTGTTTATCACCCTGCCGAACGTGTTCCAACAGGCCTTTGCGGGTATTCCCGCACTGGGCTACATCATCTCGCTGGTGTTCTTTGCGCTGTTGACGCTGGCGGCCCTGACGTCGCTGATATCACTACACGAGGTATCGACGGCTTTCCTGCATGAGGAGTTCGTCATTACCCGCAAGAAGGCGGCGCTCATCGTGACCATTACGACGATTATCATTGGTTGTCTTTGCTCGCTGTCGCTGGGTGCAGTAGATTTTATGACGGTATGGGAGAAAACGCTGTTTGACATCTTTGACTTCGTGACGGGACAGATATTCCTGCCTGTCGTCGGATTCCTGACTTGTATCTTTATCGGATGGTTTGTGCCTCATAAGTTGGTGCGTCAGGAGTTTACCAACTGGGGTACGCTGCGCGGACGGTTCTTCCACCTGTATTTGTTCTTGGTGAAGTACGTCTGTCCGTTGGCGATACTGTTTATTTTCCTGCATCAACTGGGGTTATTGAAGTGATAAGTGAGAAATGAAGGAGAGAGGTAATTTCGGCAGTAAGGTAGGCATTGTGCTGGCAACGGCTGGTTCGGCCGTCGGACTGGGAAACGTGTGGCGCTTCCCCTATATGGCCGGCGAGAACGGCGGTGCAGCCTTTATATTCATCTATATAGGGTGTATCCTGATATTGGGACTACCTGGTATGGTGGGTGAATTCATCGTCGGTCGCCATGCACAGGCTAATGCCGCCAGAGCATACGATAAGTTGAGCGGTGGACGTCCGTGGAAGTTGGTGGGTCATCTGGGCATCCTGACGTCGACAATTATTCTGGGTTTCTATGCCGTGGTGGCCGGTTGGTGTCTGCAATATCTGTTTGCTTCCATGGCCGGACAGGTGACTGGCGATGCGGAATATGTGAAGAACTATTTCGTCTCGTTCTCCAGCGATGCACTGAAACCCGTGTTATGGGGTGTCGGCTTTATACTGTTGACGCATCTGATAGTCATTCGTGGAGTGCGTAGCGGAATAGAAAAAGCTTCGAAACTGTTGATGCCCATTCTGTTTATACTGTTGGTAGTCATCGTCATTGCGTCGTGTATGTTGCCCGGAGCGATAGAGGGCGTGAGGTTTTTGCTGAATCCCGATTTCTCGAAAGTGACCAGTGTGGTGTTGCTTGAGGCGTTGGGACAGGCTTTCTTCTCGTTATCGTTAGGCACGGCCTGTCTGTGTACCTATGCCAGTTATTTCTCGAAGGATACGAACCTGCTGAACTCCGCTGGACAGATAGTGGTGTTGGACACTGTGATAGCCATTCTGGCAGGACTGATGATATTTCCTGCAGCAATGGCGGTGGGCGTGAGTCCCGACTCCGGCCCGTCGTTGATATTCATTACGTTGCCGAATGTGTTTCAGCAAGCCTTTGGCAGCATGCCCATCGTGGGGTATGTCATCGGAGTGATGTTCTATGCACTATTGGTGTTTGCGGCATTGACATCGACCATCTCGATGCACGAAATCGGTACGGCATTCTTTACGGAGGAATTTAAAATATCGCGTCCGAAGGCAGCCTGTATCATGACAGTGGTGGCATCGGTTTTATGCGTGTTCTGTGCCCTGTCGGTAGGTGCCTACAAAGAACTGCAGGTAATGGGACAACCACTAATGGGTTTCTGCGACCAGTTGACGGCTAATGTCATGTTGCCATTGGGCGGTCTGCTGACATGCTTGTTTGTGGGGTGGTATGTGCCGAAGCAGGTGGTGCGCAGCGAGTTTACGAATAATGAGACGGTAAGTAGCAGGTACTTTGGTGTCTTCCTCTTTGCTGTGCGATATGTCTGTCCTATCTGTATTTTGCTGGTTTTCCTGCATCAATTGGGTGTGATATGAACCGAAATGACCGAAGGGTAGCAATTGCCGCAGTGTGTGTCGGGGTGTTAGCGCTGGTGGGGATATGGATCGGCGGGGATAACCCGCCGACGTCGACGCAGGGGGATGAGGAGACTAGAGATTCTAGTTATTCTAGAGAATCTAGATTGTCTAGAGGTTCTAGTGGGTCTAGAGATTCTAGTAATTCCTATTATGCGGTGGAGAGCCGCGCGGTGGAGCGGTTTCCGTTTGACCCCAATACGGCTGATAGTACGCAGTTGCTGCGACTGGGACTGCAGCCATGGCAGGTGCGAAACATTTATAAATATAGGGCGAAAGGAGGCATCTACCGGCAGAAAGAAGATTTTGCAAAGCTCTATGGATTGACTGTCAAGCAGTATCGGGAGTTGGAACCGTATATCCAGATTTCAAGTGATTATCAGCCGGCGGCGATGCTGGTAGGAGGGGCTAGAGAGTCTAGAGATTCTAGAAATTCTAGTGATACTAGAGAGTCTAGAGATTCTAGTTTGCATTATCCCGTTAAGATTAAGGAAAACGAGCATGTGGTGCTGAATACTGCTGATACAACGCAGTTGCGGACGGTGCCGGGTATTGGAGCCTATTATGCCAAGGAGATAGTACGTCACGGACAATGGTTAGGCGGCTATGTCAGTGTCGACCAGTTGGACGAGATAGAGGGTTTTCCGCAGGAGTCGAAGAAGTATTTTGTGATTCAGGGTGCTTCGCCTAAGAAGTTGAATGTCAACAAGTTGAACTTACAACAGTTGCGCAAGCATCCATATATAAATTATTATCAGGCCAAGACCATTCTGGACTATCGCCGTTTGCACGGCAAGATTACCAGTTTGGATGATTTGCGCCTATCGAAGGACTTCCCGCCGGAGGCTATTCGCCGGTTGGAACCTTATGTGGAGTTTTAAGAAGTTAGAAGACATAAAGATATGATGGACTGGAAACAATTGATATCTAACAAGCGGCTGGGGCAGGAGCACCGCCATGTGGAACGGCACGACGACCGTACGGAGTTTAAACGTGACTATGACCGACTGATTTTCTCGGCACCGTTCCGACGCCTGCAGAACAAGACACAGGTGTTCCCATTGCCGGGTAGTGTATTTGTGCATAACCGATTGACGCACTCGTTGGAGGTGGCCAGTGTGGGTATGTCATTGGGTAATGATGTGTCGCGGCTCCTGATAAGAGACCGCCATCCGGAATTAAGCGGTACCCTGTTTGAGGAGATTGGACAGATTGTGGCTACAGCGTGTCTGGCACACGACTTGGGAAATCCGCCTTTCGGCCATTCCGGTGAGAAGGCCATCCAGACATTCTTTACCGAAGGTGTAGGACGCTTTTTGAAAGAGAAGGTATCGCCGGCATTCTGGTCGGATATCACTCATTTTGAAGGTAATGCCAATGCTTTCCGCTTGTTGACGCATCAGTTTAGGGGTCGCCGCCCAGGTGGTTTTGTGATGACCTATTCCACCATTGCTAGTATCGTGAAGTACCCCTATTCATCGATGGCCCCCAGCAAGAAGGGAAAGTTCGGTTTCTTCGACAGCGAGAAGGAGATTTACCAGCGATTAGCCGATGAAATGGGCATTTTCTGTACGTCGAAGCCCGGCGAACCCCTCCGTTATGTGCGTCATCCGTTGGTGTATTTGGTGGAGGCAGCTGATGATATCTGCTATGAAATTATGGACTTGGAGGATGCCCATAAATTGAAGATTCTGTCGTATGAAACGGTATCGAAACTGTTCCTTGATTTCTTTGATGAAGAGACGCAAGAACGCATCAAGCAGCGTATAGTGGACGAGCAGTTAACTGATGAGAACGAGATGGTGGTCTATCTGCGTGCTTGTGTCATTGGTAAGTTGGAGAATGAGTGCGTCAAGACCTTTGTGGACCATGAGGAGGAGATATTGAATGGCACCTTTGAGGGTAGTCTGATAGACCATATCAGTCCCAAACAGTGTGAGGCCTATAAACGGTGTGCCAAGCTCTCCGTGCAGAAAATCTATAAGAGCCGTCCTGTACTGGATGTGGAGTTGTCGGGTTACCAGATTATGGCTACGCTGATGGACAAGATGACCGAAGCGGTGATGAATCCGGAACGTTATTATTCGCAACAGTTGATAGGGCGTGTCTCGTCGCAGTACGACATCAATGCCGATGATTTGGAAACGAGGTTGATGGCTATCATCGACTATATCTCAGGCATGACGGATGTCTATGCCTTGGATGTCTATCAGAAGATCAACGGCATTTCGTTGCCGATTATCTGACAATTAGTCTTTGTCCTTGTAAATCAGCTTGTTGGCGCCAGAGGTCAGTTCGAGTTCATCGCGGTGTGCCTGAATGAATGAGTCGATATGGCGCTTGCGCTTGAATTCGAAAATCTCGTCGATGGCAATGAGGATACCCGTTTCCTCCACATCGCCGAAACCATAGTTGATGGCGGTGCCAAAGAGTTTCATCGTTGGTGAAAGTCCCATATAGGCATTGACCAATGGCGGGATGTTATAGCCCAGTTTACGGATTTCACGATTCAGAATCATGTAATCCTCCTTGAAGTTTGTGCCGCAGAAGAGCGCCTCCAATTCAGTCGGATTTGTCTCAATTTCCAGTGGTTTCATCGGAATGATGAGCCGTTCCTTGTCGTCAAAGTGCTTTTTGAGGAAGAAGAGTATCATGTCGCGTCCCTTGCGGATATAAGAGGGATACATGGTCATCTTGCCAAAATAGTATTTGATGGAAGGACGGATGACGGTCAGTGCTCCCAGGCCATCCCACAGGTTGTCAAGGGCGAACATGCTCTTCGCACCCATCTTGGATGACTGGTAGGGTAGTGAGACGAAGGAGCGTCCCAGCTCTACTGTCCAAGGGGCATAATCCTTCAAGAATTTCTCAGAGAAATGGAACATATGACTGGTAGCGAGGATGGGCTGTCCTTTCTCGTCGTATTCCCAGTCGGAACCTAACAGGTAACGGTAACCTCCTATAATCTCCTCCTCCTCCGGATTCCAGACGATGAGTTGTTTGTAGCAGTTGTCGCAGACGTCGAACTCATCGATATCCACAGGCTTGCCCGTTCCACCGCCAGCCTCGCGGAATACGATTTCACGCAGACGACCAATCTCCTGCATCACGTTCGGAGCATTATGCGCCGTAATGATGTAGATTTCGTTGTTGCTCTTGTTGGTCATTCGCAACTGCTTGTCGGGCGTCAACTCACTCTTGAGGACTTCCTTGCTGATGGGAGAGATGATAGGTTGTTCCATTGTCTGAAGTTATTATAGTTGTTAACTAGATGTTCTAGAGGATCTAGAGGGGCTAGAGATTATAGACCAGATCTTGCACATATTGTGCCCATTCCGATGGGCTTTTGCTTTTGTCGAAGGTCTGCCAGGGGATTGGTTTTCCAATTCTCACCTCGAATGTCTTGCCGACGTTTTTGTACATTTCGTCGACGAGGAAAAGCATCGCAAGGTTGAAGGGTAGGAAACGGTCGGAGAAATTTGCCAAACGGTAGAAAAAATCAGAGTTCTGACCGCTGAAATGGATGGGTACGACGTCGCGCTGGTATTCCACGCTCTTTGATATGAACGTCTTCGACCAAGGGATATCTCTGATGACCTTGTTCTTGCGGCGTGAGCAGATGCCGGCCGGGTACATCAGCATGTGGTTGTCGCTTTCGAATCCCGCCTTGACCATAGCCGGGAAGTTACGACTTTGGTGACCGGTTTTATTGATGGGGATACAGAGTGGTGCCAGTCCGGGCAGGTACATCAGGAGGTCGTTGACCAGATAGCGGAATCGGGAATCATAATGTTTTCCGATGATGGCTCCAAGTGCTACACCATCGGCTCCCCCCAGAGGATGGTTTGACACGAAGGTATATAGTCGTCCATCATCTTTGGCGGGCAGGTTTTCCGTTCCTTCTATCTTAAGTGTCATCTGCAGATATTCTACGCAGGCTTCGAGCCACGGAGTTCCCACCTTATCGCGTGATTCCCAAAGGAATGCGTTCACCTGATCCTGATGCGCAACACGTTTGAGCCACGATACTAAGAAACCGGGAATCCATTTTGCCTTGGACCCCATTTTGTTTTTTAGTATCTGATCAATGTCAATTGTTTTCTCCGTTATCTGTCCCATTTCTCTATATTGTCCCTAACAGGATGCAAAGATAGTGATTTTATTTAGATAATGATTGCACTTTTTTAGAAAAATGTGCAATAAAGTAACTTTTTATAGTTTATTCACTAAAAAAAGTGGAGAAAAGTGGGGGAATGTGGGGGAAAATGATTACCTTTGCAGCCAAACTCGTATTAAAAATATATAAAAGAGGTACGCATGCGTTTTTTAGGTAATATAGAAGCCAAGATTGACGTGAAGGGACGCGCATTCCTTCCCGCCACCTTCCGCAAGGTTTTGCAGGCTGGTGGTGAGGAACGACTTGTAATGCGTAAGGATGTGTTCCAAGCCTGTCTGGTGTTGTATCCTGAAAGCGTGTGGAATGAGCAGATGGATTTGTTGAGGGCCCGTCTCAACAGATGGAACCGTCAGGAACAACAGGTGTTTCGTCAGTTTGTGTCGGAAGTAGAACTGGTGACCCTTGACGGTAACGGACGTTTTTTGATTCCGAAACGCTATTTGCGTATGGCTGAGATTGATCAGGACATTAAGTTTGTCGGCATGGATGACACCATTGAGATATGGAGCAGTCGTAAGGTCGAAGAACAGCAAATGAAGCCAGAGGATTTCGGCAATGCCCTTGAACAGTTGATGATGGTAGAGCAAGAATGACCACAAAAGCGATAGAAGATAATGATAACAACCGCAGAGACATATCACGTTCCTGTTCTCTTGAAAGAGAGCGTCGACGGGCTGGATATCCAGCCCGACGGCATTTACGTGGATGTAACTTTCGGTGGTGGTGGTCATTCGAAAGAGATTCTGTCCCGTTTGGGTAAGAAAGGTCATCTGTATAGCTTCGACCAGGATGCTGATGCGGAGAAAAATATTGTCGATGATGATAGATTCACCTTCGTTCGCAGCAACTTTAGATATATCAGTCAGTGGATGCGCTACTATGAAGTAGAGAAGATTGATGGTCTGTTAGGAGATTTAGGTGTGTCAAGTCACCATTTCGATGACGAGACGCGAGGTTTCTCTTTCCGTTTTGACGCTCCGCTGGACATGAGGATGAACAAACGTGCCGGACAGACAGCCGCTGACATCTTGAACAACTATAGTGAGGAGCAGTTGGCCGATGTGTTCTATCTCTACGGAGAATTGAAGAATGCCCGTCGCATCGCCAAAGCAATTTGCGACTGTCGTCGGCAGCATGAGATAACAACTACGGGTCAGTTGGCTGAGGCTATTGAGCCCTTGATGCGTTCTGAGCGTGAGAAGAAAGATATGGCCAAGTTGTATCAGGCGCTGCGTATTGAGGTGAACCATGAGATGGATGCCTTACGTGATATGCTTAAAGGTGCTACAGACCTGCTCTGTGAGGGTGGAAGGTTGAGTATCATTACCTATCACTCGCTGGAAGACCGTATCGTTAAGAACGTCATGAAGGCCGGCAATGCGGAAGGTAAGGTTGAGCAGGACTTTTATGGTCGTATCTCGTCGCCTTATCGGTTGGTTGAGAAGATGATTACTCCCACGGAGGGTGAGCAGCAGCGTAATCCGCGTAGTAGAAGTGCAAAATTGAGAATAGCAGAGAAAATATAATGGCAGAAGACAAGAAACAAGACGAGGTGCCCTTGGTGATAGAGGAACAACCCCTGGCCGAGGAACAGGTTTCCGGAGCCGAGGAAGAGGACAAGGCCAAGGAGTCAACACTCAAGGAGACGATTCAGATGATTAAGGAGTCGGCTAGCGAGGAAGACCCGAAACCTTCCAGCCAGCTGAACCTGCGTACCATACTGGGTGGTGACCTGCTGACGACGGAAGTAGTCCGTTCGCAGATTTGGTTGTTTGTTTTGATTGTAGCCTTTTCTATTGTCTATGTCGCCTTCCGTTACCAGTGTCAGCAGGACATGATTGCCATTGATAAACTCGAGCAGAAACTGACTGACGCTAAATACAAGGCTCTCTCCTCGTCGAGTACATTGACGGAGAAATGCCGTGAGAGTCACGTATTAGATATATTGAAACAAAATCAGGACTCGCTGTTGCATCAAGCCGACCAGCCGCCCTACATCATAGAAGTGCCAGAATAAAGAGATGAGTAAGTTTGATAACGATAAAGTCATGCCCCGATACATGATGATTGCCGTATTGCTGACAATCATCGGGCTTGCTGTCATAGGCAAGGCCCTCTATATCATGACTGCCAAGAAGCAGTATTGGACGGAGGTTGCCGACCGCTTGAAGCGTGACAGTGTCAGCGTGAAGCCCAACCGAGGCAATATCCTCAGCTGTGACGGACAGTTGATGGCTACTTCTATCCCAGAATATAAGATCTTTATGGATTTCCAGGCAGCAGCCTTTGAGAAGGACGACTCGTTATGGCTTGACAAATTGGATTCTGTTTGTAATGGTTTGAACAAGATTTTCCCATCGAAATCTGCGGAAGAGTTTAAGCATGATTTGGAAGAGGGACGCCATAAGGTTAACAAGAACTGTTCTGTAGGAGCCCGTCACTGGCCCATTTGGAAACGCCGTATCGATTATAATACTTTTGTCGAGGTCAGCCAGTTACCATTCTTTAATATGCCCCGTTATAAGAGCGGTTTCCATGATGAGCCCTTCAATTCCCGCCGTCGTCCGTTTGGTTCTCTGGCCATGCGTACCATCGGTGGCCTGTATGGTGCCAAAGACTCCGCCTATTATGGTTTGGAACTCTCCAATGATTCCGTCCTTCGCGGTATTCCTGGTATTACGGGTCGCCGCAAGGTGCTGAATAAATATATGAATATCCCTGTGACACTGCCTGAAGATGGTTGTGATATTGTGACAACCATTGATGTCAATATGCAGGACTTGGCAGAGCGTTCGTTGTTGGATATGCTGAAGCGACCGGAGGTCAATGGTGAGTTAGGTGTGGCTATTCTGATGGAAGTAGAGACCGGTGACGTGAAGGCTATCGTTAATCTGATGAGGAACGAAAACGGCAACTACATTGAAGCTGTCAATTCAGCCATGAGTTACCGCTGTGAACCAGGTTCTGTGTTTAAGACTGCCTCTATACTTGTTGCGTTGGATGATAAGGTGTTGGGAGAGAATCCTCGGGATACCAGCTATATCATCCATACCGGAGGTGGTGTCATGCCGATGTACGGCCGTGAGATGAAAGACCACAACTGGCGTCGTGGCGGCTATGGTGATATCAATGTGGCCAGAACGCTGGAGGTCAGTTCGAATATCGGTGTGAGCCATGTAATAGACAAGTTCTACCATAACGAGGCCGAACGCTATGTCAAAGGCCTTTACAGGGTAGGTATCGGTCAGGATCTGAAGTTGCAGGATATTCTTCCCGGTTACCGTCCTCCCCTTATCCGTATGCCCCAGCGCAAGAAGAATGGGCGTTATGATGACAACTGGTATGCCACGACGTTGCCTTGGATGTCGATAGGCTATGAGACACAGATTGCCCCCATCAATACAGTGACGTTCTATAATGCCATTGCCAATAATGGTAAGATGATGAGGCCGCGTTTCGTTAAGAAGATTGTTAAGAATGGCGAGACTATCAAGGAGTTTGAGCCAGAGGTCATCAAGGAGCGCATTGCAAGACCTGAGGCACTGAAGACCATTCAGACTATTCTGGAGCATGTCGTCAGTCAGGGACTGGGTCGAAAGGCCGGTTCGCCGTTGTTCAAGGTAGCAGGTAAGACCGGAACAGCCCAGGTGTCACAGGGTAAGTCAGGCTATAAGAGTGGTATAGTACAATATTGGCTTTCGTTTGCAGGCTATTTCCCTGCCGATAATCCCCGCTACTCCTGTATCGTCTGTATTAAGAAATCCGGATTGCCCGCCTCAGGTGGTGGTATGAGTGGTGTTGTGTTCCATCATATTGCAGAAGGTGTGATGGCACGTCATCTGAAGATGAGTGTGGACGATGCCCATGACGAGCATTCGGTAGTTATTCCAGACGTGAAGAATGGTGATGCCGCATCGGCCAACTACATCTTGGGTGAGTTAGGCGTCAACAAGCGTGTCAGTCAACCGGCCAAGGTATATGGCGAAACTGTGACCCCCGACGTGACGGGCATGGGTGCCAAGGATGCCGTCTATGTGTTGGAGAGTCGTGGCCTAAAGGTGAAGATACAAGGTCGTGGCAAGGTGAAGTCGCAGAGTTATCCTGCCGGCAAAGAAATTGTCAAGGGTGGGGAATGTGTTTTGACGTTACATTAATAATATAATAAGGTATATATGAAGCTGACAGAACTATTGAAGCATGTAACTCCTCTGACTATCGTGGGTGATGCAGAGGTGGACATCACGGGGGTGAATATTGACTCCCGCAAGGTAGAGAATGGTCATCTTTTCGTGGCAATGAAAGGTACGCAGACAGACGGCCACCGTTTTATTCCCAAGGCTATTGAGTTGGGAGCGAAGGCTGTGCTGTGTGAGGATTTACCCGACGCTGGCGCGATTGGGAATAGTGGCGTGACCTATGTGCAGGTTGCCTCGACGGAAGATGCTGTTGGAAAGGTTGCCACCGTTTTCTATGGCGAGCCGTCGCAGAAGCTGAAGCTGGTTGGTGTGACAGGAACCAATGGCAAGACCACTATTGCCACCTTATTATATAATATGTTCCGTAAGTTTGGCCACAAGTGCGGTTTGCTTTCTACTGTCAGCAATTATATCGAGGATGAGGTGATTCCTGCCGATCATACCACCCCTGACCCCATCGAACTCAACCGACTGTTGGCTAAGATGGTAGATGCTGGCTGTGAGTATGCCTTTATGGAGTGTTCCAGTCATGCCATCGCCCAGAAGCGTATTGGCGGACTGAAATTTGCAGGTGGCCTCTTTACCAACCTCACTCGTGACCATTTGGACTACCACAAGACCTTTGAGAACTACCGTGATGCCAAGAAAGCTTTCTTCGATGGATTGTCCAAGGATGCTTTCGCCATTACGAATGCCGACGATAAGAATGGTCGTGTGATGGTTCAGAATACGAAGGCACAGGTGAAGACCTATAGCACCCGTTCGATGGCTGATTTCCGTGCCCGCATCATCGAGTGTCATTTCGAAGGTATGTATCTGGAGATTGATGGTCGCGAGGTTGGTGTTCAGTTTATTGGAAAGTTCAACGTCTCCAATCTGTTGGCAGTCTATGGCGCTGCTGTGATGTTAGGAAAGAAACCGGAGGATATCCTCTTGGTGCTCAGCACGTTGAAGAGTGTGGCAGGTCGACTGGAACCTATCCGTTCACAGGAAGGAGTGACCGCTATTGTAGACTATGCCCATACGCCCGATGCCCTGGAGAATGTGCTTAATGCCATTCATGAGGTGCTGGATGGTAAGGGTGGACAAGTCATTACCGTTTGTGGTGCTGGTGGCAACCGTGACAAGGGAAAGCGTCCATTAATGGCTCAGGAGGCCGTCAAACAGAGTGACAAGGTCATTATCACCTCCGATAATCCGCGTTTTGAAGAACCTCAGGATATTATCAATGATATGTTGGCAGGTCTCGACGCTAAGCAGATGAAGAAGGTAGTGAGTATTGTAGACCGCAAGGAAGCTATCCGTACAGCCAGTATGCTGGCCCAAAAGGGTGATGTCATCCTCATTGCCGGCAAGGGTCATGAGGACTATCAGGAAGTCAAGGGTGTGAAGCACCATTTTGATGACAGGGAGATAGTTAGGGAGATTTTTGGAATCAATTCGTAATAACGAATAACGTTATAACGTAATAACGAAAAACGAAATAATATGCTATACTATATTTTCAGATCCTTAGAGCAGTATGATATCCCGGGTGCGCACCTCTGGTCGTATATCTCGTTCCGTTCGTTGTTGGCACTCATCCTGTCACTAGTTATCTCAGCGTGGTTTGGTGAGTATTTCATCAAGTGGATGAAGCGCCGCAATATTTCGGAAACCGCTCGCGACCCCAGTATCGACCCATTCGGTGTAGAGAAAAAAGGCGTTCCCACGATGGGTGGTATCATCATCATTGTCAGCATCCTGATTCCCGTACTGCTGTTGGGACGTATGCGTAACATCTATCTATTGCTGATGATAGGTACTACCGTATGGCTTGGATTCCTTGGCTTTATGGATGATTACATCAAGATTTTCCGCAAAAACAAGGAAGGGCTCAAAGGTCTCTATAAGATAGTGGGACAGGTGTCAATCGGTTTTATTGTCGGCCTGACACTCTGGCTCAGTCCTGACGCTGTAGTCCGAGAGAATGTGTCTGAGGTCAAGCAGAATCAAGAGATAGTGGTAAAACACAAGACTGAGGCCGTGAAGTCATTGCAGACCACCATTCCTTTTATCAAGAATCATAATCTGAACTACTCCAGTATTATGTCGTTCTTGGGTGAGTATAAGGTGGCAGCAGGTTGGATTTTGTTTGTCATTATGACGATTATCGTTGTGACGGCTGTGTCGAACGGTGCCAACCTGAATGATGGCATGGATGGTATGTGTGCTGGAAATTCGGCTATTATCGGTGCGGCATTATTAATATTCTCCTATATATCGTCCCACATCATCTATGCCGCCTATTTCGATATTATGTATATCCCAGGTTCCCAGGAACTGGTGGTGTTCCTTTCTGCCTTCATCGGTGCGATGGTGGGTTTTCTTTGGTACAATGCCTTCCCCGCCCAGATATTTATGGGCGATACGGGTTCATTGACCATTGGCGGTATCATCGGTGTCTGTGCTGTCATTATCCATAAGGAATTGATGCTCCCCATTCTATGTGGCATTTTCTTTATTGAAAGTTTGAGCGTCATCATCCAAACCCAGTGGTTTAAATTGCAGAAACGTAAGGGAAAGCGCGTAAGAGTGTTCCGTGCTACCCCTATCCATGATACCTTCCGTAAACTTGACTCCCAGTTGGACCAGACCAGCACGTACATTCTGAAGAGCTGGCCCCACCGTCCGTTCCACGAGTCGAAGATTACCATTCGTTTCTGGATTACCACGATTATATTAGCAGCATTAACGATTATTACTTTGAAGATTAGATAAAGATGAGTAAGATAGTCATATTAGGAGCCGGAGAGAGCGGAGCAGGAGCTGCCGTTCTGGCCAAGAAACAAGGTTTCGACGTGTTTGTCAGCGACATGTCGAAGATCAATGATAAGTATAAAAAGCTGATGGATGACCACCAGATTTGTTGGGAAGAAGGTCACCATACGGAAGAAAAGATTCTGGATGCCGACGAGATCATCAAGAGTCCGGGTATTCCCGATACGGCCCCGATGATTGTTAAGATCAAGGAGAAAGGCATTCACATTATCAGTGAGATAGAGTTTGCCGGTCGCTATACCCATTCGAAGATGATTTGTATTACTGGTTCGAATGGTAAGACGACGACGACGAGTCTTATCTATCATATCTTCAAGGAAGCAGGTTATGATGCCGGTCTGGCTGGCAATATCGGAAATTCACTGGCCCTGCAGGTTGCTGAGGATCCACATGAATACTATATCATTGAGTTGTCCTCTTTCCAACTCGATAATATGTACGATTTCCGTGCCAATGTCGCTATTCTGCTTAATATTACGCCAGACCATTTGGACCGTTACGATTTCAAGATGCAGAACTATGTGGACGCCAAGATGCGTATCATCCAGAACCAGACGCCACAGGATGCCTTCATCTATTGGAATGACGACCCTATCATCAAGAGGGAGTTGGAGAAGTATGACATCAAGGCCATCCAGTACCCCTTCTCCGAACTGAAGGAGAACGGCAGTATCGGTTATATCGAGGAGGGCCAGTATAAGATAGAGAAACCTGAGCCGTTTAATATGGAACAGGAATCGCTGAGCCTGACAGGTAAGCATAATATCTATAACTCGTTGGCTGCAGGTATCGCATCAAATGTCGCAGGTATTAAGAAAGAGAATATTCGTAAGTCGTTGAGTGATTTCCCTGGTGTGGAGCATCGCTTGGAGAAGGTGTGCACCGTCCGTGGTGTTCAGTATATCAACGATTCGAAGGCTACCAATGTTGACGCCTGCTGGTATGCGCTGGAGTCGATGAAGACTAAGACGATCCTTATCATCGGTGGTAAGGATAAGGGCAATGACTACGAGCCTATCAAACCGTTAGTGAAGGAGAAGTGTGCCGGATTGGTTTATCTGGGCGCTGACAACCAGAAGCTGCACGACAACTTCGACTCACTGGGTATTCCCGTTCGTGACACCCACTCCATGAAAGATTGTGTGGCAGCCTGTTACGAGATGGCCGAGCCCGGCATGACGGTGTTGCTGTCACCCTGTTGCGCATCGTTCGACCTTTTCAAGAATATGGAAGACCGTGGTGAACAGTTTAAGGAATTAGCAAGAAATCTCTAGATGATTTAGAATCTCTAGAAATACTAGAAAAAGATGAATAATCGAATAGGTAATCTCTTCAAGGGCGACAAGGTCATCTGGATGGTGTTTTTCTTCCTCTGTATGATCAGTGTTGTGGAAGTATTCTCGGCTTCCAGCGGACTGACGTATAAGAGTCAGAACTACGTAGGACCGATAGCCTATCATGCCTTTACCATCATGGCAGGTGTCGTAGTTGCTATCCTCACGCTGAATGTTCCATGTCGGTATTTTAAGTTGATGACACCCTTCCTAATGCTGATCTCAGTGATTACCCTGCTCTGGGTTCTGCTGGCAGGAACGAAGGTCGGTGATGCCGGACGTTGGATTAACCTGTTTGGTTTCACATTCCAGCCTTCAGAGATTGCCAAGGGAACAATAGTATTGGCTGTAGCGCAGATTCTTGCCGCTATGCAACGTGAGAACGGGGCAGACAAAAAAGCCTTCAAGTGGATTCTTTCGATTACCATTCCTGCCTGTGTGTTGATAGGACTAGAGAATCTCTCCACGGCGGCGATGCTCTTTGCGGTGGTCTTCTTGATGATGTTCATCGGTTTGGTTTCCTTGAAGCAGTTAGGTAAACTGGCGGGTATCATTATAATTTTTGCCGTTGTGGCCATTTCGATGGTCATGTTGGTCGGTCACGATATCAGTGATGAAGAAAAGACTCTGACTAAGACGGAGCAGGTTGATCAGGCCAATCAGCCCAAGAAAGAAAAGAACTTCGTGGAAAAGATGTTCCACCGTGCTGACACGTGGAAGAGTCGTATCATGAAGTTTGGTAAACCCAAACCAACACCTCAGGAATACGACCTTGACAAAGATGCCCAGGTGGCTCATGCCAATATTGCCATTGTGTCGAGTGGTATTATCGGTAAGGGACCTGGTAAGAGCACGGAGCGTGACTTTCTGTCGCAAGCTTTCTCGGATTTCATCTATGCCATCGTCATTGAGGAATTGGGGATCGTGGGGGCTTTCGCGGTTATGTTCCTCTATGTTGTCCTCCTTTATCGCTGTGCACGTATTGCCAGTCGGTGTGAGAATAATTTCCCGGCATTTCTGGCGATGGGGCTCGGGCTGTTGTTGGTCATACAGGCCACTTTCAATATGATGGTAGCCGTCGGCTTGGCCCCTGTCACGGGACAGCCGTTGCCACTCATCTCCAAAGGTGGTACGTCGACAATCATCAATTGTGCCTATATTGGAGCTATTTTGAGTGTCAGCAGGTCAGCAAAAATGAAGAAAGTGAAAGAAAATGAGCCAAACAGGGCTTGAATTGATAGAAAATTTGTACTTTTGTAGCGTATTACAGATAGAACACTTATGAATGACGAATTAAGAGTAATAATCAGCGGTGGTGGTACGGGTGGACATATCTTCCCGGCTGTATCTATTGCCAATGCTATCAAGGCAATGCATCCTGAAGCCAAGATATTGTTTGTGGGCGCCTTAGGACGCATGGAAATGCAACGTGTGCCTGCTGCCGGCTACGAGATAAAAGGTCTGCCTATCCAGGGTTTCGACCGTAAGAACCTGCTGAAGAATGTCAAGGTGCTCTATAAGATTTGGAAGAGTCAGCGTATGGCCAAGCAAATCATCAAGGAGTTTCGTCCGCAGGTGGCTGTTGGTGTAGGCGGCTATGCCAGTGGTCCGACGCTGAACAAGGCGGCCGCCATGGGTATTCCCTGTTTGATTCAGGAACAGAACTCCTATGCTGGTGTTACCAACAAGTTGCTTGCCAAGAAGGCGGCAAAGATTTGTGTGGCCTATGAAGGTATGGAACGTTTCTTTCCTGCAGATAAGATCATGTTGACGGGTAATCCCGTGCGTCAGCAATTGTTGGAAAATACGCAAACTAAGGTTGAGGCTCTTCGTTCCTTTGATCTTGATGTGTCGAAGAAGACAGTACTCATCGTAGGCGGAAGTCTGGGTGCCCGTACCGTTAACGAGAGTGTGCTGAAACACCTTGACGTCATCCGTCAGAGTGGTGTACAATTTATCTGGCAGACAGGTAAGTATTATTATGAGCAGATTAAAGAGCAGCTCGCCAAGGAAGAAAAGTTGGAGAATCTGGTCGTGACAGACTTTATCAGTGATATGGGTGCCGCTTATAAAGCAGCAGATTTGGTTGTCAGCCGTGCGGGTGCTGGTTCTATCAGTGAATTCTGCCTGCTCGGCAAACCAGTCATCCTTGTTCCTTCGCCCAATGTGGCAGAAGACCACCAGACAAAGAATGCGCTGGCTTTGGTCAATAAGGGTGCTGCACTCTATGTCAAGGATGTTGAGGCTCCGGCATTATTGATGCCGTTGGCTATCGATACGGTGAAAGACGATGCAAAGTTGCAGACTCTCAGTGAAAATATCTTGAAGATGGCACTGCCTGCTTCGGCTGAAATTATTGCCAAGGAGGTGGTATCACTTGCGAAAAGGTAAAATGTAAAAAGGTAAAAAAGTAAATGGAAATAAAAGATATCAAAGCAGTATATTTCATTGGAGTAGGCGGTATTGGCATGAGTGCCATTGCGCGCTACTTTATCCATTGTGGCGTAGTGGTAGGCGGTTATGACAAGACGCCAAGCACTCTAACACGTCAGTTGGAGAAAGAAGGTGCATTGATTCATTACGAAGAGAATGTGGAGGATATTCCCCATGCCTGTCGTAGACCGGAGTCCAGTCTGATTATCTATACCCCAGCTATTCCCGAAAGCCATCAGGAATTGAAATATTTCCGCGAGCATGGTTTTGAGATTCAGAAGCGTGCCCAGGTTTTAGGCACTTTGACCCGTAAGCACAAGGGATTATGTGTGGCAGGCACTCATGGTAAGACGACAACGTCGACAATGTGTGCACATATCATGCACCAGAGTCATCTGGACTGTAACGCTTTCCTCGGGGGTATCTCCAAGAATTATGGCACGAACTACATCCTTTCCGACTCAGATTATGTTGTGATAGAAGCTGACGAGTTCGACCGCTCGTTCCATTGGCTGTCGCCCTATATGACGGTGATAACATCGACGGATCCAGACCATTTGGACATCTATGGTACCAAGGAGGCTTATTTGGATAGTTTCCGTCATTATACGGAATTGATTCAGCCTCAGGGTGCACTGATTATCCACCGTGGTTTGGAGATGCAAGAGAATCTGCCTTCAGGTGTACACCGCTATGACTATGCTCTGACTGAGGGTGATTTCCATGCGGAGAACATTCGTATTGCCAATGGTGAAATAACTTTTGACTTCGTCTCGCCTTTTGAGTCGATAAAGAACATCCAGTTAGGTCAGCCTGTTCCCATCAATATTGAGAACGGCATTGCGGCAATGGCAATGGCTCAGCTTGCTGGCTGTACGGCAGAGGAGTTGCGTATCGGTATGAAGACTTATGCCGGTGTTGAGCGTCGTTTCGATTTCAAGATCAAGAACGACCGTCACGTTTTCCTTTCAGACTATGCTCATCATCCGAAGGAAATCTATCAGAGTGCGCGCAGCATCCGTGAACTATATCAGGATCGTAAGATTACGGCCATTTTCCAGCCTCACCTCTATACCCGTACCCGTGATTTCTATAAAGATTTTGCGGATGCGCTGAGTCTGTTGGATGAGGTTATCCTCACGGAGATCTATCCGGCCCGCGAACTCCCTATTGAGGGTGTCACCTCGCAGTTGATTTATGACAACCTGCGCCCTGGAATTGAGAAGCAAATCATTCAGAAAGATCAGGTGTTACCACTCATAAAGTCCCGTGACTTCGATGTTCTCATCGTACTGGGAGCTGGTGACCTTGACAATATGGTTCCTGATATCACCAGGATTTTGAACAATAAGAAGTAAACAATAATATATGAGCATCAACTGGAAGAAATCATTCATCATCCTAATAGATATGGCTCTGGCTGTCTATCTGGTTCTCGCCATCACGGCTTTCAACCGTCCTGACGAGCTTTCCGATGTGTGTACCGAGGTAAAAATCGACATTGAGGAAGGGGTGGTGAAAGGGTTTCTGACTCCAGACGAAATCAAGCATGAATTGCAGCACGCTCGCCTTTATCCGTTGGGCGACCCGATGAGTCAGGTGTCGGCCCGGCGTATTGAGGAGTCGCTGCTTAAAAATCCCTTTGTAGAAAGTGCCCAGTGTTACAAGACGCAGTCAGGACGTGTATTTATTCACTTGAAGCAGCGTCTTCCTGTGGCTCGTGTTAAAGCCGACAATGGTGAAGACTACTATGTCGACACTCATGGCAATATCATGCCTAACACTCAGCATGCTAGCGACTTGGTTGTGGTGACAGGCCATGTAACCAAGAAGTATGCCAAGAAGGTGTTGGCTAATGTTGGCAACTATCTTATTCAAAACAAGATGTGGCGTTCGCAAGCGGAGCAGCTCAACGTATTGGCTGATGGTTCTATAGAAATGATTCCCCGTGTTGGTGAACATATCATTTATCTGGGTCAGCCTACTGATATTGCCAGAAAACTGGACCGTTTGGAGAAGTTTTATAAGTATGGGCTAAGCAAAGCTGGTTGGAACAAGTATTCGTATATCAGTCTGGAATTTGACAATCAGATTATTTGTAAGAAGAGAAGAAGTTAAAGAAGTAAGAGAAGTTTAAGAAGTTAAGTATATGGCAAAGGACTTTATCGTAGCTATTGAACTGGGATCATCCAAGATTACCGGTATTGCGGGAAAGAAAAACCTTGACGGTAGCATTCAGGTGCTGGCTTGTGTCAAGGAGGATTCCTCGTCGTGCATCCGCAAAGGTGTGGTTTACAACATCGACAAGACAGCCCAGTGCCTGACCAACATCATCAACCGTCTGGAAAAACAACTCAAGACGGGTATCACTCAGGTGTATGTTGGTGTGGGCGGACAGTCTATTCGCTCTATTCGCAATCTGATTGCCAAAGACCTGCCCAATGGCATGCAGGTCACGCAGGACATGGTGATTGAACTGATGGATGAGAACCGTAACATGAAATACCCTGACCAGCAGATTATTGATGCTGCAGCTCAGGAGTATAAGGTGGATTCGCAGTTCCAACTCGATCCTGTAGGTATTCAGTGTAATCGTATTGAGGGTAACTTCCTGAATATCTTGCAGCGCAAGTCTTTCTACGCCAACCTCAATAAGTGTTTCGAGACCGCGGGCATTAATATTGCCGAGCTTTATCTCGCTCCGTTGGCCTTGGCCGACAGTGTGCTCACCGAGGCTGAGCGCCGTTCGGGCTGTGCATTGGTTGACCTGGGCGCTGACACGACGACGGTGAGCGTGTATTCGAAGAATATCCTGCGTCATTTGGCCGTCATTCCTCTTGGAGCCAACAATATCACGAAGGATATCGCCTCGTTGCAGATGGAGGAGAGTGACGCAGAGAAGATGAAACTCAAGTATGCTTCGGCCTTTACGGAAAACAACGACATCGACAACAATATGAAATACGCCATCGACCAGGATCGTCAGGTGGAAACGCGCAAGTTCATTGAGATTGTCGAGGGTCGTCTGGAGGAAATCATTGCCAATGTCTGGTGCCAGGTCCCCGAGGAGTTCTGCGACAAGTTGCTGGGTGGTATCATCCTCACTGGTGGCGGCTCGAATCTGAGAAATATAGAGAAGGCCTTCCAGAACTATACGCATATTGACAAGATTCGCATAGCCAAATTCGTGACACAGACCATCACATCGACTATTGCAGAGGTCAATGCTCACGATGCCATGATGAATACCGTGTTAGGATTGTTGGCTAAGGGCGATATCAACTGTGCTGGCAGTGAACTGTCCTTGAGCAATGATCTTTTTGCCAGTCAGCAGCGTACCGTTACAACGCCTGAAACTCTCGAACAGCGTCGAGCCCGTCAGGCTTCGGAGACTCCTGCCGGTGTGATACGTACGGCTGAGGAGGTTCGTCGTGCTGAAGAAGAGGCTTTGCGCAAGAAGGAAGAAGAGGAGCGTCAGGCCCGTGAGAAAGCCGAAGCGGAAGCTCGTGAGGAAGAACGTATCCGCAAGGAAAACAGTTTCTGGAATAAGGGTTGGAAGAAACTCAAGAATCTTGGTGAGACGATTCTTGGTCCCGAAGAAGAATAACCCCTAATTTCCCCTAACATCCCTATTAACCCTTAAAAGAATAGAATTATGGATAATAACATACTGCTCGATTTTGGCGAGCCCGAGAAAGAGAATAGCATCATCAAGGTGATTGGTGTTGGTGGAGGTGGTGGTAATGCCGTCAACCACATGTATCGCGAGGGTATCCACGATGTGACCTTCGTATTGTGTAATACGGATAATCAGGCGCTGAATGATTCTCCAGTTCCCGTCCATCTGCAGTTGGGCAAGGAAGGTCTTGGAGCCGGTAATCGCCCTGAGAAGGCCCGTGCTGCTGCAGAGGAGAGCTTGGATGATATCAAGAACCTGTTCAACGACGGCACCCGTATGGCCTTCATCACTGCCGGAATGGGTGGTGGTACGGGTACTGGTGCTGCTCCCGTCATTGCCCGTGTGTCGAAGGAGATGGGTATTCTGACGGTAGGTATCGTTACCATTCCTTTCCGCTTCGAGGGTGACCGTAAGATTGACCAGGCGCTGGACGGTGTCGAGGAGATGTCGAAACACGTCGATGCCTTGCTTGTCATTAATAATGAACGTCTGCGCGAGATTTATCCTGAACTTACTGTACTCGACGCCTTTGGGAAGGCTGACGATACGTTGAGTGTCGCTGCTAAGTCTATTGCTGAGATTATCACTGTTCACGGACTCATCAACCTCGACTTCAACGACGTCAAGACCGTGTTGAAGGATGGTGGGGTTGCTATCATGTCCACTGGTTATGGCGAGGGTGAAGGCCGTGTAAAGAAGGCTATTGACGATGCCCTCAACTCACCGCTCCTCAACGAGAATGACGTCTTCAATTCGAAGAAGATTCTTCTCAGCATCTCGTTTGCCGGTAACAAGGACGGCACTGGTTCGCTGATGATGGAGGAGATGAACGATGTCAATGATTTCATGGGCAAGTTCGGCAACGACTTTGAAATCAAGTGGGGTTTGGCCACCGATCCCGAATTGGGTAAGAAGGTGAAGGTTACCATTTTGGCTACAGGTTTTGGTATCGACCGTGTCGACGGCATGTCCAGTCACCGTCAGCATCGTAACACGCAGGAGGAGGCAACTCGTATTGCTGCCGAGCAGGAGAAGGAAGCCCAGCGTCAGGATCGTCGTAACCGCTACTATGGTGGCGACGGACAGAGCAAACGCTACAAGCGTCGTCCTCATATCTACCTGTTCCGTCCTGAGGATTTGGATAACGACGATGTTATCTCTGCTGTGGAGCAGACACCGACCTACAAGCGTACTCGTGAGATTCTTGATAGCATCTATAGTCAGGCAAGTGGTGAGGATATCTCCCAGAAGGAGGAATCCACTCACCAGCCACAGTCCGATGCAGTTCAAGGTACAATCAAGTTCGGATAGTCGACTAGTTTTTATACTGCGATATCTTGCTGCCGCCAGAAGCGGTAAGTAATATCTTCGAAATCACCATCCAGCGTGCGACGATAAAGCCGCTGGTTGGTGGTTGCTGATTTCAAGGGCCCGAGATGTTTGATATAGGGTCCCACCTTAATATAATCGAAATCCTGTTTGTTGACGACAGAGGGAATACGGA
Organism: uncultured Prevotellaceae bacterium; assembly: GCA_902774925.1. GTDB lineage: Bacteria > Bacteroidota > Bacteroidia > Bacteroidales > Bacteroidaceae > Prevotella. The sequence continues at coordinate 8,828 of CACYKE010000016.1, read as the reverse complement.
TACGTCCGCTATACCACGCCACGTGGAACTGCGGATGATATTCGTGGATATACTGTGCCAACATGTTGATGCTACGAGGGTCTGCATCGCCTCCCATGAACGAGATGCAGGTGATGTCGGTACCATACTGGCTGACGAAGTCGTCGATAGCATCAGTATTCAGCGGCATACCCACATCTTCCCATAGGTAATGACTATGACACCCAGGACAATGACACGGGCAATTACTGATATTAATTGCCAGTGTCACTTCGTCGGGTATCTCTTGAAAAACGATTCCTGTGTTAACGTATTTCAGCATGGTTTAAGCCTCCGTATGCGCATAGAAACGGCGGGCAGCCTCTTCCTGACGAGCCTGTGAGAAGTTTGATACGCGCTTCAGATAACCGATGATACGGGTCATATAATCGACATTCTTTGAATGGCAATGCGGGCACTCCTTCAGGTATCGCTTGTCGATATGTCCACAGTCGTTGCAGACGGTGTTGGGGATGTTGAAGGTGAAGTAGTTACAACCCTCCTGTGCAGCGACCTTCAGCAGGTGCAAATACTGCTGTTTCGAGAGGTGCTCGTCGAGATTCATGTGGAGTGCCGAACCACCGGTGAGGTGCTCGATATATGGTGCGCCATGCAGTTTGAACTTATCAAGTACGGTGAGTGAATCATCCTCTACCACATAGAAATAACTGTTATAGCAGTCGCGAGGTACGAAATAGCCGTCTTCGCGATCCCACTTGGCGTGCTTCACACCGACGTTCTCGGCAGGAATCATCTCGCAGTTGAACATCACCTCCTTCGAACGGTATTGCTTGTTGTACTTCTCGATGAGTCCAAGGATGCCCTGTACGAACTTCTTATAGTCGTCATTAGGTGTAATCTTGAGACCCATGAACTCAGCAGCCTCCACGAGACCGTTGATACCGATGGTGAGATACTGGCGGTTGATGTTGATGTAGCCGGCATCAAACAGCGGCAGCATTCCATGAGCTTGCAGTTCCTTCAGGTTCTCGTTGTACGCCAATTGGACTTTATGACACAGGTCGATAATGCCACTGAGATACTCGAGATAATCCATCTTGTGGTTGACAGCATACTGGATGCAGCGGTTCAGATTGATGGTCAGTACCGACTTCGAACCTGTGGAGACACCACCGGCACCGAGGGTGTAGCTGAAACCGTTGTCGGTAATCTCGTTACGCAGGCGGCAGCAAGAACTCAAAGAGTCCGCATTGTCACTCATATAGGTAAAGAACGAATGTCCCTCGGCATACATCTCAGCGGTGAAGTCGCCCCATTCCTTATCCTTACACTCGCCATTCTCGTCGACGAGCAGAGCCATCGTTTCTACGGGGAAGGTCAGCAGTGTCTTTGTACGCTCCTGATTGAACCACTTCATGAAACGCTTCTGCAACCAAGAGAGACCCTCCCAATCTGGCTGTGAGCCATCGGGGAAGTAGAACTCGCCGAAGATACTCTGGAAGTAATACTTGTCGTAGTAGGCCACATTCCAGAACACAGCCTGATAGTTGCGAGCACCAGTAGGTTGGTTCAGTGTGTAGACAATCTGCTCGAAATAGTCGGTGATGACTTTGTCGATGGTACGCTTCTTCAGCGAAAGGTCGGCCTGCTGGTCAGGATGCTGCCAGTAGTCCTTGCCATACTCGTTCCCGATGAAGTAGTTCATGTACATCAGGAACTCGGGGGTAGCGCAAGCACCGCTAAGCATCGAACTTACCATGAATACCATGTTGACGAAGCCACCGGCAAATGACTTCAGGTTAGTGGGAGCCGTAGAGTTACCGCCAATGGCTGTCGTGCCACCAATCAGCCAAGGATACATGGTGATAGAGGCGCAGTAGTTAGCCAGCGACGTCTCGTCGTTCTTATATATAAAATGATGGGTTAATTTGTCGATATATTCATTGGCCAGGTCTTTGCCATACATCTTCTTGATACGGTCCACCAGCAGGCGTCGGTTCAAACGGATGAAGTTCGATTTGGGTAACTCGCCAATCAACGTGGCAATGTTCTTGTGTTCCACATTAGCATTGGCATCGTACTTCGAACCAGTAGCAGCGTTGACCGATTCGGTGTACTCAGAGAGGAACATCATCTTCTCCAGTGTGTCACGGTCTTCGGTGTGTTCTTGGCGATAAAGGATAAACGACTTGGCGACCTTGTAGAATCCTTCGCGCATCAAAGCCTCCTCTACCTGGTTTTGAATGTCTTCCACCTTAATGTCGTCGTGCATGTCCAAATGACTCAGAATCTTTGATACAGTTCCGAGGTCAGCAGGTTCGTCTACACTCTCGAATGCCTTGACGATGGCATTCATAATTTTGTCTAATGAAAAGCGATCTTTTGTTCCGTCACGCTTTGTAATAGTAAAGTTTTTAATCTCCATCATGGGTTTATTTCTCTCTATATATATTTAGTTATTTCAAGTCTCTTTATGCTAGCGGAATTTTCCGTTTTGGACAACTTTTTATTTTTCTTTTAGGAAAAAGTTTTCCGTTTTGGTAAACGCTAATCGTCTGCAAAGGTACAAAAATTCACCCAAATAGTTATCATTTAGCGCCACTTTTTTTTCAAAAAAATGTTAATAAAGACTGGCTCGTCGAAACTGATGACTAATCAAAAACTCGTACGTCATTAATATATAATAAGATAAATCAAAATACTTAAAGTGTATGAACAACAGTAAGTATCGTGGTGTGGTGGTGCCGATGGTGACTCCGGTAACTCAAGATGGGCAGCTTGACATCAAGGCCGTAGAACGAATAATTGATTTCTTTGCTGAAAACAAAGTCTCTCCCCTTCTGATGGGAACAACGGGAGAAGGCAATAGCGTGAGTCAGGCTGACGGGCAACTTTTTGTTGAGACGGCAGTAAAGGCTGCCAGCGGTAGGATATTGATTTATGCAGGGCTTACCGGTAACTGTTTCAGTGAACAAGTCCGTCAGGCAGAGATTTATAGTGCCTTGGGGGCAGATGTCATTGTAGCCACCCTGCCGACCTATTATGCCTTGACGTCAGAGCAGATGTATGACTATTACAAGACGCTGGCCGATTGTATCACGGGGCCGTTGATGCTTTACAATATTCTGGCTACGACACACATGTCTATTCCGGTCGATGTGATTCGTCGCTTGGCTGACCATCCCAATATTGTGGGATTGAAAGACTCGGAGCGTGATCTGGATCGTATGGCACAGTGCATTGAGATTACCAAGAGTCATCCGGAGTTTGCCTATTTCTGTGGTTGGGCGGCACAGTCGGCTCACGCTTTGGAACTCGGTGGAAATGGCATCGTCCCCTCAACGGGCAACTTTGTGCCAGAGATGTTCCAACAATTATTTGATGCTGCTGTGGCTGATGATATGGTAACGGCCAACCGGCTTCAGGACGAGACCAACGAGATAGCCAAGATCTATCAGAAAGACCGCACGCTGGGCCAGAGCCTAACTGCCCTGAAAGTGATGATGAGCACGAAAGGTCTTTGTGAACCCTGGATGCTCATGCCCCTGACAAGACTTTCTGCTGACGAAGAACAAACGATAATAGATAAGGTAAATGCATTGGATTGATTATACCATAGTGCTTATCTCGATAGCTGCAGCCATCGGGATGGGTATGTATTTCGCCCATAGGCAAAAAGACACGTCGACCTATTTCGCTGGCGGTGGAAAAATTCCTGCCTGGGCAGTGGGTATTTCTATTTTCGCTACGCTCATCTCCAGCGTGACATTTCTCGCCTATCCTGGTGCAGCATATGCCGGCAACTGGATTCTATTGGTTCAAGGATTGATGGTGCCTATTGTACTCGTAGCCCTTATCGGTATCATTGTACCATTGTTCCGTAAGGTTATCCGCCTGTCTACCTACGAGTATTTCGAGCGCCGTTTCGGACTCTTTGCACGTCTTTACTCGTCGTTTGCCTTCACCTTGGGTCATTTCTCAAAGGCAGGAACGGTGTTTTTCCTCGTTTCCATGGCATTGGCTACGTTCTTAAACATTAATATATATAGTATTGTATTGGTGTTGGGTATTACCATTATCATCCTGACTCTGCTTGGTGGTATGGAGGCTATTGTCTGGATGGATGTAGTGCAAGGAGCATTACTCATAGGTGGCGGCATTATCTGTATTCTGATTCTGATGTTCGGCATCGACGGAGGACCGTCCGAACTATTCCGCATTGCAGGTGAGTACAACAAAATTGACTTCGGACCCTACGACTGGAGCCTCAGTGAGCTGTGTTTCCTGGTGATGGTGCTCAATGGTATCTTCTATGCACTGCAGAAGTATGGTACCGACCAAACCATCGTGCAACGTTATCTGGCTGCCAAAAACGACCGTGAGGCCAAGAAGGCGGCCTATATCGGTGTGCTGATGTCTGTTCCCATTTGGGCGTTGTTTATGTTTATCGGTACAGCACTCTTTGCATACTACCATGCCCAAGGTGCGCCGCTATTGCCTGAAGAACTAAAGGCCGATGAGGTATTCCCCTATTTTATTGCTCACGAATTGCCTGTCGGTATTCGTGGCCTCATCATTGCCGCCCTCGCTGCTGCGGCTATCTCGTCGTTAGATGCCGACCTCAACTGTCTCTCTGCCATTGCCGTGCAGGACTATTACGTACGATTCCGCAAACATACGGATGACAAACAGCAGTTGCGTTTCGGCAAATGGATGGTTGTGATTGCCGGTGCGGGTGCCATTGGTGTTGCCTGTCTTTACATCTCGTGGGGCGGAGAAGGCGTTCTTGGTGCACTGTTCTCGCTCTATGCCATCTTCTCTGCGGGTATTGTCGGTATCTTTATGCTGGGTCTGTTCAGTCGTCGAGCCAACAAACAAGGGCTCTACATCGGTATTGCTGCCGCTGTGCTGTTTACGGCCTATGCTGTGCTCACCTCTACGAAGGTCGACATTCATGGCACAGGTGTCAAGGAAACCCTACTTGACTTAGGCGACTGGAACTTCACCCATCACAAATATATGCTGGGCGTCTATAGCCACCTTATCGTCCTCGTAGTGGGTTATCTAGCTAGCTACCTGTTCAAGACGCCACTTGCTGACAAGGAACTGACTGTCTGGGGATATTTCGAAGAGAAAAAAGCATAGATACGGTATTTTCCATTTTTTCTAGCATTCACTGCTCAAAAATTTGGCTTTTTGCTCACTTATTCGTACCTTTGCCAACGAAATGCTGATATTGTCGTCATATTTCCCCATCACGAGCCCGACAGTGATCTTCTTTGTCGTGCTGTTGATTATATTGTCAGCACCTATCATCATGGGTAAACTGCGTATTCCCCACATCATTGGTATGGTGTTGGCAGGTGTACTGGTGGGAAGATATGGCTTGAACATCCTGGAACGCGACTCGTCGTTTGAACTGTTTGGAAAGGTTGGTCTGCTCTATATCATGTTTCTGGCAGGATTGGAGATGGACCTGGAGAGTGTCAAGAAAAACTCGCGACGGTTCCTGCTGTTCGGACTGCTGACGTGTCTGACGCCTTTGCTAATCACTTATTTCATGGCTATCTGGCTATTGGGGTATTCCGGACAGGCGTCCTTCCTGTTGGGGTGTATCATGGCCTCGAACACGTTGATAGCCTACCCAATTATTTCGCGCTACGGTCTGGGACGTGACTCGAGTGTGATGCTGAGCGTGGGGTCGTCGATGATTTCGTTGTTCCTTGCTCTGTTGATGCTAGCAGCCTTGGCAGCATCGTACGGTGAAGACGTGGGGTTTGTGTTTTGGATCTTATTCCTGCTGAAATTCACAGCTTTCTGTGTCCTGCTGTCATGGGGTATTCCGAAATTGTCGCGTTACTTCTTGCGACGTTACTCTGATGCCATCATGCAGTTCATCTTTGTGCTTTGCGTGATGTTCCTGTCGGCTGCCATTTCCGAATTCATAGGCGTAGAGGGTATAGTCGGAGCCTTCCTGTCAGGACTGATTTTAAACAGGTACATTCCTCATGTGTCACCCTTGATGAATAGGATAGAGTTTATCGGTAATGCGATTTTTATCCCTTATTTCCTCATCGGTGTGGGAATGCTGATTAACGTAAGGACGCTGTTTGAGGGTGTTCACATGCTGTTCATCGTCGGACTGATAGTCTTCTTCGGAACCTTCGGCAAGGCTGTGGCGGCCTACCTGTCGAGCCTTTTGTTCCGACTACCGAAGTCGGCAGGTAATATGATGTTCGGACTGACCTGTGCCCATGCTGCCGGTGCCATTGCCATGGTGATGGTGGGTATGAAGTTGGAAGTAACCCCAGGGGTGTATCTGGTGAACGACGAGATGTTGAATGGTGTTGTCATCATGATCCTCATCACCTGTATCATTTCGACGATGATGACAGAGCATGCTGCACAACAGATTACGCTGGCTAATAGGTTGCAACCCGCGGAGCAGGGTTCGCAGTCGAAGGATGACGAGAAAATCATGCTCTGCGTGAAGTACCCCGAGATTGCTCCTCAGTTGTTGGAACTGGCTATCATGGTGAGAAACCAGAAGTTGAATCGTGGCTTGGTGGCACTGAACGTGGTGTATGACGACGTCCAAGCGAGCAAACATCGTGAGGACGGTTTGCGCCTGTTGGAACGTTTGGAACAGCGGGCTTCAGCTAGCGACATACAGATGCAGACACAGGTACGACTGGCCACCAACATTGCCAACGGCATCAAACACGCCTTCCGTGAGTTTGGAGTCTCGGAGATCATCATGGGTATGCACGTCCATACGGACGTCAATCCGAAGTTCTGGGGTGAATTCATCCAGAGTCTTTATAATGGTCTGAACCGTCAGATCGTGCTGACACGATTTGTCCAACCCTTGAACACGTTACGCAGAATACAGGTGGCAGTACCCTCAAGAGCAGAATTCGAGCCGGGTTTCCACCGCTGGTTGGAACGACTAGCACGCATGGCAGGCAATCTGGACTGCCGTATCCAGTTCCACGGGCGTAACGAGTCGTTGGAACTCATTCGCGAATACATCAATAACCGCCATTCTAGCGTGAGGGCAGAATACACCTATATGGCTCATTGGAACGAGCTGCCTAAGCTTGCTGCCAACATCAACGAAGACCACATGTTTGTGGTTATCACGGCCCGTAAGGGTACCATCTCGTATAAGAATGCGCTGGAACGTCTGCCCAACGAACTGATGCAGCACTTCAGTGGCAAGAACCTTATGATACTCTTCCCAGACCAGTATGGCGATGCCAAGGAGGAGAGTATGACCTTTACCGCTGCACAGCATCAGGAGGAGAGCAGTATCTATGACAGTATATCACGATGGATTAATAAAAGAAGGAAGATGTAAGTTGTTATGATAGAAATCAAAGGCATTAAAAAGAGTTTCGGCTCATTGGAAGTTTTGAAAGGTATCGACCTCACGATCAATAAGGGTGAGGTGGTAAGTATCGTTGGCCCCAGTGGCGCTGGCAAGACAACCCTCCTGCAGATTATCGGTACGTTGGACCATCCGGATGCCGGCACGGTGTGTGTCGATTCTGTCGATGTGACCTCCCTGTCGCAAAAGAAGCTCTCGGATTTCCGCAACAAGCATATCGGTTTTGTGTTTCAGTTCCACCAGTTGTTGCCTGAATTCACGGCGTTGGAGAACATCATGATTCCAGCCTATATCGCAGGCACTTCGCAGAGGGCAGCCCGTCAGAGGGCTGAGGAATTATTGCAGTTTATGGGACTATCAGACCGTGCCCATCATAAGCCCAACGAACTCAGTGGCGGTGAGAAACAGCGTGTGGCAGTAGCCCGTGCACTCATCAACAATCCCGCTGTCATTCTTGCAGACGAACCCAGTGGCTCGCTCGACTCCAAGAATAAGGAAGAACTGCACCAGTTGTTTTTCGACCTGAGGGATAAATACAACCAGACCTTCGTCATCGTTACCCACGACGAAGGTCTGGCGAATATCACCGATCGCACTATTCACATGCGTGACGGACTGTTAGAACTCAGCACTCTTGGGAGTACGGGGGAAGGGGATGACGTCGCGGATGTTCTGCATACCAGTGACGAACAGGATAAGACGCTCGAAACCGAGACCGAAACCAGCGTGAGGACATGAGCCCCATTTGCGGGTGTCGATATACCACCAGAGGTGGGTCATATCCATATCGCGGCGCTTAATCTCACCCATCAGCTTATCGTAGCTCTCCTCACGGACGGAACCACCAATGATTTCACCAATCTGTGGGAACAGCACGTCGGTACCCTGCATGGTAGGACCAGGAGCAATGGTACCCTTATAGCCTATGCTGGAGCCCAACGTCATACCTGCGGGAGCATCCTCGTTCTGCTTCATGTAGAACGACTTGATAGCTGTAGGATAGTCGGTCATAATAACGGGCTTCTTGAAGTGCTCTTCCACCAAGTAGCGCTCGTGCTCTGAAGCAAGGTCGTCGCCCCAATTGCAGGGGAACTCGAACTTCTTACCGTTCTTGATAGCCTCCTGCAGGATGTTGATACCCTCTGTATAAGGCAGGCGTACGAAGGTCTCCTTGAGTACACCCTCCAGACGCTCAATCAGCGTCTTGTCAATCATCTGGTTCAGGAATTGCAGGTCGTCCTTACAATTATCCAAAGCCCAGCGTACGCAGTACTTGATAAAGTCCTCTTCGAGGTCCATCAGCTCTTCCTGGTCGAGGAAAGCAACCTCAGGCTCTACCATCCAGAACTCAGCCAAGTGACGAGGGGTATTCGAATTCTCAGCGCGGAACGTAGGACCGAAGGTGTAGATAGCACCCAGGGCCGTAGCACCCAGCTCGCCCTCCAACTGACCAGAAACG
>CACYKE010000015.1 GCA_902774925.1 uncultured Prevotellaceae bacterium | reverse complement strand
ACTGAGTCCGCAGAATGACGATTTTCAGGCCCCGTAAATTCCTCGCGGTAGAAATACGTTGCAAAAATATACTGAAATTCGGTTACTACCAAATTCCAGTCATCAACTGTTAAAAATCAAAAGTTACTGAAAATGAGTGTTTTACAAATAGATAGTATTAGATATTACTAGTTGCTTATACCCGTTTAGATACAGTCTTCGAAAGCCTTGGGCCCGAGTGTTGTTACACTATTGGGAATAGAAATGGCAGTCAGGCTACTACAACCTTCGAAAGCAAAGCCTTCAATTTTTGTCACGTTATCGGGAATATTGAAGGAGACAAGACTGCTGCAACCCTTAAAAGTATTAAAATCTATAATCTTTATGCCAGGAGGAATAGTGATAGAGGTCAAGCTGCTGCACCCCTCGAAGGCGTTTGGATCAATGCTGGTCACACTGTTTGGGATGGTAATGGATGTTAGGCCGCTGCAACCAGAGAAAGCACCATTACCAATGCTCGTCACACTGTTGGGTATGGTGACAGAGGTCAGGCTGCTACAGTTCATGAAAGCGCAACTCCTTATGCTCGTTACATTATAAGTTTTACCATTATACGTAACTGATGTGGGAATAGCAACATTGCCTGAGTAAAAATTATAGAGAATTTCAGTAGAAAGCAAGGTCCCTTTATGACTTACCGCCAATTCATTCCCATTATTTGACCAGACATAATAAATTGTAACACCATCGTCATTTACTACCTGTATATCGTGGGCATAAACTTTTGCTCCTGCTATGTATAACATAGTAACTATAAAAAGAAAGATTTTATTTCTCATAATTTGTAGTAATTTTGTTAATTGCTGCATTGATAAATATAGAAAACGTACTCACAAGGTGTCTGACACTTTGTGATTTCCGCTTAAAGCATACACCCAAAGTGGAAGTATAGTCAAACAGAATAATAGTAATTGCTTTTTCATAACTGTAATTTTTTTTTGTTTTGGTAAATAAAGAAAACGTGGACAATTTACTTCGTCTACGTATTTCTGGTATCGGCAAACACCATGTCATCTTAAACGAGCAAATGCCCACGCCGAACGGCGTGAACCATCTACTTCAGTTCTTGATGACGTTTTGAAATTTTGCCGATTTCGAAATACAAGAATCAAAAGTGGACGTTCATCTTATGTCCTTATGTCTGTTGCTATGTTACCATACGCTGTTTTTGTTTTGAGGGTTAGACCATATATTTCGATGGCAAATATAGGAATAAATCTCCAAACTTCCAAGAATTTGAGAGAAAAACTGCCAAATTGTTTTGTAATATAAGTCAAAATGACTATCTTTGCTAAAAATTTTGTGGATATGGAAGAGAAAGAACTGAAAGCGAAAGATATACCAATGGGGTATCCCTTGTGCTTTAACGAGGAGTGTGCTGAGAGAATCAAACTGTCCCTGTGATTCTTGTTCTCCGTTGCCAGTTCTTCTATGCCGCGCAGCACCATGTCTGCACTTGGCGAAGTCCCAGGTGGGAGTCGATTACAGAGGAAAGAATACGGTCAAATCTGTCCAAAACGAAAAATATTCCGCCAAAAGCGCTGATTTTCTCAGATTTATGTTGTACCTTTGCCATGTCATTGATGATTTTGCTTGTCTTGATTCGCAGCACTAAGGTAAGTGAAAAATCTGACATGACCAAATCCTGAGCAACTTTTTGTTGCTCAGGTACTTATAAAGAAAGTATTATGAAAAAGATGATGACTATTGTGGCGCTGATGTGCGCCGTGACGTTCCAAGTGAATGCGCAGAACAGTGACGAGCAGTTGCAGAAGAAGGCTTTGGAGGTGGTCCTAGAGGCGGCCAAGGAGGCTGACGCAAACCCGATCGACGGCAGGAAGCAGTATGTGGCTGCCGCCGGGTTCAACATGGACTTGCTGGGTGATAAGGTTGACCTCGACCGCGCATTGGCCTACGCCAACAAGGCGCTGCAGATTGCCGAGTCGCAGACCGTGCTCAAGGACACGCTGATGGGTCACACCTGCCTCACGCTGGGCTCCATCTACCTGAAGAAGCGAGAGCTGGAGAAGGCCTACGACTTCTACGAAAAGGGACTGAAAGCATTCGAGCAGGAACTGGGACGCTATGACCCCGTGACCATCTACCAGAAACTCAAAATAGGCTTCGACATCATGATGAGCATCGACGTGCGCTACGGCTCAATATTCATCCAGCAGGCCTTCCTGGACTCCGAGAGGGTTCCCGTCGAAAAGCGCCTCAAGAACATGACCGAGATTATGGCTCTTTACGATCTTGCCATCGAATTCCTCGTTGCCGACATCTCAAACAAAATGTGGAACGGTCTGCCCATTGTCTTCTTCGAGGGAAAGAGATACTTCATGGTGGAGACGCCCGAATGGAACATGGAGCAGCCGGTCGTCGGATGGTTGGTGCCGAAATTAAGACTCGCGCTGCAGGGGAAGGATGCCAAGAAAGAGGGCGACATCGTACTTATCGAAACCGATGACAGGAATGCCACTCCTCGTATCATCAAGTCTGACGCCACAGTGAAACCGCAGTTCGAAGTGAACTTCTCACAAGATGCGAATGACGAACATGCCCTGAGCGTCCCCGCAGAATCCGCCCGCCTCATGTTCGTCTATGGCACAGGCTATCATGAAATCCTTGCCAAGTACCGCGAGTTCAAGGCTGGTAAGTAAAGAATAAGTATCAAAGGATGGCAAGGGACAGATGACTGCCATTAACGATGGCTGATGGGAGGATTTTCTCTTGCTATAGATATAAATTAAGGTGAAGAAGTTAGGTGGTTTCAAAAATAGTTTGTATCTTTGCAGCAAGAACAAATATACAGACCAACACATGACACGACAAAGATTATTTTCTACGCTGCTCTTCTTAACCAGCATGCTTTATGTCCATGCCCAGTTTGCCGACCCTCGTGAGAAGTTCAGTATCACGGCTGATGTCGACGGTGCCACAAATACCGACTATTATTGGAAAAGCGACAAAGGAGAGCGTCTGGAAGAAGGACGTCTGAAGCACGGTGTTGCTGCTCGTGTGCGAGCTAACCTCAAAGTGCTTGGCAATCGGCAGTTCTCCCTCTCCGTATCACCGTTCTATCACTACAGCAACAAGGAGTTGAATACCAACGGCACTTACGGCACTCTGCTGCTTGATGTCCCTCACAATCACCACCATTATGGTAGTAATCTCATTGCCAACTACAATACGCTCTGGCTTGGCAAACCTTTCACCCTCATGGCTATGGGCACCGCCAACTTCTCGCAGTATGGCTATGAATGTATCTCCGGCATGGTTGGCGGCATCTTCAGCATCACGCGCAACCAGAGAACCTACTTAGGTCTGGGTGTCATTTGTCTGATAGGAACCTCAGTCTCCTGGCCACTCTATCCGATGTTTATCTACAACCACCAGTTCAACAATCGCTGGAGCATCAACTGCATGGAGGTCAACAACTACCTCAACTACCAGGCCTCTCGCGCTTTGCGTTTATCACTTGGTATGGAGCTGGAGAGCGACAAGTTCTATCTCCGTCCCAAGATTGCTGACCTTCCAGAGAAAATGGAAATCAGCCAAGTGACTGAACGTTTCGGCTTCTTCACCAACATCCAGGCCAGCCGTGAGCTTTCTTTCAATATCGGATTAGGCGCAGCAGTTCCATTCTACGGTCGTCTCCGTCAAAGCGGCCACAATAAGACCTATATGACGTTGCACGATCATGTCAAGCCCTTTGTGCGCCTGCGTGTCAAGTACACTATCAGTCAGCAATCGAAATAATTCTGGCAGCTACGGGTAAGTGAAAGAGGTAAATCGTATTTTTATTCCTTTTACTTCTTGGACTTCTTTGTCTTCTTGGACTTTTTGGACTTCTTGGACTTTTTGAACTTCTTGCTCTTCTTGCTTTTCTTGGACTTTTTGGTTTTCTTGCTTGCCTTCGTTTTGTCCTGCTTGCCCACTTTGGCAGACTTGATCATGCCATCCTTGGTGAAAGCGTCGAAGCGGAGCTGGTGGCGGTCGTGGTCGAAGAAACGGGCGGAGTTGACGCTCTGACCGTTGATGCGTATCAGATTGCCATAACCAGAGTAGGGTCTTCAACGTCCTCGACGTCAGCGTCGTCGATGTATGGAACAAATAAATGAGCTGCGCATCAGCAAGAATTACCGTGCGCAGCTCATGTCAGCGTTTTATTCGTTGTAAAACTTACAAATTACCTTTTATTTCTCGGCGGGTTCGATGATTTTCCAGATGCAGGCTGCAAGTGCGCCACCGACGAAGGGACCTACGATGAAGATCCAGAGGTTGGCCAGAGCGGTGCCACCCTGGAAGATGGCAGGAGCCAGCGAACGAGCGGGATTAACGGAGGTGCCTGTGTAGCGGATGCAGACGAGGTGAACCAATACGAGGCTGAGGCCGATGGCCAGACCAGCGAAGTTGTTGGTGGCACCATTGGTCTTTGCGGTAGCACCGAGTACGACGAGCACGAAGACGCAGGTGAAGATGATCTCAGCGAGCAGACCACCGAGCACCGAGACATTGGCCTGAAGGTCGTTGGCACCCGTTCCCTCCATACCGGGAACATTGGCTACAAGGACGGCGAGCAGGGCGCTGCCGATGAAGGCTCCGATGCACTGGAAGATGATGTACATGATACCCTCCTTGGCTTCCATACGGCCAGCGAGGATGCAGCCCAGCGTGATGGCGGGGTTGATGTGGCAACCGGAGATGCCGCCGATGGTGTAGGCCATAGCGACGACGGCCAAGCCGAAGGCCAGTGCGGTTCCTACCACTGCGGGGATGTTGTTGACGGGATCACAACCGAGGCTGACGGCGACACCGCAGCCCATGAGTACGAGCACCATGGTGCCCACCATTTCTGCTAAATACTTTTTCATAGTGATTTTAGTTTTAATGTTTAATATTAAATGATAAAATGATTAAGTCAGAAAGTCCATCTGCTTTCTCAGGGCCTGCAGCTGGGCGCGGATGTCCATGAGGCGCGTGAGCACATCGGTCCTGCGGTCGGCACCATCGCGGTTGGCATTGATAATCTTCTTGGCGGCAGCCAGCTTGAAGCCACGAACCTTCACCAGATTGTGGATGAGGCGTATCTGTTCGATGTCCTTCTCCTGATACTGGCGTATCTTGGCCGGTCCTGAGATTTTGGGCCTCAGGTAGGTAAACTCCTTTTCCCAGTAGCGCAGGGTGCTCTCGTTGACCCCAAACATGTCGGCTACCTCGTGGATGTTGTAGTACAACTTCAGATTTTTGTTTAAGTTCAATGCCATAGTCGTTGTATTTTAAATCTTTGTGATGATGCCAATATTCGTGTTGCGGATAAACTCGATGATGTGGCGGATGAAGGGACCGTCGGGAACCTGTTCCTCTATCTGGTTTACCGCGTCGAACAGCGCTGTCTTGCTCATAAATACCAGGCGGTAGGCGTTGGCAATGTGCTTCAGTGTCTTTTCGTCGACGCCGTGCTGGCGTGCTACCTGCATGTTGACACCGCCATATTCTGCCTGCTTGGTGCAGATGATATAGGGGGGCACATCCTTCGAGAAGGTCGTACCGGCCTGAATCATCGAACCCTGTCCGACGCGCGTCTTGGCGTTCTCGATGACACTGGAGGAGAAGATGACTCCGTCCTCAATGATGCAGTCGCCGGCAATCTTCGTGCCGTAGCCGAAGACGCAGCGGTTGCCGACTTTCGTGTCGTGGGAGATGTGGGCACCCTCCATCAGCACGTTGTCGTTGCCGAGGACGGTCTGGCCACCGGTGTGGGTAGCGCGGTTGATGACGACATTTTCGCGGATGACATTGCCGTCGCCGATGATGCATTCCGACTTTTCGCCGCGGAACTCAAAGTCCTGGGGTAGGGCACCGATGACGCTGCCCTGATGGACCTTGTTCTTCGCGCCCATGCGCGTACCATTCATTATACTAACGAAGGGGAAGATGATACAGCCATCGCCAATGACTACGTCGTCTTCGATGTAGGCGAAGGGGAATATTTTACAGTTGTCGCCGATTTTCGCCTTCGGGCTGATTTCGGCTTTTGGACTAATTTCGCTTGCCATAATTATATTTTTTGAATTATTTGCCGCCACCGCCGAGGGCCGTGTACAGCGATACAACGGACTGCATCTTGTTGAATTCGGCATTGGCCTTGTTCAATTGGGCAGAGAGCAGCTGGTTCTGTGCGGTGAGCACCTCCAGATAGCTCGAGCCGCTTCTATGATAGAGTGCCTTCGTGTCCTCGACAGTCTTCATGAGCAACTCCACACGCTGAGCCTCAATCTTCGAATTGTCGTCGTAGCCGCGATAGTTGACCAGCGCGTTCGACACTTCGTTGCCGGCTTTCAGGATAGCGTTCTGCCATGTGTTGAAGGCCTGCTCGTACTGCATCTTCTTCACCTTCAGGTTGACGGTGAGGGCACCGCGCTGGAAGATGGGCTGTGTCAGCGAACCAAACAGTGAGGCGAGCCACTTGCCGGGATTCAGGTTGCCGTTGTTGTTGGTGAAGGACAGCGAGGCTCCGACGGTGATGTTCGGATAGAACTGCGAACGGGCTGTCTGTACGTCGTGGAAGCACGATGCCAGCGCCATCTCTGCATTATGCACGTCGGGGCGGTTCTGGAGCAGGGCAACGCCGACACCTACGGAGAACTCTGTAGGCAGCGACTGCTGGTCGAGCGTGGAACGGGGAATCTGCTGTCCCTGCTGTCCGATGAGCAGCGAGAGGGCATTCTCCGTAGCGCGAATCTGACGACGGAAGTCGTTGGCCTGTGTCAGTGTGGACAGGTAGGCGGCCTCGGCACTCTGCACGCTGGTAGAACGCATGCGGCCCAGGTTATACTGCAACGCCATCATATCCCACGTCTCCTTGGCCATCTTGCTCATTTCCGTCACGATGCGCAGCTGTTCGTCGAGCATCAGCAGCGTGTAGTAGCTGTTGGCGATACCGCCGATGATCTGTGCGCGCACGGCCATCTGATAGTCCTTCATACCCAGCAGCTTCATCTGTGTGCTGCGTTTCTGCGACAGGATGTTGCCGAAGAGGTCCAGCGTCCACGATGCCGTAATGGGCAGCGTGTAGCTCTTAGTGGTCACTGACGGGTCGGTGTAGAGCGTCGAGATGGTTGCCATAGGACTCTGCTGGCCGATGTTTACGGCAGGCAGGAACGCCAGCTTGGCAGCAGTCAGCATCGACTCATACATCTTTACGTTCAGCGCGGCATTCAGCAGGTCGGGATTGCGCTCCAGTCCTTGCTCGATGAGTGCCTGCAACTGGGGGTCGGTGAACACCGCGCGCCAAGGCAGGTTACCGAACGAGGCGGTGTCCTGTACGACCAGCGTGTCAACGTCGCTCACCACATCGCGTACAAGTCCCGTCGTCTCAACGTCAGGGCGCTCGTACTTGTTGTATACGCCGCAGCTGCTAACGAGCAGCATAGCGGCAGCAAATATCATAATCTTCTTCATAGTCTCTTACTTCTCCAATTCATAATCTACGGGACGGTGAGCATACTGTGCTATCTCCGTTGTGACATCAGGATTCTCCTCCTCGCCCTCGAACTTCATGGGCGAAATCTTCTCCTGCAGGCTCTGGAAGATGACAAACAGACCGGGTACGACGATAATCTGGAACAGAGTACCCAGCAACATACCACCTACTGCGGCAGCACCTAGCGTCTGGTTACCATTCTTACCTACACCCGAGGCAAACATCATAGGCAACAAACCGATGACCATTGCCAACGACGTCATGAGGATAGGACGCAGACGGGCTGCTGCACCGAGGATGGCTGACCACGTAATGGCCATACCCATCTGACGGCGCTCTAGAGCGAACTGCACAATCAAGATGGCATTCTTCGCCAACAGACCGATCAGCATGATGAGCGAGATCTGCATATAGATGTCGTTGGCGTGGCCGAACATCATCGTAAAGAGGAAACAGCCAGCCAGACCGAATGGTACGGAGAGTACCACGGCCAGCGGCAGAATGTACGATTCGTACTGTGCCGACAGAATCAGATAGATGAAGATGAAGCACAGCAGGAAGATAATTGCTGTGGTATTCGACGCCTTCGCCTCCTCACGGGTCAGGCCTTGGTAGTCGTATGAGTAACCGGCAGGCAATATCTCGGCAGCCACATCCTGGGCGGCCTTGATGGCCTCACCCGTCGAATAGCCGCTGGCCACCGTGGCCGTCACGTTGATGGACGTAAACAGATTGAAGCGGTTGATGTTGGCAGGACCGTAGACACGCTCCATGCGGCAGAACTCCTGCACGGGAGCCATACCGCCCGGCGTGCGGACATAGATGCTCTTCAGCGACTCAGGTGTCATGCGGGTCTCGGGCGATGCCTGGATCATGACGCGGTACAGCTTACCATAGGCGTTAAAGTTCGACGCATAGAGTCCGCCGTAATACCCTTGTAGCGTGCTCAGCACCACTGCGGGCGACACACCAGCCTGCTTACACTTCGCCACATCCATGTGCAGCATGTATTGTGGATAGTTGGGGTTGTACGACGTTTGTGCCGTCTGGAATTCAGGACGCTTGTTCAACTCAGCCAGATAGTCCTTGACGACGCCATAGAACCTATCGAGCGAGCCACCTGTACGATCCTGCATCACGATGGACACACCTGAGTTAGCCGAGAAACCGGGAATCATTGGTGGCGCGAAGGCCAGAACCTGGGCATCCTTGATATGTGCTGTCTTGATGAAGATTTGGGCAATGACACCCGTTGACTCCAGCGGATTCAGGAAGAAACGGTAGATGCCGTCACCCTGCCACAGACCGCTAATCTTCCACCACAGCCCCTTCTGACGCTCTTCAAACGGCTTCAACTTGACGATAAACGTAGCCTGGTCGGAACCCGAACCGGCAATGAAGTTATAACCCTGAATCTGCTCACGGCTCTGGATGGCAGGGTCGGCAGCCAGGATGGAGTCTACTTCGTCGATGATCTGACGCGTGCGGGCCACAGAGGTCGAAGGAGGCATCGAGATGGTACAGAAAATCGTTCCCGTATCCTCGTCGGGCACCAGTCCCGTTTTCGTGAACGCGAAGGTACCTACCAGTACCACAACACCCAGAATCACCGTAGTCAACACCGTGATGGGCTTGTGCACTAGTTTCTCGACATTACCCTTGTATTTGCTTAAGATTTTGTCGTAAGCAGTATTGAATGCCATGTGGAAACGGTCTATGCGGCTCATCTTCTTCTCGTGCCCATGCTCATTATGCGGCTTCAGGAAAATGGCACACAACGCCGGTGACAGTGTCAGGGCGTTCAGTGCCGAGATGAAGATAGAAACGGCCATTGTCACACCGAACTCACGGTAGAACGTACCCGAAGTACCGCCGATGAACGACACGGGGACGAACACCGAAGCCATCACCAGTGTAATGGAGATGATAGCACCCGATATCTCGTTCATGGCATCGATAGAAGCTGTCAGCGTCGACTTATAGCCCTGGTCCAGTTTCGCGTGAACAGCTTCGACCACCACAATGGCGTCATCCACTACGATGGCAATGGCCAAAAGCAAGGCGGACAGCGTCAGCAGGTTGATTGAGAATCCGAAGATATTCAGGAAGAAGAACGTACCAACGAGCGACACCGGAACGGCAATCAGCGGGATGAGCGTCGAGCGCCAGTCTTGCAGGAACACGTAAATCACGATGAACACCAAGATTAGCGTGAACACCAGCGTGAACACCACCTCCTCGATGGACGCATACAGGAACTCCGTCACGTCGTAGTTGATCTTATACATCATGCCTGGCGGGAACAGCTTGGCCTGCTCTTCCAACTCAGCCTTCACAGCCTTGGCAATTTCATTGGCGTTTGAACCGGCAATCTGCTGCACCATACCCAGCACCGACGGCAGGTTGTTGTTGCGCATCGACACCGAGTACTGCTGACCGCCCAACTCAATCTTGGCCACGTCCTTCAATTTCAGTGTCTGACCGTTGGCATCGCTACTAATGATGATGTTGCCAAACTCCTCGGCAGTCTTCAGACGACCGGTGTAGCGCATCGAGTATTCGTAGGCCACATTCGACTCCTGGCCAAACGAACCCGGAGCAGCCTCAATGTTCTGCTCAGCCAGCACGTTCGAGATGTCCGAAGGCATCAGGTTGTATTGTTTCATCACATCAGGCTTCAGCCAGATACGCATCGAGTAGGTCTTCAGACCTGGCGACTGCACGTCACCGACACCCTGAATACGCTTGATGGCAGGAATGATATTGATATTCGAATAGTTCGTCAGAAACTCGTCGTCGTATCGGCCGTCAGAAGTCAGCGTAAACATCAGCACCTGTGATGACTGGCGCTTCGTCACCGTCACACCCATACGTGTTACTTCGGCGGGCAAAAGCGCCTGCGCCTGCTGCACACGGTTCTGAACGTTCACGGCACACATATCGGCATTCATGCCTTGGCGGAACAGCACACTAATCTGTGCCGAGCCGGCACCAGCCGTCGATGTGATATAGTCCATGCCTTCCACACCGTTAATACTCTCTTCCAACGGCACAATGACGGAGTTTTTCACCGTTTCGGCATCGGCACCGGGATAGCTCGTCCATACCGCAACGGTAGGAGGCGCAATATTGGGGTACTGCTCAATAGGCAGCGACACCAGGCCGATAATACCCAGCAGGACGATGAGGATTGAAATCACCGTCGACAGCACCGGTCGTTTGATAAATGTTGTAAAAGTCATGTTGATTTACTATTTGACAATTCGATTATTTACTTTCTTTTCGCTCTCCATGATCCGAACCACATTCCTATCAGGAATATCACAACTATAACAACTATTCCAACTAGGATAGCAATGACAAGAGTCTTTACGCCGTCAGCTGCATTCATAGCCCCAAGTACATCACCTGCTGACATTGCTTTTGCCTGATCATCAATCTTCTGCTGATATTTTTCAGAAGTAATGGGGACAATCTCCATACCATCCGAAAGTTTCGTAATACCATTTGACACATACTTGTCACCAGTTTTCAGACCGTCGGTCACCACGTAGTTGTTGCCATCGGTCTGCGGATCTACCTTGATTTCCGTATACTTCACCTTGTTGTCATTGCCCAGCAGGTAGACGAACTTCTTGTTCTGAACCTCACTGACGCAGCTCATGGGGATGATGATGGCGTTATTGTTCTGACGCGGGATGATGATGGTACCCGTAGCGCCGCTCTTCAGTTGCCTCTCAGGATTCTGGAAGGCTGCAATGAGCTGAACGGAACCTGTTTCAGGATCAACCACACCGCTCATCTTCGTCACCTTACCCTCGTGGGCATAGATGCTGCCGTCGGCCAACTGAAGCTTCACGGCAGGAATATGGTCCAAACCGGTCTGCGAGATGACCATTGCCTCCTTTTCTGTTACCGAGAAGTACACCTCCATTGATGAGATGTTGGCCACGTCAGTCAGTACGTTAGAACCGCTCACCAGTGAACCTCTCTTATAGGGCAGGGTGCCAACGACACCCGATGCGGGTGACTTTACGTAGCAGAAGCTCAATTGTTCCTTGGCGTTAGCCAGTGAAGCCTGAGCCTGAGCCAGCTGCGCCTTTGCACTCTCCAGCGAGTTCTGGGCCGTCTGCAGTTCGTAGTCACCTATCACGCGGTTGGCATGCAGCTGCTTCGAATTGTCGTATGTCAACTGGGCTGTGTTCATCTGCTGCTGGGCGGCATTCACTGCGGCCTGAGCTTGGCGAACTGATGCCTGATAAGTGGCATTGTCAAGTACAAACAGCGTCTGGCCGGCACTTACCGTCTGACCTTCCTTTACATTGATTTCTACCAGGAAACCCTGAATCTTCGGACGGATTTCCACATCCTGCACACCCTTGATGGTTGCTGGATACGTGGTCTGCATGTCGGCACTCGACGTTCCCACGGTCACCACGGGATACTCATTGTCGCCAAACTGAGGACGTCCACCGCCCCCACCGCACGAAACTAACGTTGCAGCAATGGCTGCAAGCATCATCATTTTCTTCATTTCTTTCTACTATTTTTTATTATTCGAATAATCTTTCAGACCGTATAAGACGGCTTTCAACTTGCAAAGATACAAAAACTCTTTTGCGTACGCGCATATAGGCACGTACTTTTAACAAAGTTTAGAAAGTCCCACCTTTTGTTTTTTTGCTTTATCGTTATGCATGTAACACAGTGCAAAGTATTGCTTATATATAATAAAGTATAATAGGTGGGAATGTTGTAATTTTGCAGGCGAAAATAATATAAACATAAATCAAAAGAATGAATAAGACGTTTACACGAAATCTTTTATTGTTGGCGGTAAGCCTGTTTGCACTCCCGTCAGCAGCACAGTTGTCATCGAATCCCAACAAGTTCTTGGGTAACATCACAACCAGTTATAATGTGGATGCCGGAGGCGGCGTGCCAAAGTATTATACCCTTTGGAATCAAATTACCTGTGAGAACGAATCAAAATGGTCTTCTGTAGAGGGCAGTCGTGGCAATTTTAACTGGAATGGAGCTAATAATGCCTTCAACTATGCCAAGCAGCATAATTTCACCTATAAGTTCCATGCTTTGGTGTGGGGTGCCCAATATCCTGGTTGGCTGGAGAATCTGGCTCCTGCAGAACGCTTTGCTGCTATGACTAACTGGTTTGACCATGCTAAGGATCAATACGATGTGTTGCCTATGATTGATGTGGTTAATGAGGCTGTAGGTACTCACCAACCAGGCAACCCCATGATGAAAGAAACGTTAGGAGGTGGCGGTAAGACTGGTTACGACTGGCTGATCAAAGCCTTCGAAATGGCCTATGAGCGTTGGCCAGATGCCATTCTTATCTATAATGACTACAATTCCATCCGTTGGGATTTAAATAACTACATTACTTTGGTGCAGACCTTGCGTGATGCCGGAGCGCCAATCGATGCCTATGGTAATCAGTCGCATGAACTGAGTGATATCAGTGAAGGCGAGTTAAAGAGTGCATTAAAATCACAGCAAGATGCATTGAAGATGCCCATGTTCGTTACCGAGCTGGATATAGATATTGCCGATGACACTCAGCAGAAGAATCAGTATAAGAAAGTGCTGCCGAATATGTGGGAACTTCCCTATTGTGCCGGTGTCACCTTGTGGGGCTATGTGGTTGGTCATACTTGGGTTAGCAATTCCGGTCTTTATAAGGAAGATGGCGAGGAACGCCCTGCTATGACTTGGATTAAGGAGTATATGCAGACCGATGCAGCCAAGAACGCTGTGGGACCTTTCCCCGGTGCGAAGAAAGAGGCATCTATCTATATTCGTCCTGCTTCTCAGAAGGTTGCCAAGAACGATGTGTTGCCCATCAAGGTACGTGCCCGTATGGCCACTAAGACCATTGAGAAGATTGACCTTTATGAAGGCAACAATCTGATTGCCACGATGACGTCGGAACCTTACATGGCTGAATATACAGCAAGTTCGACGGGTACCAAGACCTTGAAGGCAGTAGTGACCACTACCGACGGTTCTACTTACGAGCGTTACGGTCGCTTCCAAGTGCTTTCTGGAGAAACTAAGCGTGAGCCTTATAATGAGACACTTCCCGAGTTGCCTGGTATTATCAATGCAGGAGAGTTTGATAAAGGTGTTTCTGGTGTTTCTTACTCTGGTGTATCGACCACCGTATACAAGTCACGCGATAAGTTCAGCACTACCGCTACCCAAGATGGTCAGTGGATGGATTACACCGTTGATGTGAAGGAAGATGGTCTTTATACGTTGGATGTTGAAGTGGCCTCTACGAAAACGGGTGGAAGATTCCATCTGGCAGAATATTCGTTCGACAATCTCGACTTCCTTACTGATTTTACCGATGTTCCCAATACAGGCAGTACAACCGAATTCCAAACGGTTCGTTGTTCAGTAAAAAAATACTTGACGGCTGGTCGCCATGTCTTTACATTACTTGTTGAAAAGGGTGGTTTCTATCTCAAGAGTATGACATTTAATCTTCTTCCGACCTACAGTATGCCTGGTACAGTCGAAGCTGAGAGTTTTGTGAATAGCAAAGGCGGTAGTATTGTTGCAACCTCTGACGGTTTTGCATGGGGTAATGCTGCAAATGGTGACTGGGCTGAATATTCTGTCAAAGTAGAACAGGCAGGTAAATTCTCCTACGAGGCTATCGTATCATCGGAGGTCTCTGGTTCTAAGTTCACGATGACGCTGATAGATGACAGCGGCAACGAGACTAGTATTCCTATGGTGAAGGTGCCTAATAAGGGCAAAGATACCTACGAGGTGAAGACGGGCAATGTCAAGGAAGCCTTTAAGGAAGGTCTGCATACATTGCGTATTAACGTCACTGGTGGTAAATGCAATATTGACAAGATAAAGTTCACCTGCACAGAACCGATTACTGGCATTGTCAATGTAGAAGTTGACAATGATAATACTGGAGATTCTTACAACCTCTCTGGTCAGAAGGTTGGTATGGGATATAAAGGTATCGTTATTCGCAATGGCCATAAGGTATTTGTGAAATAGCGAGCCATCTCGAATAAAAAAGAAGGGAACTGACGATTGTGTCGGTTCCCTTCTTTTTTATAATCCGCTGACGCGATGGAGACGCTCGAGATTGTCGTCCCAGATGCCGCGAAGATCAGCCTCTTCATCGTCGTCGACGGCATAGTCGGTAATGAGGAGGCTAAGCTCGCCAGTAACATCGCTTTTCTGAATGCTCATTTCCCAGACGGCGTCGGGAGTTTCCTCGTGGTAGTCCCAGAGCATACGGATGTGGTTATACTTCTCGATTTCGATGATTCGCGACTGCTTGGTGTCGCGCTCTGTCCAGGGGTGTCCCCAAGTAAAAGTCATCAAGTCGTTCTCTTCTGTCACCTTGTCGGCTATCCATTTTTCCAAGCCGTGGGCATTGCTGATAAAGTCCCAGATAATCTTTGGTGACTGTGTCGACAGCGGGTATTCAATAGTTAGTTTCTGCATAGTCAGTCGTTATTAGCAGGTGATTTAGATTATATTTTCTCTGCAAAAATACAAAAAAATATCGAAACAAGAAATTTTTTTGCAAAAAAGTTTTGCTAATTCGAAATATATTCATACCTTTGCAGCCGATTTGAAGGAATCGGGTGCAAACTAGCACTAGAAAATGGCGGGGTAGCTCAGCTGGTTAGAGCGTCGGATTCATAATCCGGAGGTCGAGGGTTCGGGTCCCCCTCCCGCTACTGAAAAGGAAATTTCCACGAACGGGATTTCCTTTTTTGTTTTTATTTTGTTTGTTACTGTTTACATGTTACATTTTTGATAGTATGTGTTACATATGTGTACGCGCATATGAAATAATATGTTTACCTTTGCAGGCAAATTTAAAACTAGTGAACAAAAAGGTATGAAAAGAATCATTTCCTGCGTTGCACTCATTGTGGCAGCAGTATTGGCGTTGAACGCCCAGAAACCCATGAAAGCCCCCAAGGGCGGTAAAATGATTAGTGACGAATTGATTGGTATTTTCTTCGAGGATATCTCGTCGAGTGCTGATGGTGGTCTGTATGCCGAACTCGTTGAGAACGGTTCGTTTGAATACAGTCCTGCTGAGCGCGACGGATGGGGAGCTGGTACATCGTGGAAGGTGATTCGCCCGGGCCATTCACTGGGACTGATAGAGGTCCGCAAGGATAAAGGCATCCATCCCAATAACCCCACTTATATGCGTCTGACCGCTGAACGCACCAAGGAATATTACGACTACAAGGGTTGGAAAGGCTATGGTATAGAGAACGATGGTTTCGACGGCATCTCTGTGAAGGCCGGTGCTAAGTACGATTTCTCTGCCTTCTTCCGCAATTTTGGTGATGCCAAGCAGATTCGCGTTGCACTTGTCGAGCCTCAGGGCTGGGGCAAGGATCCTAAACTGTTGGCTGATGCCACGTTGACTGTTGATGCTTCGAACTGGAAGAAATACGAGACCGTGCTAATCCCTGACAGCACATGTCAGAATGCTGCACTACAGATTCTTATGCTGACTAATGGTGACATGGATATTGACATGGTATCGCTGATGCCAGAGGATACTTATAAAGGTCATGGTCTGCGTAAGGACCTGGCACAGGCATTGGCTGACCTGCAGCCAAAGTTTATGCGCTTCCCTGGCGGCTGTGTGGTTCATGGTGGTGGTGACGGTTTCTGGGATACCTATCGCTGGAAGACCACTATCGGTCCGAAAGAGCAGCGTCGTGGTTTGAAGAATACGTGGGGCTATCATCAGAGCATGGGACTTGGTTACTTCGAGTATTTCCAGTTCTGCGAGGATCTCGGCATGGAGCCTGTACCCATCCTGCCCTGTGGCGTGAGTTGTCAGGGAACCAATGGCGGTTGGGGCATGTATCCCACACAGGCTCAGGACGTTGTGCCCATGAGCGAGATGGACGAATGGGTAGCTGAGGCTATCGACCTTATCGAGTGGGCTAATGGCGACCCTGCTACGAATAAGTGGGCTAAGATGCGTGCCGATGCTGGTCACCCCGCCCCCTTCAATCTGAAGTACCTCGGTCTGGGTAATGAGGAGAAGATTTCGCCTGAGTTCTGCGAGCGTTTCCGTTATATATATAATAAGGTGATGAAGAAGCATCCCGAAATCGTCATCGTAGGAACCGCTGGTCCTGGTTCACATCCTGGCAATAGTGATTTGGAGGAAGGTTGGAAACTGGCCGACGAGCTGGGTATGCCGATAATTGACGAACACTACTACGAGCCCAATACTTATTTCCTGAACAAGCGCCAATATGACGCCTATCCTCGTGACCGTAAGACCAAGGTCTATCTAGGAGAATATGCTGCAAAGGACAAGAAGCTCATCGATGCACTGGCAGAGGGTTTGTATCTGTTGCACGTAGAACGTAATGGAGATATCGTGGCAATGACATCGTACGCACCGCTCTTCGCCAAGAAGACTAATACAAACTGGAACCCCGACATGATCTATTTCGACAACGAGCGTCCATATCTGACCTGCAGCTATTATGTACAGCAGTTGTTCGGACAGTCGAGTGGTCAGTACTACTACGGCGACTGTGTACATTTCGACGGTGACGCCAAGGGTGTTGAGCAGCCGCAGGAGGATGTACACTACGGTCAGAGTGTCATCTTGAATGTAAAGACCCGCAAGTTGTATGTGAAGTTGGTGAACGCTAGTGAAGAGAAAAAAGAGGCCGAGATTGACTTGAGCCGTTTTGGTATCAAGAAACTGGCCAAGAAGACTGTCATCACGGGTTCGGCAAATGATGAGAATAATTACGAAAAGCAGCCCATTGCTCCAAAGACGGAGACCATCAAGGCTAAGAAGAAGTTCGATATCGACGTTGACCCATATACCATGATGATGTTGGAATATAGTTTGTAAGAATTGAGAGTTGAAAATTGAGAATTGAAAAATAAAAGATAATGAAAAAGACAATTTTGTCAGTTGCTCTGATGTTGGTGTCCATCCTCGGAGCAAAAGCAGAAGTAGATCCGAACTTCTATATCTACATCTGTTTCGGACAGTCGAACATGGAGGGTAATGCCCAGTGGGAGTCTCAGGATGTTGGCAATGTTGACCCACGTTTCCAGATGCTGGCAACATGTAATTTCTCTAGTCCCAATCGTAAACTTGGCAATTGGTACAAGGCTACATGTCCTATCGTTAGTCCTGACGGCAAGCTGGGGCCTACCGACTATTTTGGTCGTACGATGGTGAGGGAGCTGCCAGACAAAAAGGTGGGTGTCATTGCTGTGGCTATGGGTGGCAGCCCTATCGAGATGTTCGACAAAGACAAGTACGAGCAGAAAATGAAGGACAACCCCAATGAGTGGTGGGTTACTTTGGCTAAGCGTCACTATGGAGGCAACCCCTATGGTCGTATCATCGATATGGCTAAAAAGGCTCAGGAAGTAGGTGTCATCAAGGGCATTCTGCTGCATCAGGGCTGTTCGAACTGTGGTGACCCCAACTGGCCCAGTATGGTGAAGAAGATTTATAACGACATGTTGAAGGACCTCAATCTGAAGGCTGCTGACGTCCCCATCTTTGTTGGTGAGGTGGAGTATGCTGATATGGGTGGCGGTTGCTCCAGCCATAATGTTCAGGTAGACCGTATTCCTGAGGTTATTCCTACTGGTCATGTGGTGTCTGCAAAAGATCTGCCAGGCAATGGCACTGACCCCTGGCACTTCTCTGCCCAGGGCTATCGTATTCTTGGTCAGCGTTATGCCAAGGTAGCGTTGAACTTGATGGGTATTGATGTAAAAATTGACAAGCCTGAGATGCCTGTTAAGTATTGGACTGTCGATGAGCGTTACACTGGCGGAAAGTCAGCGATTGCCAGCAAGACCTTCGCTATCGTCAACGAGGCTGAGAACAAGGCTTTCTACTGTGAATGGGGTCAGGAGTTGGGCTATGATGACTACAAAAAGGCATTCAACGTATATAATGATGCTTATCTATTTAAATTTGGAAAGTTGGGCAAGGGCAGTTCCTTCAAACTTATTACTCCTGATGGCGAAGATTATGTGATGTCTGGTGGTATTGGCTATCTGAATTCAGAAGACGTTACGGGTAATCGCTGCTTTGTTAATGGTTTGAATAATCAGAAAGGTTACGCCATTGAAAATGGTGCTGTCTGGGTTGTCGACTATGTAGACGGCAAGGGCTGGACAATCAAGAATTATGCCACTGGCAAATACCTAAAGGATCCTTCTCATCCCGCTATGTATGACGAGCCGACTTATTTCACCTTCTGCACGCTGAAGGAGGATACGTCGACAGGTATCGAGAACGTAAAGGCAATTAAGGAAATAATGGACGACAACTGGTATACACTTGACGGACGTCGCGTGAATGCCAACAACCTACGTCCTGGACTCTATATCAAGGGAGGTAAAAAGATTGTGATTAAGTAAGGAAAAAGCCTGGGCGTGAGCTCAGGCTTTATTAATTGTGAAAGATTCCGAGTAAAGCATCTTACTTCACTAAGTTTCCAAGAATGTCACGAGTAAGTTCCTTTGTAATGGTACGGGTAGCGGCACTCGTAGCATTTTTTGCGACGCGTCCTGTTGTTGATGTCCTCGATTTTGTTTTCTTACCAGTCACAGCGTCCGACACGACGGTGCCCAGCACGGCAGCCAACGTAGAAGTGACGGCAGTGATGACGGCCTTTAAAACTTTCGACATGATGCCGGCTTTCTTCTTTTCTTCCTTAGTAGGTTTCTCTGCCTCTGCTACCTCTGTGTTCTCGGCTTCGGCAAGCGCATGTTCGGCTTCGGCCATCAGTACCTCAAAGGCACTCTCGCGGTCGATGGGCGTGTCATATTTGCCGTAGATACGCGACTGCTTGATGAGGTCCAGACGTTGCCCCTCCGTAATGGCACCAATCTGTGACAGTGGGAATAGCACCTTTGCACGTTCGACGACGCTGGGTGCACCTTTCTCGTCAAGGAATGACACCAGGGCCTCACCGGTTTCTAAATTCATGATGGCCTCATCAGTCTTGAAAGCAGGATTGGCGCGGAAGGTATCAGCAGCGGTTTTTACGGCCTTCTGGTCTTTCGGTGTATAGGCACGCAGGGCATGCTGTACACGGTTACCCAGCTGTCCGAGGATATTCTCGGGGATGTCGGTAGGGCTCTGTGTGATGAAGTAGATACCCACGCCCTTCGAACGGATAAGACGGATAACCTGTTCAATCTTATCGAGCAAAGCCTTCGACGTGTCTGTAAACAGCATGTGTGCCTCATCAAAGAAGAACACAAGCTTGGGTTGCGGCAGGTCGCCGACCTCAGGCAGTGTGCTGTAGAGTTCAGAGAGCAGCCACAACAGGAACGTAGAGTATAACTTCGGCTGGAGCATCAGTTTGTCCGCTGCCAGTACACTCATCACGCCCTTGCCCTGCTCCGTCTGCATGAGGTCATAGATGTCGAACGACGGTTCACCGAAGAACTTGTCGGCACCTTGACTCTCTAGCTGCAACAACGCGCGCTGAATGGCTCCGATGGTTGCAGTAGAGATATTGCCATACTTTGTTGTATATTCTTTGGCATGCTGTGATACCCAGTCCAACATCTGGCGCAGGTCCTTGATGTCGATGAGCAGCAGACCGCGCTCGTCGGCAATGCGGAACACAATGTTCAGCACACCATCCTGTATCTCATTCAATTGCATCAGTCGCGAAAGCAACTGTGGTCCCATCTGTGAGATGGTGGCACGCATGGGATGGCCCTGTTCGCCGAAGACATCGTAAAAACGTACTGGACAGCTTTGGAACTGCGGATTCTCAATGCCGAACTCCGGCAGACGTTTTTCGATAAAACCACTCATCTTGCCGACCTGCGAGATACCGCTGAGGTCGCCCTTCATATCGGCCATAAAACACGGCACACCGGCCTGGCAGAATGTCTCCGCCATTACTTGTAAGGTCACCGTCTTACCTGTACCCGTAGCACCTGCAATGAGTCCGTGACGGTTTGCCATTTTCCCTTGAATACTGAGCGCTCCATTAGCGCAATGGGCAATGTAAAGCCCCCGTTCGTTGTCTAACATATTATTCGCGTTTTAGTTATTTTCCTGCAAAGATAGTAATTTTTTCAAAGAAAATGCGTACTTTTGCAGAAAATTTATGAATAAGTTCATCGGTTTTCTCAAGAATTGGACACTTCCTGTGGCTATTGTCATAGGTTCTGTGGCTTATCTGACGTTTTATTGGGTGCCTGCGCTCGATACGTTAGGCAATCAGTTGAGTCCCATATTCGACGTCATTTTCCCGTTGTTTGTGTTCTTGACCCTGCTCATCACGTTTTGTAAGGTCGACTACCACCAGTTACTTCCCCACCGTTGGCATACTGGCGTTTTGGTAGCCCAGCTACTGCTCATTGCCGCAACTATTGGTATCATCTTCTGGGTGGAGGACAATGCCGAACAGAAACTGCTGTGGGAAGCTATGCTGACATGCATCATCGGACCAGCTGCTTCGGCATCTCCTGTGGTAGTCGGCAAACTGGGTGGCAATATCAGTACCATGACGACGTATGTCATTCTGTCGTCATTGGCGTCAACCATCCTCATTCCATTGGTATTCCCCATTCTCGAACCCTCTGCAGGTGTCGCTTTCCTCGAAGCCTTTCTGGTCATTCTCCACAAGGTTGCCATCGTGCTGATGCTCCCTTTGGTGCTCGGATGGTTCATCAAGCATTATATGCCCCGTCTGCAGCAGAAGATTGCCGCTATGCCCAACCTCAGTTTCTACACGTGGGCTATCTCGCTGAGCATCACCACAGGCATTACGGTCAAAAATATCGTTCACAGCAATGCCACTGTCATGCTGCTCTGTTGGATAGCCGTGACGACACTGATTTTGTGCTTTGTACAGTTCCTGATAGGACGAGGTGTAGGCCGTTGGTTAGGTGAAGAGGTGAATGCCGGACAGGGACTGTTTCAAAAGAATACGGCACTCAGTATTTGGGTGGCATATATGTACCTGAACCCCGTTGCCTCCGTCGGAGCAGGATGCTACGTTTTGTGGCAGAATATTATCAATAGCTTCGAAATCTGGCAAGACCGCAAGCAAAAAATGCGACAATAGCAGACTCATGATACATCAAAAAAAGTCCGCGAAACATTTCAAAAGGTTTGTTTCGCGGATTCTTCGTATCTTTGCAAACACAAAAAACTAATTATCTCTTTATATGATGAAGAAACGTAAAACAATACTTGTTGCTGCCCTTGTAATGGCGTTGGGCAGCACTGCGCAAAATCCCTTTGTGCAGACATGGTGCACTAGTGACCCGGCTCCGATGGTGCACGACGGGACAATGTACGTCTACACGGGTCACGACGAAGATAATGCCGACTTCTTCTGGATGCAGGAGTGGCGTGTATATTCCACAAAGGATATGGTAAACTGGCAGGATCATGGATCGCCATTGGCTTTAGAGAGTTTCTCGTGGGCCGACGACCGTGCATGGGCTTCGCAGTGTGTGGAACGCGACGGTAAGTTCTTCTGGTATATCTGTGCCCATTCAAAGATTTCGAACGGTATGGCCATTGGCGTAGCCGTTGGCGACAGCCCTACTGGTCCGTTCCGCGATGCTATCGGTAAGCCGCTGTTTGAGAATGGCTCTTGGGACCATATTGATCCCACCGTACTGATTGATGACGACGGACAGGCGTGGCTCATGTGGGGTAATCCGCAATGTTACTACCTGAAGTTGAATCGTGACATGATATCCTATAGTGGCGAACTGGGTCGTCTTGATATGACCGAAGAGGCCTTTGGCGGTCCTATCATGAGCAAGCGCGAGAAAGGCAAGCAGTACAAGGACTCTTATGTCGAGGGCCCTTGGCTCACTAAGCGTAATGGCACCTATCAGTTACTGTATGCAGCCGGTGGAGTGCCTGAGCATATCTCTTATAGTACAGCTCCATCGCCCACTGGTCCTTGGAAGTATGCTGGCGAGATTATGCCGTTGTGTGATACGAAGTCGTTTACCAACCATTGCGGTGTGGCAGACTATAAAGGGCACAGCTATTTCTTCTACCACACTGGTAAGTTGCCTAATGGCGGCGGTTTCGGCCGTAGTGTTGCCGTCGAGGAGTTCAAATACAATGCCGACGGCAGCTTCCCAACCATCATGCCTACCGACGAGGGTGTAAAGCCCATTGCCAAGTTTGACCCCTATCGCAAGGTGGAGGCAGAGACAATGGCGTTCTCGAAAGGAGTGAAAACCGAGCAAAACGATGAGGTGGGTGTTTATGTCACGGATATCCATAATGGTGATTATATCAAACTGCAGGCCGTACATCTCTGCTACAAGACCCCACGAACCTTTACGGCCCGCGTAGCCAGTGGATTGCGTGGTGGACAAATAGAAATCCGTTTGGATAGTGTCGGCGGTCAACTGCTTGGCACACTGGACGTTCCTGGCACTGGCGGCTGGGAGAAATGGCAGACCATCACAACTGATTTGGCTGCGCTCGACAGCTATCCCTCTCGTCTGCACACCCGTGACCTCTACCTCGTATTCAAAGGCCGCAAGGGTCCGAAACTGTTCAATTTCGACTGGTGGGAGATGCGTGGACTGGAGCAGGTGAACATGCCGCTGTTCCAGACGAAATATACTGCCGACCCCTCACCGCTTGTAGTGGGCGACACACTGTTCCTCTATACCTCACACGATGCCTCTCCTGAGGACATCCCCGACGAAAACGAAAAGGGCTCTGCTGGATTCTTTATGTACGACTGGCTGCTGTGGTCAACTACCGATATGGTGAACTGGACAGAGCATGGTGCTGTGGCTTCGCTGAAAGACTTCCCTTGGCGCAGTCGTGAGAATGGCGCTTGGGCTATCCAGACGGTAGAACGTAATGGCAAGTACTATCTTTATGCTCCCCTGCATGGTCATGGCATTGGCGTCTTGGAGGCTGATTCACCTTACGGTCCCTTCAAGGATTCTTTGGGTAAGCCATTGGTTTGGGACCAGAGCAACTGGTATGACATCGACCCATCTGTCTATACCGATGACGATGGTCAGGCCTATATGTACTGGGGCAATCCTCACACCTTCTGGGCAAAGCTTGGCAACGACATGATCTCGCTGACGAGTGGGGTTACCAAGCTCCCGCACATCCCCAACTATCAGGAAGGTCCGTGGTTTTACAAACGCAACGGACACTACTACCTCGGTTTTGCCTCGACCTGCTGCCCTGAGGCGCTGGGCTATGCCATGAGTGACTCGCCCACAGGACCTTGGGAGTGGAAGGGCTATATCATGCGTCCAACCCAGCGTGATCGCGGCAACCATCCTGGCATCTGTGACTTCAAAGGTCACTCGTATGTCTTTGGACAGAACTACGACCTGATGCACCTCGACACTTACGTTCACCACGAGCGTCGCAGTGTCTCTGCAACGGAGATTACCTATAATGCCGATGGTACTATTCAGGAGGTTCCTTATTGGATGGACCAACAGCCCATGAAGCAGCTCCACTGGTTGAATCCCTATCAGCGTGTTGAGGCTGAGACCATGAACTGGGGCTACGGTCTGAAATCATCGAAAATGGGTATCCTGAACACAGGCGTTGTCAAGGACATGCCGGAGTCTACTGGCAAGCGCAACATGTACATCTACGACATCAACGATGGCGAATACATCCGCCTGCGTGGTGTCGACTTCGGCAGCAAGGGTGCCAAGCAGTTCAGCATCATCGCTGCTGCAGCTGCTCAGGCTGGCTGCACCATTACTCTGCACATAGACAGCGTGAAAGGTGATGTCATTGGTACTGCAACTATCAAGAGCACAGGCTCGGCAGACAAGTACAAGTCTTTCTCGACGAAGGTCACTGGTGCAACGGGTGTTCACGACCTCTACCTTTGCTTCGACAAGGCTCAGGGTGACGTTCGTCTCGATTATTGGCAATTCAAGTAATTTAAAAATATGAACAAAACTTTATTATCAACTTTGGGATTGTGCCTGGCAGCAGTTGCTGCTATGGCACAAAACCCTATTATCCGAGATCAGTACACTGCCGATCCTACGGCGCGTGTATTCAACGGTAAGGTGTATCTGTATCCGTCGCACGACATCTTCCCTCCCGAGGGACAGCGTCAGGATTGGTTTTGCATGGAAGACTACCACGTGTTCTCCTCCGAGAATCTCACCGACTGGACAGATCATGGTGTGATTGTCACCCAGAACAAAGTACCCTGGGTGCGTCCTAACTCTTATTCGATGTGGGCACCTGACTGTGTCGAGCGCAATGGGAAATACTATTTCTATTTCCCCTCTGCACCTAAGGACGGCCGTGGTTTTGGTGTCGGTGTCGCCATTGCCGATAGCCCCGAGGGACCATTTGTCTGTGAACCGGAGCCTATCAAGGGCATCAATGGTATTGACCCCTGCGTGCTCCAGGCTTCCGACGGCAACGCCTACATCTTCTGGGGCAATGGCCGTTGTGCCAAACTCAAACCCAATATGAAGGAACTGGCTGACGACACACCCAAGGAAAAGGTAAAGTGGGGCGACCGCGAGTTTGAAATGTATGGCGTCAATTGCCTCAAAGACCTGCCCAGCCGTCAGGCTGAAGGTCCCTTTGCCTTCGAGTATAACGGCAACTATTACCTGACCTATCCGTATGTCAGGGAGAAGACCGAAGTATTGGGCTATGCCATGAGTAAGAATCCTATGGGGCCTTACGAATACAAGGGTATCATTATGCCCGAGCACGAGAACGGCTGTTGGACCAACCATCACAGTATTATCAACTACAAGGGTCAGTGGTATCTGTTCTATCACCAGAACGTTTTCTCGCCTCGCGACGACAAACGCCGTTCCGTTCAGATCAACAAGCTTTATTTCAATCCCGACGGTACTATTCAGGAGGTGAAGAAAACCATGCGTGGCGTGGGCATCAACAAGGCTACCGAGAAGATTGAGATTGACCGCTATAGCACGGCTAGCGAGGGTGTCACCACCGAACTCATCGATACCGTCAATACCTTCCGCAGCTACATGGCCACCCTACCAAAAAAGGGCAGTTGGCTGAAATACGACGATGTGGACTTCAGCTGCATCAAGGACGGCTACATGATTATCAACGTAAAGGCTGCTGACAATACCGAGTTGTGCGTCCGCGAGGGCAGTGCCAAAGGAAAGGTCATCGCTCGTGTCAAACTGACAGTAAGGCCCGAGGAACCTGCTAATCCTATGATGGCCCGCTTCCGTCGTGACCTGCGCAACCAGTGGCTCACGCAGTCCGTCAATCTGGAGTACACACCGAAGGCTGTTACCAACCTCGTCGTTACCAACGAGGGCGATGGTGAGCTCAGCGTCAACTGGGTACAGTTCAAGAACCGTCCCGACTACTTCACTCCTGTAGATGCCAAGGCTCCGGCAGCCAAGCCTGACGACGAAGGCTTCATCCGTCGCTGGATGCTCTTAGAACCTATCGACAAGCCTAATTCAGGTAATACCGTCTTCACTGACAGCTATCTCCGCGAACACTTCAACCGCGAATATTTCAAGGGTCAGCAGACCATTCTGCCGAAGGATGGTCAGAAGGTGACAGCTGTGTTCCAGCAGGAACAGGCTCCCGCTGGCTTTGGTCGTGGTGCTCAGCAGCAGCCCGAAGGTCCTCAGGTGAAGACCGTCAAGCAGACGCTGACGTGGCACGCGCTGGAAAGCAACATGTTCAACGTCAAGTTGTTCCGCTTCGCCGAGAAGTGGGGAACAAAGGTTTATGGCGTGCTCTTCTGGGCCGTCACCATCATCGATTGCGACGAGGACATCCCGAACGTCCGTCTGGCTGTCGGTTCCAACTCGGCCTCTATGTGGTGGCTCAATGGCGAGGAAGCCTTGCTGCTCTCTGGCGACCGCCGTATGGTGAAGGACGACGCCATGTCGCCACGTCTCACCCTGAAGAAAGGCCGTAACATCCTGCGTGGTGCCATCATCAACGGCCCAGGCATGAGCGACTTCTGCGTTCGTTTCCTCGACGAGAAAGGAAACCCAGTAAAGAATTATAAGGTAACAACATCCTCGAAATAATATAATAACGACATAACGACTATGAAAAAAATATATAGCATCCTGGCAGCACTTGCTATTACTGCTGCTGCCAATGCGCAAATCGGCGCACCATACATTCACGACCCCTCGACTCTTGCCGAGTGTGATGGTAAATGGTATACCTTCGGCACTGGTGGCGGAGGCATCATCTCAGACGACGGCTGGAGCTGGCATAGCGGTGCCGACCGTCCCGGTGGTGGTGCAGCTCCCGACATTTTGCAAATCGGCGACCGTTACCTCTGCATCTACGGAGCCACTGGTGGTGGTCTTGGCGGTGGCCATGCTGGCCGCATCCTCACCATGTGGAACAAGACCCTCGACCCCAAGTCGCCCGACTTCAAGTGGACGGAGGCGGTAGAGGTCTGCGCCTCTGACGGTATGGAGGATCAGGACGCCATCGACCCTGGCATGCTTCTGGACCCCACCACAGGTCGTCTGTGGGTCAGTTACGGTACTTATTTCGGCACCATCCGCCTCATCGAGCTCGACCCGAAGACGGGATTTCGTGTCAGCGGCAACAAGGAGAAGGATATCGCCATCGACTGCGAGGCCTCTGACCTCATCTACCGCGACGGTTGGTATTACTTGCTCGGCACTCACGGCACTTGTTGCGACGGTGTTAACTCTACCTATAATATTGTAGTAGGCCGTTCGCGTAGTGTCGAAGGACCTTATCTCGACAATGTTGGCCGTGACATGTTCCACGGTGGCGGCAAGATGGTCATTGCTGCTGAGAAGCGTGCCTGCGGTGCTGGACACTTCGGACGTTACATTCTTGACGAGGGTGTCGAAGTGATGTCGTTCCACTGGGAGGCAGACTTCGAACTCAGCGGACGTTCCACACTTGCCGTCCGTCCGATAGTATGGAAGAATGGCTGGCCTGTCGCTGGCGACAATTTCAAGGGTGGCAATCTGGCAATCCTCAGCGAGCGCCGTGGCTATGCCCTCGAACTCACTGTCGATTTCGTTCGTATGCAACAGCAGCGTCAGGGTTGGTTCAACCGCGACCAGATGCAACAGCCCATCAAACCCGTTGCTAACCAGACACTCGATGAGGTGAAGGCCACATGGCCCGCAGGTGACATCCCTGCTCGCATCGGTGACTACATGTACCGTCCTCACCAGCGTTGGACCATCACTCCCGTCGATGAGGCTGGTGGTTATCTCAGCAATCCCTACTTCAAGATCACCATCGAGGGTACCGACCGTGCACTCGCCGCTACTGCCGACAAGGAGGTGACTACCGTTCCTGCCTATACTGGTGCCGATGAGCAACTCTGGCGTATCGAACAACTTACTGATGGCACCTATCGCATCATGCCGAAGGCCATCCCCGGTATTGCAGGTACCAATACCACGTATTGTCTCTACTCCGCTGGTGACTCCACGCCGACGCTCGCCGTCTACGATTTCAACAGCGACAACAGCAAGTGGAACTTTAAATAGTGATTGTTTTAACGGAACAACGAGAAATTCACGCTGCCATATTGGCGATGTTCCACGAAATGTGGATGTTCCGAGAAGTCATAGTCCTTTCCGTGCTCCAGCACGAAAAGGGCTTCTTCTTTCAGTAGCTGACGCTCAAACACAAGGTCGGGTAGGGTAGCCAGTTCTTTCAGCGCGTAAGGAGGGTCGGCAAAGATGAAGTCAAACTGTTGCTTGCACGACTTCAGAAACCGGAACACGTCGCCACGGATGGAGATGCATGTCTGGTCGTTCAGCTTTTTCATGCAGTCTTGGATGAACCGATGGTGGTCGCGGTCCAGTTCCACACTGACCACATGGCTGCAGCCTCTTGACACCAGTTCAAGCGAGATGCTGCCCGTTCCGGAAAACAAGTCAAGGGCCTCGGCACAGTCGAAGTCGACATACTGCACGAGCACATTGAAGATGTTCTCCTTGGCAAAGTCCGTCGTCGGACGAGCCTTGAACGTTCGCGGTATGTCAAAATGCCGACCTTTATATTTTCCAGTGATGATTCGCATCCCCTCTCCTTATTGCAACGCCACACTCTGTACCTTTAGGTCAGAGAACTTCTTATTAGATACATCAGCATCATGTCGTAAGGCATGCCCTCCACCAGTGTGGCGGGAGCCCGGTTGAACTCCCCAGTGGGATTGCTCACAAACACGCGCTTTAAAAACTTCTGCAACAGCTCCTTCAGCTCTTCCTTGTCTGCCATCTGTCCTGCCAGATGCAGCTCGTCACTCTGTGCATCCAATCCTAACTGCTTCCAGGCGGACAAGAGAAAATAGACGGTATCCTCTGTAGTGCCGACGTTATAGACATTCTGAAACTTCAACCTGTTCTGTCCAAAGGCAAACACCTCTATCTTCTTGTCGTGGTAATAGCCATACAATTTCTGATGCTGGCCCGTAAAACTCTTTTGATACATGTGATGCCAGACTGATGACATCAGTGGCTGGTAAGTGACCTGCAGGAAACGGTCGCGAAGCACCTGATACAGGTCTTTCTGTACTGAGAACACGGCCACAGCATTCAAGTCGGGCAATATGGTATGCGTCACCAGCTGCTGCTCCTGATGGGTAAAGGCATGCTGATACAGCTTCACCTGTTCCTCTTCGTTGAACAGGCTGACAGGAATGGTCAGCACGGGCGAATCTGTCAGCACCACGATCTTATTATATTCATCCTTCAGCATGGTCACCGTCTGCATAGCCTCGCGCATATTGGCAGCAAGTGCAATGCCACTGTTCAGCGGGTAACGCTCGAATGTGACGTTTTTCTCTTCAGTGGTCGACAGCATGATGCCGTCGCGACTGATTCGTATGATGAGTCGTTGTTTGTTCATTGTCTATTTCTCCATGATGCTCAGCACACACAACACGGCCAACACCGCACATACCAGTGCCAAGAGGATGTTTGTCTTCTGTATTTTCGTCATTCTGCTGGCAAAGTTACGAATAAGTGAGCAAAGAACCAAAGGAAAACGCGTTTTTCTTTGTTCTTTCGAACGAAAGTAACTTCTCCAAGGGAGAAAGTTACGAAAAAAAACCGAACTCACCAAACGATGAGCCCGATTTATATTAAGTTCAATATTGTTATTACAGTTCGGCGTCGGAGCACTGGAAGGTGGTGCCCTTCGTGATGTCACCGGTTTCGAGACCGAGCTTGAACCACTTCATGCGCTGCTTGGATGTGCCGTGGTTGAACGACTCGGGAACGGCATAGCCGCGGGCTTTCTTCTGCAGGTAGTCATCACCGATGACTTGTGCGCAGTTGATGGCTTCCTCGATGTCGCCATCCTCCAGCGAGCCGAAGCGCTTGTTGTCATGATGCGCCCAAACACCGGCATAGAAGTCGGCGAGCAGTTCCAGTCGTACGCTGAGCTTGTTGGCCTCGGCCTGCGAGAGTTTTGCCATCTGCTGGTGTGTCTTCTGCAGGATGCCCGTCAGATATTCCACGTGGTGACCAACCTCGTGGGCAATGACGTAAGCATACGAGAAATCACCGTCGGCACCGAGCTGTTTTTTCATCGTGGTGAAGAACGATAGGTCGATGTACAGCTTCTGGTCGCCAGAACAGTAGAAGGGACCCATGGCGGCAGAGCCCTGTCCGCAAGCGGTCTGCGTGCCATCGGTATAGAGCACCATGGTGGGGTTCTGATACTGCGCACCGTTCTGCTTGAAAATCTCCGTCCACACATCCTCGGTACCAGCCAGAATCTGCGTCGAGAACTTAGCCAGTGCCTGTTCTTCCTCGGTAAACTCACGCTGACCTTCGCTAACCTCCGTGTTGGTGCCCGTCAGCGAACCCAGTCCACCGTTTTCACTTACCTGCTGTACGACAGCCTCCAGGGGATTGCCTCCCGATAGCCAGGCCATCAGGGCCACTACAATAATACCACCGATACCCAGACCGGCCTTTGTGCCACCGCTCATACCACGGCGGTCTTCCACATTCGAGCTTTCGCGTCTTCCGTCTAATTTCATAGCTTATTCTTGTTTTAAGTTTATTGTTTTGCCTGCAAAGATAGTGATTATTTTTTAATAAACGACACTATAGATGTACTTTTTTTCTTCATTGTACACAGTTTCTATCCGTTCGTGGCCCGTCAAGACGCCTTTCATGTTGTCGACAATGCCTTTCCCTGACAGTTTCAGCACGGCTTCCTTCATGGTCCACAGACGGATGAACTCCACGTCGGGATGCTCGGCGTGTTCTATCTGTTGCACCTCGCGGTCGTTCATGGTGTAACGCACCAGCGACTCCGTGTATTCGCGGATGCTCTCGATATCGACACCGACGGGACGGTCGCTGATGACGCAGATGACGCCCTCGCGACAGTGGCTGACGTTGAAATGGATGTCCGGATGACCGATGATAAACGGTTTGCCGTGTTCACCATATTCGAAGACGGGCCGTTCTGTGATGCCGTACTCCTTCCGTAATCCTTCGCACAACAGCAGATAAGCCATCGCACAGGTCTTGCGGCCCAGTTCGAACTTGAACTTCAGGGCTTGTTCGCGGCGCTGGTCGCTCAACAGCGGGAGTGCTGCCTCGAAATCGAAACCGGCTATGTCGTCATTCAGATAGAGCATGATTCAAGATTCAGTGTTGTCTTCAAGTGATAGTTCCGCCTTGGGGATGCGACGGTTGGGATTCTCCTTACCTCCGAGGTCGATGAGTTCACGGCCCTTTTGCACTACGCTCTGACGTCCGACGTACAACTTGTTGCCTGCTGAATCGAAGTCCTTACGCACCAGTTCAAGGTGTTCGCCCAGCTTGGTATAGCGCTGGATAAAGTCACCCAGACGATCCAATAGTTGTTCGGCCACACCGAATACCTTCTCCTGATTCTCAGCCTGTTGGTTCTGCACCCATGCCAGGTGTATCATGTGGAGAATGCCCAGCAGATTCTGTTCACCCGTAATGAACACTTTGCGTTCGAAGGCCTCGCGCCATAGTGAGGGGTCGTTGACCAATGCCAGCTGGAGCGACGATTCGAAGGGTACGAACATGATGACGAAATCGACAGCCTCGCGGGGAGCCTTGATATACTTCGAATAGTCCTTACGCGCCAGTTCGGTGACGTGCGAACGGACGCTGCGGATGTGTTCCTGCAGGGCACGTTCCTTCTCTTCGGGCGTCTCGGCATTGACGTAACGCTGGTAGGCCACGAGCGACACCTTTGAGTCGATGACGACATCCTGTCCCTGCGGATAGTGGAGGATGACGTCGGGCTGCATCTCGCGACCCGTGTCGTCGTGCTTCAAAGGACGGCCCTGTTCGTCGCGCAGTCGGGCTTGCACCTCGTAGTGGATGCCCTCTGTCAGTCCCTGCGAACTGAGCAGGTCGCCCAGGATGATTTCCCCCATGTTACCGCTGATCTTGTTGTCGCGACGTAGCACGTTAGCCAGTCCTTCGGCCTTCTCGCTGATTTCGCGTCCAGTCTCCATCATCAGTCGCAGCTGTTCCTTCAGCGACGCCGTTTGGGCCGTATGGTCCTTCGTGTTATCGTTAATAGCCTTGCGCATCTCCGAGATGGCATCCTTTAGCGGCTGTGTGATATGGTCCATGCTCTCCTGGTTCTCTTTGTTCAGGTGACGGGCCTGTGCCTCCGCCAGCAACACCCCCATATCGCGCAATTGCTCCTTGGTGGTTTTCATCATCTCTATCTCGGTCTCTTTCTTACCGAGTTCCACACGCAACGCACCCATCCGCTGGTTCATCAGTAGATAGATAACCACAGCCCCAAGGGCTATACCTATTATT
Source organism: uncultured Prevotellaceae bacterium (assembly GCA_902774925.1). Classification (GTDB taxonomy): domain Bacteria; phylum Bacteroidota; class Bacteroidia; order Bacteroidales; family Bacteroidaceae; genus Prevotella. The sequence goes on along the minus strand of CACYKE010000015.1, from coordinate 45,776 downwards.
ATATATATTGCTATCATCATTCCTTAAGTTTCAAGATTCATGTTTCAGGTTTCAACGTTTGGGTTTCGGGCCAATTCACAAGGTACAGGCGTTCCGTAGCACGCGTGAAAGCCGTATAGAGCCAGTGCAGATAATCGTAACTCAACATGTCGTCGGTCATGTATCCTTGGTCGACGTACACGTGTGCCCATTGTCCGCCCTGAGCCTTATGACACGTGGCGGCATAGGCAAACTTCACCTGCAGGGCATTGTAGTAACGGTCTTCGCGCAACTTTTTCAGACGGTCGGCCTTGAACGGGATGTCGGCATAGTCCTCCATCACCTTGTTATATAGCAGTTCCTGCTGTTCGCGCGTCAGAGCGGGAGCCTCCGACGTCAGTGTGTCAAGTAGGGTAGTGGCCGTCAGCTCGTAGTCGTCGTAGTCAGGGAAGGTCATGGTGACCTCCGCAAAGTGGAATCCATACTGTTCGTGTACGTTTCTCACCCTCCGTACGACGGCCCTGTCGCCGTTGGCAATGAATTCCATGGGCAGTTCTTGTGCTAGCGTGTTCTCGCCATTTGCCATGGCCTGCGCCAGTTCTTTTTTCATCCAGTGGTAGTTGTTCTTCACAATCATCAACTGGTCGCCCCTGCAAAGCATATCGTCGCGGTCGAGCACCTGATTGCGGATGCCCTGATTGTAGATGTTAGCACGTTTGTTTGAGCGCGTGATGACGATGGTGTCATCTAGTCCCACCCTCGAATAGCTTGACGCCAATGTCTCTATCAGTTCGTCGCCAGGCACATTCCTGATGTCCTCAAATCCCTTGAAGCGCACCTTTGGTAACTTACATCCTCCATCAGACATCAGACTTCTGACATCCGTTGCGTTCCACAGAATGCCCGACTCCTGACTTTGTCGCAATACTTCGTTGAGCGTACACTGGTGGACATGCAGTCCATAGCCGCACAACACGTCAGCCTGCAGGGCCGGACTCTCCGTCTCACCCACGGGAGGCAGCTGGGCCTGATCGCCAATAAACATCATTCGGCAGTTGCGTCCGTTGTACACAAAACGGATGAGGTCATCCATCAGTTGACCGCCGGCAAAAATAGTGTCGCTGAAGGTTGATGCGTTGGCTACCATCGAGGCCTCGTCGACGATGAACAACGTGTCCTGTGCGGCATTGAAGTTCAGGTCGAAATGCTCTTCCAACGATTTCTGACGATAGATGCGACGATGGATGGTGTATGCCGGATGATTGGCATACAGCGAGAATACCTTGGCGGCTCGTCCCGTAGGTGCCAGCAATATGAGTTTTTGTTCCAGCGACGTCATTGCCTTTACGATGGCTGCAGCCAGTGTGGTCTTACCCGTTCCTGCCGATCCTCGCATCACCATCACCACCTCTTCCCTGCGGTCGGACATGAAGCGTGCGAAAGTCTCGATGGCCACCTCCTGCTCTGCCGTAGGGACGTGTCCAAATGCCTCTCTGATGCGATATGTCAGTTCATCGGTAATCATAACTGCCTGCGAAATTACAAAAAAACAAGTGAAATACAAAGAAATAAAGTAAAATTTTAGCGTTTCTTTTGTCATTTGAAAAATATTTCGTACCTTCGCAGCCATATAATACATTATATGAAGGAATTTGTCATTTCGGAAGCGAAGGCCGAGACTGCTGTGTTGGTAGGTCTGATTACCCAGCAGCAGGACGAGGCGAAGACGAAAGAATATCTCGACGAGCTGGAATTTTTGGCCGATACCGCTGGAGCCGTCACCGTGAAGCGTTTTACGCAGAAGGTGCAGGGCCCCAGTCAGGTGACCTATGTCGGCAAGGGTAAGCTCGAAGAAATCAAGCAATATATCAAGCAACAAGAAGATGCTTACGATGAGTGGATGGACGCTCATCGTGGGTTCGATGGTTCGGTGGTGATGACGGGAAACGAGGATTGTCCGCAGCCCGTGGGTATGGTAATCTTCGACGATGAGCTCAGCGCCAAGCAGATTCGTAATATCGAGAATGAGCTGAAGGTGAAGATACTGGACCGCACGTCGTTGATTCTCGATATCTTTGCCATGCGCGCTCAGACCGCTGAGGCTAAGACGCAGGTGGAGTTGGCGCAGTATCGCTATATGTTGCCCCGTTTGCAACGCCTGTGGACACACCTTGAACGTCAGGGCGGTGGTTCCGGAAGCGGTGGTGGTAAAGGCTCCGTGGGACTTCGTGGTCCTGGTGAGACGCAGTTGGAGATGGACCAGCGCATCATCCGCCAGCGCATCTCACTGTTGAAGGAACGTCTGGTGGAGATTGACAAGCAAAAGACCACCCAACGCAAGAACCGCGGCCGACTGATTCGTGTGGCATTGGTTGGTTATACCAATGTGGGTAAGAGTACGATGATGAATCTGTTGGCGAAGAGTGATGTCTTTGCCGAGAACAAGCTCTTTGCGACGCTTGACACTACTGTCCGCAAGATGACCATCGACAATCTGCCTTTCCTCTTGGCAGATACCGTAGGATTTATCCGCAAGCTGCCCTCCGACTTGGTGGAAAGTTTCAAGAGTACGCTCGATGAGGTACGCGAGGCAGATATGCTGGTGCATGTGGTCGATATCTCACATCCCGACTTTGAAGAGCAGATTACTGTGGTGGAGAAGACACTGGCCGATTTGGGTTGTGCCGACAAACCGTCGATGCTGGTATTCAATAAGATTGACGCCTACACGTGGACTCCTCAGGACGAAGACGACCTGACGGAACCAACGCGTGAGAATATCTCGCTCGACGAGTTGAAGAAGACTTGGATGGCGAAAATGGCAGTTGGCAATTTGCCGTTAACTGTTGGCCAAAAGCCAATAGCCAGTAGCCAAGAGCCACTGTTTATTTCTGCACGTCAGAAGGAAAATATCGATGAACTCCGCGAAGTACTTTATAAGAAGGTGCGCGAGTTGCACGTACAGAAGTATCCTTATAACGACTTTTTATACAATATAGAAGATAATGAACCAATACAATAATGATTATGAGAGATTACAGGCAATTAACACAAGAAGAGATTAATGTGCTTGAGAGCAATAGCTGTTGGGCTGAAGATTGGAACAAAGTTAAGGTAGACGAGGACTTTCGTCCGTATAACTTCCATCGCGTGGTATTTTATGGCGATATCCGCCTGGGTAAGTTTGAAAAAATGGTCGAGGTAGCCAAAGGCTTTACGAAGCACTCTGGTATCAATGATGCTACGCTTCGTAATGTGACTGTGGGCGATGACTGCTTGATAGAGAAGATTGGCAATTTCATCAACAACTATACCATTGGCAGCGATTGTTACATCTCGAACGTGTCGACGATGGAAACCACCGAGGGCGCAACGTTCGGCGAGGGCCATATGGTGAGCGTGTTGAACGAGATGGGTGATGGCAATGTGATGTTATTCCATGACCTGAACTCGCAGTTGGCAGCATTCATGGTGAAGCACTTCAGCGACAAACAGCTGAAGGACGGCATTATCCGACTCATCAACGAAGAGATACGCTTCTCACAACCTGAACGCGGTACGCTGGGTAATGGCGTGAAGATTATCAATTCGAAGGAAATCACCAATACCGTGGTGAAGGACGACTGTGAAATCAATGGTGCAGCACGTCTCTCCGACTGTACGATCCTGTCGTCGGCCGATGCATCGGTTTATATCGGCACGGGTGTTATCTGTGAGAACTCCATTATCTCGAACGGCTGTTCGATTACGAACTCCGTGAAGATGCAGGACTGTTTTGTGGGTGAGGCCTGCCAGATTACCAACGGCTTTACCGCTGAGGCCAGCGTGTTCTTTGCCAACTCGTTTATGGCCAATGGCGAGGCGTGTGCCGCCTTCTGCGGACCGTTCTCGGCCTCTCACCATAAGAGCTCGTTGCTCATTGGCGGCGAGTTCTCGTTCTACAATGCTGGTTCGAACACCAATTTCTCGAACCACGCTTACAAGATGGGACCGTTGCATTACGGAACGCTGGAGCGCGGCACGAAGACGGCCTCGGGTGCCTATGTGCTGATGCCAGCCAAGATTGGTGCCTTCAGCGTCTGTTTCGGTAAGCTGATGAACCATCCCGACATGCGCTGTCTGCCCTTTGCCTATTTGATGGCATATGGTGAGACCATGTACATCGTGCCAGGACGTAACATCACTACTGTCGGTCTCTATCGTGATATCAAAAAATGGCCGAAGCGCGACAAGCGTGCTGCCTCGTGCCGCAAGAGTGTCATCAACTTCGACTGGCTCTCGCCGTTTACCGTTGGTGAAATCGTGCAGGGAAAGAAGATCCTTGAGAACCTGCGTCAGGCCGGTGGCAACAATGTGTCGAGCTACAACTTCCAGGAATATATCATCAATGCCTCTTCGCTGAAGAAAGGTATCAAGTATTACGATATCGCCTTGCGCATCTATATGGGTGCCGTGCTGAAACGTGCCGTCAAGGAAGGTTTCCAGGGTAAACCTGAAAGCACCATTGGCGAAGGTGACTGGATAGACCTCAGTGGACTGCTGTTACCCGCCAGCGAGGAACAGCGACTCATCGACGACATCAAGAGCGGCTCTGTAGAGAGCATCCACGACGTATTGCAGCGCTTCTACGATATTGACGCGAACTACCGCAAGTATCAGTGGGCGTGGACCTACAAACTCATTCTCGACTATTATGGTGTCGACGAACTGACGGAGCCAACGATGCAGCGTATCCGTGAGGATTACGTGAAGGCTCGTCGTGCGTGGATTGCTGAAATCCGCAAGGACGCCCAGAAGGAATTCGATATGGGTGATGTCGAGCAGGAAGTCTTCGATGACTTCATCTCGAAGCTCGACCACGAAATTGACTACGAAGACTAATTTTTAATAAACGAATAATACGAATCTATGAAACTCAAACTCATTCTGACAGGATGCCTCATTGCGCTCGGGATGAACGCACAGGCCAAGGACTACAAGTATGAAACAGTAGATGGGGATTTGATGAAGACCCGCATCTACACGTTGGATAATGGACTGAAGGTATATCTCTCCGTAAATCCGGAGAAACCCCGTATCCAGACGTATATCGCCGTGCGGACGGGAAGTAAGAACGACCCCGCCGAAACGACAGGTCTGGCGCACTACTTGGAGCATCTGATGTTTAAGGGCACCAAGCAGTTTGGTACCAGCAATCCTACTGCTGAGGCTCCGTTGCTCGACGACATCGAGCAGCGCTACGAGGCCTATCGCAAACTGACGGATCCCGAAGCCCGCAAGCAGGCCTACCACGAGATTGACTCCGTATCGCAGCTGGCCGCACAGTATTTCATTCCCAACGAATACGACAAACTGATGGCTGCCATCGGTGCCGAGGGTACCAACGCCTTCACGTCGAACGATGTGACGTGTTATACGGAGGACATCCCGTCGAACGAGATTGAGAACTGGGCGAAGATTCAGAGCGACCGTTTCCAGCACATGGTGATTCGCGGTTTCCACACCGAGTTGGAGGCCGTCTATGAGGAGTACAACCTCTACCTGACTGACGATGGCGACAAGGTGTGGAGTGCTATGGGTAAGTTGCTGACGCCCACTCACCCCTACGGTACTCAGACCACTATCGGTACGCAGGAGCACCTGAAGAACCCCTCGATTACCAATATCAAGAATTACTTCAAGAAGTGGTATGTACCCAACAATGTCGCTATCTGTATGGCTGGCGATTTCGACCCCGACAAGACCATTGCCCTCATCGACCGCTACTTCGGACTATGGAAGCCCGGCGATGATGTGCGTCAGCCCGTATTCCCCGTTCAGAAACCGTTGACGGCACCCAAGGATACCGCTGTGATAGGTCAGCAGGCCGAGGAAGTCATCGTCGGATGGTTGGCTAAGAAGGCTTCTGATGCACAGTGCGACACGTTGAGCGTCATCAGTTCGATGTTGACGAACGGCAAAGCCGGACTCATCGACATCAACCTCAACCAGCAGATGAAGATCCAAGCTGCTCAAGCTTATCTGCAGGACCAGCAGGACTATTCCTCTTTCCTGCTCATCGGCATGCCGAAACCCGAACAGTCGTTGGAGGAAGTTCGTGCCTTGATGTTGGGCGAGGTGGAGAACCTAAAGAAGGGTAAATTCTCTGACGACCTCCTGCCGAGCATTGTAAACAATATGGAGTTGCAGCGTCAGCGTGCCCTCGATAACAACATGTGGCGCGTGCGTCAGATGATGGGTTCTTTCATCGATGGTACGACATGGGAGCAGCAGACACATCGCATGGACCGTATTGCGAAGATGACCAAGGCACAGATTGTGGCCTTTGCCAACCGTTTCTTCACCGACGGCTATGCCACCGTCTTCAAGAAACAGGGCACTGACACCCTGCAGAAGAAGATTGACAAGCCTGCCATCACACCTATCCCTGCCAATCGCGATATGATGAGTCAGTTTGTGAAGGACATCCAGGATTCGAAGGTCGAGCCCATCCAGCCGAAGTTCGTCGACTATAACAAGGACCTCACCCTCGGTAATGTCAACAAGAACCTGCCCCTGGTGTACAAACAGAACACCGACAACGACCTCTTCAACCTCGTGTTCCGCTATGAGTTCGGTAAGCAGGACGACAACCGTTACGATATTGCTGCTGACTATCTCGACTATGTCGGCACGGAAAAATATACTGCTGCACAGGTGAAGCAGGAGTTCTACAAGATGGCTTGCAACTATTCGGTCAATGTCAATGCCGATAACTTGACTGTCTCGCTTTCCGGACTCCAGTCACAGATGCCCAAGGCGCTGAAACTGTTGGAGGAACTTTTGCACCATGCCAAGGCCGACAAGACGTCATACGACCAGTTTGTCGGACTGGTACTCAAGACCCGTGACGACGCCAAGAAAGACCAGAGCACCAATTTCAGCTATCTGCTGAACTATGCCACCTATGGCCCTCATAACAGCAACCGCGACGTGATGACGGCCGACGAGCTTCGTCAGGCTAATCCGCAGCAGTTGCTGGGTCTGCTGGCTAATCTGTCGAACCTCAAGCATACCGTGCTTTATTATGGCAAACTGACTCCCGACGAACTCTCGAAGGTGTTGGCTACTGCCCATAAGACCGCCAAGACCTTGGCCGATGTGCCGAAGGGTAAGCCTTACGAGCGTCAGCAGGCTGCGACGAACGAAGTGCTCATTGCACCTTACGATGCTAAGAACATCTATCTGCTGATGTACAACAACGAAGGTCGCGACTGGAATCCCGACAAGGAGGCTGTTGTCGACCTCTTCAACGAGTATTACGGTGGTGGCATGAACGGTATCGTCTTCCAGGAAATGCGTGAAGCCCGCGGTCTGGCCTACAGTGCTGCGGCCTACTATGTTACACCGTCCAAGAAGGGCGAGAAAGAGTTCAGTCAGGCTTACATCATCACGCAGAACGACAAGATGATGGATGCCGTCAATCAGTTCCATGTCATCCTCAACGAGATGCCTGCCAGTGAGAACGCCTTCCGTATTGCGAAGGATGCCGTCACCAAGCAGCTCGCCAGTCAGCGCGTCACGAAGTTCAGTGTCATCAGCGACTATCTCATGGCCAAGCGCCGTGGTATCGACTACGACATCAACGAGAAAGTTTACAATGCGCTGCCCGCTTTGACGTTGCAGGATATCGTCGACTTCGAGAAGCAGGTGATGGCCAACAAGCAGTACCGTTACATCATCCTCGGTGACGAGAAGGAACTCGACATGAAGGCCTTGGAACAGCTCGGCCCCATCCGTCGCCTGACCACCGAGGAAATTTTCGGATATTGAAACATGAATCTTGAAACATGAAACATTAAACAAATACAAATATGGCTAAAAACGTAGAATTCAAGTACGCCCCGATGTTCCAGGTGGGCGAGGACAAGACGGAGTATCGTCTGTTGTCGAAAGAAGGCGTGACCACCGCCGAGTTTGAAGGAAAGCAGATCGTGAAGGTTTCGAAGGAGGCCTTGACGCTTTTGGCCCAGCAGGCCTTCCACGATGTGGAATTCATGCTGCGTCGCGAACATAACCTCCAGGTGGCAAAGATCCTGAATGACCCCGAGGCCTCAGAGAACGACAAGTATGTGGCCCTGCAGTTCCTCCGCAATGCCGAGGTGGCTGCGCGTGGCATCCTGCCGTTCTGTCAGGATACGGGTACGGCTATTATCCATGGTGAGAAAGGTCAGCAGATTTGGACCGGTTTTGAGGACGAAGAGGCCCTATCGCTGGGTGTCTTCAATACCTTCACCCAGGACAACCTGCGCTACTCGCAGAACGCGCCTCTGAACATGTACGACGAGGTGAACACCCGTTGTAACCTCCCTGCCCAGATTGACATCGAGGCCACAGAAGGTGCTGAGTATAAGTTCGTGATGGTGGCTAAGGGTGGTGGCTCGGCCAACAAGACCTACTTCTATCCCATGACCAAGGCAACCATTCAGAACGAGGGAACCCTGATTCCTTTCCTCGTTGAGAAGATGAAGTCGCTGGGTACCGCTGCTTGTCCGCCTTACCACATCGCCTTCGTCATTGGTGGTACATCTGCTGAGAAGAACCTCCTCACCGTGAAGCTGGCCAGCATCAAGTTCTACGATGGTCTGCCCACAACAGGTGATGAGACAGGTCGTGCCTTCCGCGATGTCGACCTCGAGGAGAAGCTCCTCAAGGAGGCTCATAAGATTGGCTTGGGTGCCCAGTTCGGTGGTAAGTACCTGGCTCACGATATCCGTGTCATCCGTCTGCCGCGTCATGGCGCCAGCTGTCCCATCGGTATGGGAGTCAGCTGTTCTGCCGACCGTAACATCAAGGCAAAGATCAATGCAGATGGTATCTGGTTGGAGAAGATGGACTCGAACCCCTCAGAACTCATTCCTGCCGAGTATGCCAAGGCTGGCGAGGGTGCCAACACCATCACCATCGACCTCAACGAGGGTATCGATGCCGTTCGCAAGGAACTCAGCAAGTATCCCGTCTCTACCCGTGTCAACCTGAAGGGTACCATCATCGTGGCTCGCGACATCGCTCACGCCAAGCTGAAGGCCCGTCTCGATGCCGGTGAGGGATTGCCCGACTACTTCAAGAAATATCCTGTATTGTATGCTGGTCCTGCCAAGACGCCAGAGGGCTATCCTTGTGGTTCGATGGGTCCCACCACAGCCAACCGTATGGATCCCTACGTGGATGAGTTCCAGTCTAACGGTGCCTCACTCGTGATGATTGCCAAGGGCAACCGCAGCGATGTCGTCACCGAGGCTTGTAAGAAGCATGGCGGCTTCTATCTGGGCAGCATCGGTGGTGTCGCTGCCGTCCTCTCTCAGAGCAGCATCAAGAGCATTGAGTGCGTAGAGTATCCTGAGCTCGGCATGGAGGCCGTGTGGAAGATTGACGTAGAAAACTTCCCCGCTTTCATCCTCGTCGACGACAAGGGCAACGACTTCTTCAAGACCCTGAAGCCCTGGTGCCCGAGGAAATAATGTCGGAATAACGTTATAACGAAATACCGATAATACCGTTATGCCGAAATACCGTTATATATCCCTTTTTCTTCTGCTGTTGTTCGTCTCGCTGACGGCAACGGCAGAAGATAGTCCTGTGCGGCAGGGATGTCGACGGGGCACACCGCGGCCTTTTACCCGTAGCGCCGCAGCATCACGCCAGCCTGGGGGCGACTTCTACAAGGGCGACCTCCACCAATTGGTGGTGCTGGCTGCCTTTGCCGACCGTACCTTCAAGGACGATGAGGTGCAAACGCTCGAACAGTGGGACAAGATATTCAATGCGGAAAATTTCTCTGAGGAACCCTTCTTCGGCTCCGTCCGCGACTATTTCGTTGCCCAGAGCTACGACCAGTTCCGGCCTGTCTTCGACCTCGAATACGTCGTTGTCGACAGCCTTGCGAAGTATCGCAGTACGGTAACGGACGACGAGAATTCCCAATTCCTCGTCGAAGATATTGTCGACTCCCTCCTCAAACGTGACATCGACTGGAGCCTCTACGACTGGAGTGGCGACGGATACGTCAACCAACTGCTTATCATCTATGCCGGCAAAGGCAGCGGCTATGGCGGTTTTGGTGGAGGCTACGATGCCATCTGGCCCCACCAATGGTGGATGAGCGACCACAAGGACCCCGTGACACATTTCTACCGCGATCCGCTCGATGTCACCGATGGCTATCGCACCTGGTTCGTCGACAGCTACTGTGCCGTACAGGAACTGGCCTCCAACAACAGCTATGGCGCCTTCGGCACCCTCTGCCATGAATACAGCCACTGCTTCGGACTCCCCGACTTCTACTATGGTAGTAAGAAGTTTGTCGGCAACTGGGACCTCATGGACTATGGCAACTACAACGGCGGCGGTATCCACCCCTGTGGCTATTCCGCCCACGAGCGCTGGCTCATGGACTGGCTCACACCCGAGGAACTCACCACTACGACCACCATTACCGACATGCCCGCACTCACCGACGAAGGCTGTGCTTACCTCCTGCGTAACGACGGCTACGACCAGGAGTATTACATCGTCGAAAACCGTCAGCAGCTCGGCTGGGACCAGTCGCTGCCCGGCAACGGCATCGTCATTTTCCACATCGACTTCGACCCTGAGCTCTGGACCAGTCTCGACAAATCTACCAATGGCGGTGGCGTCAACCATTACGACATCTTCCACGCCAACAATAAGACCGACTCCTACCAAAGCTCTGGCTGGGGCTATCCCTATCAGACTAACGATTCGCTCACGAATACGTCAAAACCCGCCGCCACGCTGAACAATGCCAACATCGACGGCACGAAATTCATGTCGAAACCCATCACCCGCATGGCTGTCACCGACGGCCTCGCCTCCTTCGACGTCTTTATCGACACCCCCTCATCCATCGACGGTCCTCGTTCAACGTTCAACGTTCAATGTTCAACGTCCTCCGTTCTCTACCGCCTCGGTCCCGTCACCATCGTCAGGGACGAAAAAGGCCGCGTCCACAAAATCATATCACGGCACTCTTCCCCGTCAACTGTCCGGCACTAAAAAGCAATACTCCGAAAGAAATTTTGAATACTCTTGGAGTATTTTCGATTACTCCAAGAGTATTGCCCGATACCTTCCCTGCTAACCTTTACTCTCCTCCCTGCTGTATGGCCGACAGCAGGGAAGTGTCAAGCCGACAGCAGGGAGCAGAGCACCGTTCAGCCCGTAAGGCGACGGGGTACTCCCGTGCGTTGGACTCGAAAAGCATATTTTCATCTAATTATTTGGAACTCTCGATTTTTTTCATTTTTCGATGAGGATGCGGGCGTCGACGGCAATGACGTCGTCACCGTCTGCCAGGAGGGGATTGATGTCGATTTCCTTAATCTCGGTGGCGAAGCGGAGTAGGGTAGAGAGGCGGACGATGATGTCGGCATATTTCTGTTCGTTGATGCCCTGTTGTCCGCGCGTACCTTGTAGTATTTTATAGCCCCGCAGACCGTGGATCATGGAGTATGCCTCGCCGTAGGTGAGCGGTGCGAGACCGGAGCGGACGTCCTTGAGCACTTCGACGAAGATGCCGCCGAGTCCGCAGAGCACGACATGGCCGAAGCGTTCCTCGTATTTGGCGCCGATGAAGAGTTCGGTGCCACGGAGCATCTTCTGAACCATGACGCCCGTAGCGCCAGGAATCTGCATCATGCGGTCGAACTCGAGTGCGAGGTGTTCGGGGGTGCGGATGTTGAGTGACACACCGCCGACGTCGCTCTTGTGGACGGGTCCTACGACCTTAGCGACGACGGGATAGCCGACGCGCTGGGCAAAGGCGGTGAGTTCGTCCTTCGACGTGCCGACCAGTTCGGGAACGAGGGGTATGCCGGCACAGGAGAGGATGTCGCGGACGGTCTGTGGCGGTACGTAGCCATTTTCCTCGATGCCGAAGATGATTTTGTTGAGCTGTGGGATGTCGATGCCGTAGAGTTGTACTTCGGGGGGTGCCGGTGCAGGGGTGTTCATGACCTGTGACAGGGCGGTGGCCAGCGTCACCTCGTCGGAGAAGTTGACGTGACCCTTCTGCAGGAATTCCGCCACCTCAGGGCCAGCGGTATGGAGGCTGGGGAGAATGGGGAATATCGGTTTCTTGTATTCGATAATCTTCTGGTGCAGCGTCTCGTAGGCTTCGTAGAGCGTGGAGAGTCCCGGTGTGCCGTAGATGACAGCAATGGCGTCGATGTTGTCGAACTTGTGTTCGCAGTAGTCAATAGCCAGTCCGAGCTCTACTCCCGTGCCTGTGGCGAGGATGTCGATGGGGTTTGCAACGGAAGAGCCGGGGAAGAGTTGTTCCTTCAGTTCGTCGGCCATGGGGCCTTCAATCTTCGGGACGTTGAGTCCGCCCTTCGAGAGGGCGTCGGTGAGCATGACGCCAGGACCGCCGGCATGTGTGACGATGGCGAAATTACGGCCTTTGAGTGGCGGTAGGGTGAAGATACAGCCCACGGTGGTGAGTTCCTCACGGCTGAAGCAGCGTACGATGCCCGCCTTGCGGAACAATGCCTCGACGGCAGCGTCGCTGGAGGCGATGGCCCCCGTATGGCTGGATGCCGCGCGACTGCCACTCTCCGACGAGCCGGCCTTGATGGCTGCTATGCGACAGCCCTTGCGGATGAGTGAGCTGGCATGGAACAGCAGCTTGTCGGGGTTGGAGATGTTTTCAATATAGAGCAGCTTGACCAGTGAGTCCGTTTCGGCATTGAAGTGTTCGTCCATGTATTGCAGAACGTCCTCGATGCCAATCTGCTTGCCGTTGCCGATGGACCAGACGCTGTTGAACTGCAGACCCTTGATGACGGCACTCTCGAGGATGAATACCGCCGTGGCACCGGAACCCGAGACGAAGTCGACACCCTTGGGATTGAGCGCGGGAATGGGTTTGGTGAATACTGAATGGTGGTCGCGGGTGAGCAGCCCGATACAGTTGGGGCCGATGAGCGACGCACCATACTGTTCGCAGGTGTCAAGGATGCGCTGTTCCATGACGGCACCGGCCTTGGTTTCTTCGCCGAAGCCTGCAGAGATGATGATGAAGGCGCGGGTGCCTTTGTCGCGAGCCAAGAGTTCGACGGTGTCGGGACACAGCTTGGCGGGAACGACGAGGATGGCCAGTTCAGTGGGTGGCAGCTCCTTGGCATCGTGAAACACCTTGATGCCTTGTACCTCGTCCTCTTTTGGATTCACCACGCGCAGGGTTCCTTTGAATCCTCCCTGCAGAATATTTCTTACGACGGCGCCACCAGGTTTGTGGACGTTGTTGGACCCTCCGATGACGACGATGCTCTGGGGTTGTAGCAGCTCGCGATTGATCATATTGCTCGTTGTATAGTTTTAAAGATTTGTGCAAAGATAGTAATTATTTTTAATAATTGATAATTAATCATTGAAAATTGATAGAATTTTCGTACTTTTGTCCCTTAGTATTAAACATACGCGTTATGAAACGGAATTTTTTAGTGTTATTGGCAGTCATGCTGCTGGTACCTATGGGAATATTTAGTCAGACATATCAGGACCTGTGGAAACAGGTGGAGAAGGCCTTGGACAAGGACCTGCCCAAGACAGCTATGGAGCATCTGCAGAAGATAGAGGCGAAGGCGCAGAAAGAGCGTGCCTACGGACAATTGTTGCGGGCCACGCTGTCGTATGCCCGTCAGCAGTCGCAGATAGCTCCCGACTCGCTGCAGCCTGCCGTCGTGCGACTGGAAAAGAAAGCCGAGGCGACGCAAGATGTGGCGCTGAAGGCAGTGTATCACACCGTGTTGTCGAAGATTTACGAGGATAACGGTCGCACGTTAGGTGAGGAGTCAGCCGACATGGCGACGAAATACCGTCAACAGGCCATGTTGCATCCCGAGGCATTGGCAAAGGTGAAAGCCGAGGGCTATGAGCCCTTCGTCATCAAGGGCAAGGACAGCAAGACATACTATGATGACGACCTGCTGAACGTGGTAGGACGGTCGCTGGAGGCGTGGCAGTGGTTGCATGAATACTATTCGAAGACGGGCAACCGCCGGGCGGCATGTCTGACGGGTGTCGAGGCCTTCAATGACAAGGCGTCGCTGGACTCGCTGGCGGCGGTGTATGGTGACCTGCCCGAAGCCTGCGAGATAGCCATCAAGCGTCTGGGCATGATGGACGAGAATGATGCTGCTGCCGTCAAGGAGCGCATCACCTATCTGCGTGAGTCGCTCGGACGGTGGGGTTCGTGGCAGCGTGCTAACAGGTTGCGCAACGAAGAAACGGACATGACGCGTCCGAGGTTTACGGCCGCCATGCCTCATCGGGTGGCGATGCCTCAAGAGCCGCAGACTGTGAAGTTGACGTCGTTGCGGAACATCGAGACGCTGACCATGCAGGTGTATGGCACGAACCTGAAGGGCGATACGGAGCTGAATCCCGGCGTCCCGAAAGACTATAAGAAGATGAAGCCGAACCTGACGCTGCGGGCAGATCTGACGCGGACGCTGCATTTCAGCGGCCATCAGGACTACGAGAGTTTTGAGGACTCCGTGGAGTTGCCCGGACTGGAGCCTGGCGTGTATATGATAGAATGGTCGTCGCCCCAGACGGAGACGTCGCGGAATCTGTATTTCGTGTCGGGCGTGAGGCTGATGACGCAGGCCATGCCGGAACAGCAAATGCGCTATGTCGTCGTCGATGCCCGCACGGGACAACCCATTCCGAAGGCTACGGTGCGACTGAAGTACCGCGGAGGGTGGAAACAGGAGGCGAAGACCGATGTGCTGACGTGTAACGACGAGGGCGAGCTGATGTGTGACTTCAGCGAGCGTATACCGTCGGAGGTGATGGTATATACGAAGAGCGACGAGTATAACCCGCCGACGAGTGCCGGTGGTCGTTATACCTATTATTCGCGGGAATATACGTCGGAACATACCAGCGTGTTTACGGACCGTTCGATATACCGTCCGAGCCAGACGGTGCATGTGGCCGCAATCGTGTGGAAGGAAGAGTCGGTACTGGACAATGTCGCCGTGGAGAATAAGCGCGTACATGTAGAACTGCGTGACGCCAACTACAAGGTGGTGGCAGAGCAATGGGTGACCACCGACCGCTATGGCAAGTGTGCCACGGAACTGACATTGCCGAAGGGCTTGCTGAACGGACGCTTTACGGTGAGGGCTAACAACACGTCGACGACCATTAGCGTAGAGGAATACAAGCGTCCGACGTTCCAGGTGGAGTTTGACGAATATAAGGCCTCATACCAGCAGGGTGATACCGTGCGTGCCAAGGGTAAGGCTATGAGCTATGCCGGTGTGCCCGTGCAGGGTGCGAAAGTGAAGTATACCGTGAGTCGCCAGGTGGCGTTCTGGTGGCTGTCGTATTCGTGGTACTGGGAAGGCGGCTATTTCGGCAACGGCCGGACGAAGGAAGTGGTGAAGGAAGGCGAGGCCGTGACGGGCGACGACGGCACGTTTGAGGTGGAGATGCCCATGACGCTGCCTGAGGATGACGGCAAGTATCCGATGTACTACAGCTTTGTGGCAGAGACGGAGGTGACCGATGTGGCAGGTGAGACGCATCATGGTTCGATGAGTCTGCCGCCCAGATGCCGCAGGTGACTTTCTCACGCAGGAATGCTGCCGGAAAGGAGATAGAAGGCGTAGTGAAATATCGTGTTGACGGTGGTAAGTGGAAGGAGTGCCCCGCTAATGAGGCGCAGCCGACGGCACCGTGGAAGTTGAAGAGCGGTGAGCATCGCCTGGAAGCTACGTGTGGCGACGACAGCGTGGATATGACCTTTATAGTCTTCGGTCTCGATGACACCAAACCCGCCACGACGACGCACGACTGGTTCTATGTGTCGGAGAAGCAATTCCCCAACGACGGCACACCCGTGACATTGCAGATTGGTTCCAGCGACCCCGACCTCCATATTGTCTATGGCATCTATGCCGATGATAAGGTCATTGAGCGTGGGGTGGTGAAGAAGAGTGGTGAACTGTTGAACAGGAAACTGAAATATAAGGAGGAATACGGCAACGGCCTGTTGCTGACCTATGCGTGGGTGAAGGATGGCGTGTGCTATAGTCACCAGCAAACCATCAAACGCCCGATGCCCGATAAGAAGTTGCGTCTGACGTGGGAGACATTCCGCGACCGTCTGACGCCCGGACAGCAGGAGGAATGGCGCCTGAAGGTGGTGAATCCGGACGGCACACCTGCTGATGCGTCGCTGCTGGCGGTGCTCTACGACAAGAGTCTGGACCAAATCAAGACTCACAATTGGTCGTTCGCGCCTACCAACTATCTGCCGCAACCCTCGACCATTTGGCAGTTCCGTTCTACGGGTAAGCTGTCGTGGGCCGCATTGCAGGCCTACAAGACGCCGTTGGACTATAAGAACCTTGACTTCAGCCGGTTCGACGAGAGTATCCTGCCCAGCGCCTATATCGCCTATGGACGGGTTTATGCTTCTGGACGCATGATGAGGTCGAAGGCCGTAGAGGATACTGGTATGATGATGGTGGAAGAGGCTCCGGTGATGGCTGCAGCTGCCAACGATGCCGTGGAACTGTCTGCCGTTGCCGAAAAGAAGGAAGCGAAAGTCTTTGATGCTGTCGAGACTGGCACCGAAACGAAAGAAGAGCAGCATGAAGAGAATGTACAGGTGCGTGAGAACCTGGACGAGACGGCCTTCTGCTATCCGATGCTGACGACCGACGAAAAGGGTCAGGTGGTGATGAAGTTCACGTTACCAGAGAGTCTGACGACATGGCGCTTTATGGGTATTGCCAATACACAGCAGATGTTGTATGGCCGTATCGAGGGTGAGGCTGTGGCCCAGAAGGATGTGATGGTGCAGCCCAATGTGCCCCGCTTTGTCCGTCAGGGCGACGATGTTCATATCACGGCTCGCATCTTCAACCTGAAAGACGAACAGGTGACAGGTGTGGCTCGCTTGATACTGATTAATCCAGAGAAAAACTCCTGTCTCATCGAGCTAGAATCATACTTTCAGGTAGAAGCGGGCAAGACTACTACGGTAGGGTTTTGGGTTCCGTGCATCTGGCCCAATGTGTCGGTGTGTATTTGTAAGATGACGGCCTCTGGAGATGGCTTCTCGGACGGAGAACAGCACTATCTGCCAGTATTGCCCGATAAGGAGTATGTTACCAAGACCGTTCCCTATACCCAGCATGAGCCCGGTGTGAAGACCATCGACCTGACAAAGCTCTTCCCGCAGGGAACGACGCAGCAGAAGCTGACCATAGAATATACGAACAATCCTGCGTGGCTGATGGTGCAGTCGCTGCCTACCTTAGGACAGCCGTGGGAACATAGTGCCATCGACCAGGCTGCGAGCTACTATAGCAATCTGTTGGCAAAGACGCTGCTGAACCAGAGTCCGCAGGTGAAGACGACCTTCAAACTGTGGCAGCAGGAAGAGACGCAGGCTTCGCTGACCTCGCAACTGGAGAAGAACCAGGAACTGAAGGACCTCGTGCTCAGCGAGACACCGTGGGTGTGGGCTACCGACCGCGAGAGTGAACAGAAGCAGCGTTTGGCTGATTTCTTCGACGAAAACGGAATCAGTAACCGCCTGACAACGGCCCTGGAGAAGTTGCAGAAGTTGCAGAACGGCGACGGCTCGTTCTCGTGGTATCCGGGCATGCAGGGCAGCACGTATATCACGGTGGCTGTCGAGGAAATGCTGGTACGTCTGAACCGGATGACGGGAACGCAGGATGCCACAAAGCAGATGGAAGATAAGGCCTTCAAGTTCATCGGCAACGAAATCGTTGATTTGGTGAAGGAGATGAAGAAACAGGAGAAGAAAGGTCGTAAGCCGTCGTTCCCGTCGTTTACGGCCCTGCGCTGGCTCTACCTCTGTGCCCTCGACGGACGGAAACTGCCGAGTGACGTGCAGGCTGCCAACGACTACCTGTTGCCCTTGCTGAAGAAGGATATCCAGCGTCAGACCATTTATGAGAAGGCCCTCTCGGCTATCATTCTCTCTAAGAATGGCGAGACGCGCAAGGCTGCCGAATACGTGCAGAGTCTGAAGGAATATACGGTATTCACCGAGGAGATGGGTCGTTACTATGACACCCCGCGTGCCGGCTATTCGTGGTACGACTACAAGATTCCTACGGAGGTGGCAGCCATCGAAGCCATCCAGATGGTGACGCCGAAGGATGTACAGACCGTCGACGAGATGCGTCGCTGGTTGTTGCAGGAGAAACGTACCCAGATGTGGGATACCCCCATCAATAGCGTCAACGCCATCTGGGCATTCCTGAATGGTAATGCTACCACGCTGACCACCACACAGCCCGCCACGGTGCTCGCGGTCGATGGTTCACCCGTCGATGCCCCCAAGGCCACCGCAGGCATTGGTTATGTGAAGACCGCCATGACGGATCCTATCGGTAAGACCTTCACGGCCACGAAGACTTCTGAGGGTACATCTTGGGGCGCTGTCTATGCACAGTTCTTCCAAAAAACCAGCGAGGTGGAGCAGAGTAATGGCGGTATTACGGTGAAGCGCGAGGTGCTTGCGGAAAAACCACAGGCCGCGTTGAAGGTTGGTGATAAGGTGCGCATCCGCATCACCATCGAATGTTCGCGCGACCTTGACTTCGTACAGGTGTCCGACCGCCGCGCTGCATGTATGGAACCCGTCCGTCAACTCTCGGGTTATCAGCAGGGTGCCTACGTGTCGCCTAAGGATTGTGCTACGAATTATTTCTATTATGGTCTGTCGAAGGGCAAGCACCAGATAGAGACCGAATATTATATCGACCGTGCCGGCAAGTATGAGAGTGGTACATGCACCGTGCAGTGTGCCTATGCTCCGGAATATCGTGCGACGGCGCCGTCGATGACTTTTAACGTAAAAGAATGATGAAAAGAAAACTGATTATACCCTCGTTGCTCCTGTTGGCGACGTTGCCTATGGCTGCACAGAAACTGGTTGTTGAGCAGACCACCGTCGATGTCGGTCGAACAGGCTATGAACACCCCATTACGGCAGTCTTCAAGTGTCGTAACAAAAGCAGCAAGAAACTGCGCATCAGTCAGGTGAAGCCCGACTGCTACTGTGTGGCTGCAGAATTTCCGAAAGGTGATATCGCCGGTGGTGAGCAATTCCAGATTCAACTGACATATAATGCCCGCCAATTAGGACATTTCGCCCAGCAGGCAGCCATCGTCAGCAATGCGTCGTCGAAGCCCGTGTACGTGACGATGAAAGGACATGTGCTAGAACATTATGTCGACCTCTCTGGCAATTATCCTGTGGCGATGGGTGAATTACGCCTTGATAAGCACGACCTGGAATTTGATGACGTGAATCGTGGCGACCAGCTGGTGCAGGAGTTGCACCTGTATAATCACGGCTCGCAGGACATGCAACCCAACCTGCTTCATCTGCCTCCTTATCTGACGGCGGTGATGCAGCCTGAAAAGCTCGCTCCTGATGAAGAGGGTGTGATGACGGTGCGGCTGAATTCTTCCAAGTTACACGACTACGGACTGACGCAGACGGCCGTGTATATGGCAAGTAACATTGGTGAGAAAGTACGTGCCGACCACGAAATAGGTGTGTCGGTAGTATTGCTGCCGTCGTTCCTCAAAGAGGTGATAAATTCCCCTCATATCCAGCTGTCGAAGGAAACCGTCGACATCCTGTTTGAGGACAAGTCGAAGAAGACGGAGGTCATTGACATTGTCAATACCGGTGAGTCAGTATTGCAGATTTCTTCGTTGCAGATGTTTACCAACGGACTGAAGATATCGTTGAACAAGAGTTATCTGCAACCTGGCGAAAGTGCCAAACTGAAGATTACGGCCTACCGCAACGACTTGCTGAAGGTGCGCACGCGACCTCGAATCCTGATGATTACCAACGACCCCCAGAAGCCGAAGGTGACCATCACCATCAATGCAAAATAATCCCTTACATCATACATCTTACATCAAATATGGATCATCCCGAGAATAGTTCAGAATATGCCGGCCTGCAAGTGAATAGTGGTGTCGAGCAACCATCCATTATTAATCCCTATCTGAAACATCGTCGTGTACAGCGTCGTGAACTCTCTGCTGCCGATATGGTAGAGGGCATCGTCAAAGGCGACGTCACCATCCTCTCGCAGGCTGTGACGCTGGTGGAGAGTGTCAATCCCGACCATCAGGCAAAGGCCCAGGAGGTCATCAACAAGTGTCTGCCCTATAGCGGCAACAGCATCCGTGTGGGCATCAGTGGTGTTCCCGGTGCAGGAAAATCGACCTCCATCGACGAGTTTGGCATCCACGTACTGAAAGAGAAAGGCGGTAAGTTGGCGGTATTGGCCATCGACCCATCTTCAGAACGTTCGAAGGGTAGTATCCTGGGTGATAAGACGCGTATGGAAAAGCTCTCCACGCATCCGGACTCGTTTATCCGCCCTAGTCCGACGGCAGGTTCCTTGGGTGGTGTGGCACGTAAGACGCGTGAGACCATTATCCTCTGCGAGGCTGCCGGCTTCGACAAGATTTTCGTCGAGACGGTGGGTGTCGGACAGAGTGAGACGGCCTGCCATTCGATGGTCGATTTCTTCCTGCTCATCCAGTTGGCAGGTACGGGAGATGACCTGCAGGGTATCAAACGTGGTATCATGGAAATCTGCGATGCCATCGTCATCAACAAGTGTGACGGCGATAACGTCGACAAATGCCACATGGCGGCGACGAATTTCCGTAATGCCCTCCATTTCTTCCCCATGCCCGAGAGCGGATGGTTGCCGAAGGTGCTGTGCTACAGCGGCTTCTACGGCTATGGCATCAAGGAGGTTTGGGATATGATTTACGAATATATGGATTTCGTCAAGGACAACGGCTACTTCGCCTATCGTCGTAATGAGCAGTCGAAATACTGGATGTATGAAAGCATCAACGAACACCTGCGCTTGAACTTCTATAATAATGACGTCATCAAGCGCCAGTTACAGGCTGCAGAACGTTCCGTATTGGCTGGCGAACAGACGTCGTTTGCTGCCGCCCAAAGTCTGTTGGACGAATATTTCCGCCTATTAAAGTAATCATTACGTTCAATGTTACAGATTGAAATCGATAACGGTAGCGGCTTCTGCTTCGGAGTGACCACCGCCATTCAGAAAGCCGAAGAGGAACTTGAGAAGGGTACACAGCTCTATTGTCTGGGCGATATCGTTCACAACGGCATGGAGTGTGAACGCCTGCGTGCAATGGGACTGGTGACTATCGATCATGAGCAAATGGCTCGTTTGCACGATGTAACGGTGCTGTTGCGGGCTCATGGCGAACCCCCTGAGACCTACGAGATGGCTCGTCGTAACAATATTGAAATCATCGACGCCACCTGTCCTGTGGTGTTGCAGTTGCAGAAACGCATCAAGAAACAGTATGAGGCTGGGGCAGGACAGATTGTCATTTTCGGCAAAAAAGGTCATGCCGAAGTGTTGGGATTGGTCGGACAGACCCATTCGGATGCCATTATCATCGAGAGTCTCGAGGAGGTGACGAAACTCGATTTCTCACACGACATCTACCTCTATTCACAGACCACGAAGTCGCTTGACGAGTTTCATCGCATCATCGAGTATATCCAGCAGCACATCTCACCGTCCGCTACGTTCCGGAGTTTCGACACCATCTGCCGTTCGGTAGCCAACCGGATGCCGAACATCTCGCAATTTGCCACCAAACACGACCTTATCCTTTTCGTCTGCGGAAGGAAGAGCTCGAACGGCAAGGTGCTCTATAACGAATGTCTGCGCGTCAATCCCAATACGCACCTCATCGAAGGACCTGAGGAAATAGACCCTTCGTGGTTGGCGGACGTCAGGACAGTAGGCATCTGCGGTGCCACCAGCACACCGAAGTGGCTGATGGAACAATGTCGCGATGTGATTGTCGCAATGGAATAAATGTTATGCTTTGACGGCTTCGTTGAAGCGGTCCATAAGCCATTGCTTCTGTTCGGCAATAGTCATGTTTGAATTATCCAGCTCTATGGCGTCGTCAGCCTTACGCAGGGGTGACACCTCGCGGTGGCTGTCAATGTAGTCGCGCTCTTCGACATTCTTCAGGATTTCGTCGAAGTCGGCCTCCATGCCTTTTCCCTTCAACTCGTCATAGCGGCGCTGGGCACGAACCTTTGCTGAGGCTGTGACGAACACCTTCAGTTCGGCATCGGGGAATACGACGGTGCCGATGTCGCGACCGTCCATCACCACCCCCTTGTCCTTGCCCATCTGTTGCTGCTGGGCAACCATGGCCTCACGTACAAAGCCCAGTGTGGCAATGGGACTGACGTGGTTCGACACTTCCATCGTGCGGATGTCGTGCTCGACGAGTTCACCGTTCAGGTAAGTATCGGGGCGTCCTGTCTCGGCATTGAACTTAAACGAAATCTGGATGTTCGTCATCTGCTGGCGCAGGGCTTCTTCGTCGATGACCTCTCTCACCTCTTGCCCCTCACCTCTCACCTCTTTGAAAATCCCGTTACGCAGGGCATAGAGCGTCACACTGCGATACATGGCTCCTGTGTCCACATATACGTAACCCACTTCGCGGGCAAGGTCCTTGGCCATCGTGCTTTTCCCGCATGAGCTGTGGCCGTCAATGGCTATAGTAATCTTCTTCATAGTGCATAACTTACATTGATTAATAATGACGAAGCCGATACGTGATATTTCGCGTAGGCCACGTGTAGTTTGAAACGCTCCAGCTGGAGTCCGCCACCCAGCGACAGTCCTGCTCCGTGGTTGCTGTCTCCTTCGTCGTCGGTAATCTTCATCTCACTGGCGCGTCGGAAATTATAGCCTGCGGCCACGTAGATGTTCTCGCCTAACAGCAGGTCGGCACCCACGGCCACATGCTTGATGAATCCCTGGTCCCAGTTGTTCAGTCGCGACAGGGTAGCTGATATCCGTAGCGGTGAACCGATGAGGCGTTTCGTCACACCCAGCTGCAGATCTAGCGGGATGCGTTCGAAATCGTCCTCGTAGGCCTTGATTTGTCCGCCCAGATTCTTGGCAACAGCCGATAGCGACCATCCGCGCTCCTCGTCCCAATAGTTCAGTCCCAGGTCAATAGCTACAGCTGCTGAATTGTAGCTGGCGATATGCGAGTGGATGAAGCGGGCGGTGATACCACCGCTCAGACGGTTGGCCAAGAGGTAGGCAAACGACCCTGACAGCGCGATGTCACGGGCAGAAAATTCACCCATATCCTCGTTGTTCACGCTGGTCTCCTTCATCTTGCCGTAATCCATATATTGTGCTGCGACACCCCATGTGGCACGCTCCTGATAGCCTTTGACGAACGATGCCGAAGCCGTCTTCGCCCCTTCCATATAGGTCATGAAGTTCAGGTTCAGCGTCTTGTCGCTCACGCCGCTGATAAGTGCCGGGTTATGGAAAATCAATGTTGCATCGTCCTCGGTCAGCGTGATGTTGTCACCACCCAATGCAGCAACATGGGCACTGACGGGAAGGCGCAGAAAACTGTACACTTCCTGGCTCTCCTGTGCTGTTGTCATAAGCACTGACAACGCCATAATGACTATTAATAGACCTTTTTTCATCTAATAATCTCTAAAACCGATGCAAAGATAACAATTAATTCTTAATTTATTTGTACCTTTGCCGAAAATTTCAGCGTTACCGCATAAATAATAACGTAATAATTCGCATTTTATTGCAAGAAACATGGAACAAAAAAAGACTCCACAGGCTGATATCGACCAGCGTCGCACCACAGGATTCCTTCTGGGACTGACGTTTGTTCTGGCATTGTTCTATGTTACGCTGGAGTGGAACACCATTCCCGCCAACGATGATTTCGACCCCGTGGACCTCGGCGAAATGGTTCACGAGAGCGAACTCGTGCCGATGTCGAATCTGGAGACCATCACCCAATTGCAGGAGGAGCACCAGGTGGAGAAGGCCGAACAGCTGCGTATCGTCGACGACAATGTGGAGATCAGCGAACCTGACGAGGAAATGGAGAACGACAAGCAGGGTGACGACGACACGCTGCTCAAGGAACTTGAAGAGTCGCTCGACGACGATAAGGCACTCGCCTCGATGGGCATCGACCCCAATAACCCGCTCAATTTCCATATTGCCGAGGAATTGCCGCAGTTTCCCGGTGGTGCCGTCGAGTTCATGAAGTGGCTCACCAAACACCTCCGCTACCCTTACAAAGCCCGTCAGGACAAGACGGAAGGCAAGGTGGTGGCCGTATTCTATGTCGAGAAAGATGGTAATATCAGCGGCATCAGCGTCACCAAGAAACTCTCTCCGGAGTGCGACCGCGAAGTCCTTCGCGTGCTGGGCATGATGCCTCAGTGGAAGCCCGGCATTCAAAACGACGAGCCCTGCCGCACCAAGGTCTGCATCCCGGTCGTCTTTAAACTATAATGTCGAAATCCCGAAATCCCGCAATCCCGAAATAACGTAATAACGAAATAACGAAAAAAATGAAACAGCTCTCATCCGACGAAATCCTGAAAAAAGTCAACGACTTTCTCGACCACCTGCCCTACGATCGCAAACCGGCCTCACTCTACGAGCCCGTACAATACGTGCTTGCCATTGGCGGCAAACGCATCCGTCCAGTTCTTGCCCTGCTGGGTTACAACCTCTGGCGCGAACAGCCCGAGGATATCCTGATGCCGGCTGTTGGCTTAGAGACCTATCATAACTACACCCTGTTGCATGACGACCTCATGGACAATGCCGACCTGCGTCGCGGACAGCAGACCGTACATAAGAAGTGGAATGCCAACAAGGCCATCCTTTCGGGCGACTCCATGCTCGTATTGGCCTATCAGCGCGTTGCTCAGGTACCGGCCGATAAGTTGCAACCCGTGCTCGACCTCTTTACCACTACCGCTCTTGAAATCGGTGAAGGTCAGGAATACGACATGTCGTTCGAGACGCGCAACGACGTCACCGAGGACGAGTATATCGAGATGATACGCCTGAAGACCTCCGTCCTGCTGGCCTGTGCGCTGAAGATGGGTGCCATCCTTGCCGATGCTCCGCAGGAGGATGCCGAACAGCTCTATCGCCTGGGCGAACAGGTGGGCCTCGCCTTCCAGTTGCAGGACGACCTGCTCGACGTCTATGGCGACCCCAAGGTCTTCGGCAAAGCCGTCGGTGGCGACATCGCATCGAACAAGAAGACCTACATGCTCATCAATGCCTTCAACCGGGCCAACGGCAAGCAGCGTGCCGAACTGGAACGATGGATTAATGCCAAGACGTTCAATCGCGAGGTGAAGGTGGCCGAGGTTACGCGTCTCTACGATGAGATTGGCATCTGTCAGCTCTGCGAGGAGAAAATCAATTATTACTTCGACCTGGCGCGTCAGACCCTTTGCGAGGTCAACGTCCCCGACGAACGCAAGCAGGCCCTCAGCGCCTACATGGACGAATTGTTGCATCGCAACAAATAAGCCAAATGCCAACAGCCAATTACATCGACACCCACTGCCACCTCGACGGCGAAGAATTCGCAGCAGACCGCGATGCCGTCGTCCAGCGAGCCCGCGAGGCTGGCTGTACGGCCGTCTTCCTGCCTGCCATTGATGTTGCTTCGTGCCACACCGTTCTCGACGTCTGCCGTCAGTATCCCGACTACTGTCGTCCCATGCTCGGCCTCCATCCCGAGGAAGTCCGTGCCGACTGGCAAGAACAGCTATTAGCTATTAGCAAATGGCTATTAGCCAAAAGCCAACAGACAATAGCTAACAGCCCTCGCAACGCCACACTCTCAAAGAGAGAACAGCCAACAGCCAACTGCCAACACCCCATTGCCATTGGCGAAGTCGGTCTCGACTATTATTGGAGCCGTGAGTTCGAGCGTGAACAGCTGGAAGCCTTCGAGGAGCAGGTTCGCTGGGCTGTCGAACTGCAGCTGCCCTTGATGATTCATTGTCGCAAGGCACAAAACGAGATGGTTGCCATTATAAAGCGGTACGCGCACGACCTGCCCGGTGGCGTATTCCATTGTTTTACGGGTAATGTCCAGGAGGCTCAGCAACTGCTGGAGTTCGACCGCTTTGTGTTGGGCATCGGTGGTGTACTCACGTTTAAGAAGAGTCACCTGCCCGAGACGCTGGCTGATGTCGTGCCTCTCAATCGTATCGTTCTCGAGACCGATGCCCCCTATATGGCTCCCGTTCCCCTTCGCGGACAGCGCAACGAACCCGCCTTCATCCGTCACGTCATCACGCGTCTGGCCGAGGCTTACGGTGTCACCGAAGAGGAAATCTGCCGCCAAACCAATGCCAACGTCGCCCGCGTCTTTAACGTTAATGGTTAACAAATCATAATTATCAATTGTCAATTGTCAATTGTCAATTAATTATTGTACCTTTGCACCCGCAAATCGCAGGGAGAGGTGCTCGAGTGGTTGAAGAGGCACGCCTGGAAAGCGTGTAACCGGCAAAACTGGTTCGCAGGTTCGAATCCTGTTCTCTCCGCGAAGCAAGAGAAAAGGATTCAAAGCTCCGAGGAGAAACCTCGTGGCTTTGCTGTTCTCTCCGCGAAATAAATTTGAAACCCGCTGATTTTCAGCGGGTTTTGCTTTTCTCCAACTTAGAGGTTCCGACGGACTGACCCTGGAGATTGTAACGCTGGCCATTCTTGATGATAACGATACGGCCATTCTCCATCGTCTTCACAGTGCACTCGCGGCTGAGGGCTGCCTTCGCCGTCGTGACAGTGATGGCAGTGGTGGCAGAGGCATCAGGCACACGGACATACATATCGTAAACTCGGGCTCCTCCACCAGAGGCACTATTCAACAGTTCAATGGTGCGAATCTGCTTGGCTACATCTTCACTGATGCCAGCCACTTCAATCATATCCCATTCCAGCAGGGTGGTCTTCTTCAGTTTGCCGGTAGAGTAGGATCCTGACTGACCATTGGACAACGTCCATTTGACAGTAAAGGTACGGTCGCCAGTGAAGTGGAGGTTAACCTTCAGCTGCAGCACACCATCAGTCAGATTCCAACGAATACCACCATTGTTCTTGCCGATATCAAAGCCGCCTTTGGTGCAGCCACTGGGAACACTACCGTTGCTCTCTGTCTTCTCAGGATCGTAAGACGTCGTATTGCTGCTGCCAGGAATCATCTCCAGCACGCCCTGCAGGTCGACAGGCAGTGCGTCCCAAGCATCCTGGAAGTGATACCAGTCACCCGTAAGCACCTTGAAGGGAGTCACCAGGACAATGCTACCCGTAGTGGTGTAGGGCTTCACGCCTTCTGCCTCATTACCTGTGGCGGTAAGCTTGAAGGTACAACTCGTCTGAGGCGTACCACTGATGGTCACCGTATGGCTGACAGCATCGAAGACGTAGGAAAGTCCTGTGCTAAGTCCCTCAACGACAGCATTTGTAGCGACATCGTTCAGCTCGTAGACGATATCGGCAATCGGCTGCCCTTCGACAATCTCCTGTGAAGAGTTGGCCGTCTTGCACTTCACCTCAATCTTATCAGGAACAACATAGGGAACAGGCACGCCGTCCGACTCATAAGCGCCAAAGTCGGGAGCATCATCATTATAAGGAATGTAGATATCATCGGCAGTGATATACTCGTTCAGTCCTTCGATATAAGAAAGACACTCTGCCTCTGTCATCTTGCGCTTGGGGGTGAATCCGATAACGGGCATGCCTTTATCTTTGAAGATGCTACCGGGCTTCAGGCGGGCAAAGTTGTTGTTGGGCAACGAACCGTCTGCTTCACGGTCGGCCATGAAGTCAGCGACAGACAGTGACAGGAACTCGCCGCTGTGGTTTTGTGTCTCAGGAGTATAAGAACCACCATCGGGCTTGAAGCTTTCCTTGATGGGACTACAGCCGTCGATTTCAATCCAGGAATTGTAGGTTGTGCCTTCAGTAGGGTCTTGATAGCCGTCTTTATCTGGCGACAGGAACTCGTGGTTACCAATCTTCCTACCACTCTTCTCTGCCGTTGCGTCCCAACCAATACAGTTGTGGATATCCATTGTGCCATATTTGAACTCTGTGGGGAAGCGGTAGTTGTACTCATTGCCCCAGGCCACACAGTTGAAGATATACATGCCCTCATAGGCATTGTTCTGGTCGAAACCCTTGTGCAGATTCTCGAAGGCCACACAATTGGTCAGCACATGGGCACCCACCGAATGGTCGAAGTTGGCACCTCCGGCAGAGCCACCGCCACCGAGTTTGAAGCCATTGCCATTCTTACCCTCACCACCATTAGGCAGATAACCGGCATGCCAAGCCCAGCAGTGGTCGATGACTACAGGATGATAAGTCATGTAGAGGTCCCAGTTGTCATCGGAATTGGTCCACGCACGACAGCCATGAAACTCTGTGCCAGGACCCGGGAAGAGTTTCACGGCAAAACCGTCGGCATCGCCTCCGTCATCACTACCGCTATACGACTTCAGGTCGGCATTCTCGTACGAGTCACAGTTGATCACCTTGTTATACCGGCAATAGCTGAAATTGGGGTTGAAGGCCGGCTTGCCACTGATGGGGAACGACTTGGTCTCCTCAATGGAGAAGTCCTTGAACATGCCAATCTGCAGACCTGTGTCGTTATTCCAACGGAACGTACAACGCTCCACGATATTGTAAGAGCCTTCTATCTTCATACCATTGTCCTTGGCATTCTGCAACACCAAGCCGTAGAAGGTCCAGTAGTTGGCCTCGTGGTTGACATAGATACAGCGCGACTGCTTGAATTCAATCTCTGACGAAGGATTCATGTTCGTGCCGTCGATGATCACCTTGCCAACGGCATCCTCCGGCCAGGCACGCAGTTCACAGCGGAGGTCGGGACTGGTATTCAGTGCGGGAATCTTGATACGCTTGGTTATCATGTAGGTACCCTCGTGTACCAAGATACGGTCGCCAGGCTGTACGATTTCCATAGCCTTGTCGATGGTCAGCAACGGAGCGTCCTGCGTACCCGCATTATTGTTATCGCCATTAGTGGCTACATGGATATCATTAGCCGAAACGGGCATCACTGTCAATACCCCCACACACAGAAGGGCCGCTGTTTTCTTAAGTAGATGTAGTTTTTTCATCATTCGTAGTTTTGTTTCTGCCTGCAAAAGTACGAATTTCTGGCCTTCCATGCCCCCGTCAACCTGTTTTTTTGTACTTAAACGTTTACGTAAACACAATCTTTAGCACTTTGCACCTTCAGTCAAAGAACCTCCCGCTGTTACAGCAAAGGTTACTGGCGGGTTTGGAACTCCTGAGGGGTGACGCCGGTGATGCGCTTGAAGGTGGTTTGGAAGTAGGTGCGCGAGGTGAAACCGCAGTGTTCGGCAATGGTGTCGTTGTTCCATTCCGGGTGCAGGGTGAGCTGGCGCTTGGCTTCCTCAATGCGCAGATGGGTGAGCCAGGGGTTGAAGAGTCCCTGACGGGTGGACTTGAGCCAGGCGGAAAGGAGATAGCGCGGCAGGTGCATGTCGTCGGCAGCGGTCTGGATGGTGATGCCGCTATGCAGGTGGCCTCCGCGCTCTATCCAGCGGTCGACGGCGGCAGTGATGCGCTTCAGGTCCTGTTCGTGCAGCTCGCGGCTGTCGTCACGGCCACTGGCGGCGGTCTGCTGCTCGTCCTCACGCATGGTCTGCTCGACCTGTTGCAGGGCATTCAGATGGTGACGGTCGAAGCCGTAGCCGTAGAAATTGACGACGGTATAGCTGATGCAGAAGAAAATGGTGAGGGTATAGACGATGAGCAGTGGTCCTGACCAGAAGATGACCATCGGCGCGAAGACGGCGGAGAGGGAGAGCAGCATGGTGCTGTTGCGCATCCAGCGGATGATGCCGTGACGCTCGCGGTCGAAATAGTTGTCGAGTGCGAGGCGCACGCGACGGAACTCGTGCCACAGTTGGCCGGTATAATGGAACTGCATGAGGGCATAGACCACGGCTGCGACCACCTCGGCATAGTAGAGGCGGGGAGTGACGTCGAGAATGGCGTGACCACCCGTGGGATTGGCCCCCAGGAGTATGACGACGACGACAAGATAGCTGCAGGGGCCTACCAACCAGTCGTGAAGGCGCAGCGACGACTGTCGCAGCAGATTAAGAATGGCGAGGCTGATGAGCCATGCCGAGGGCATGAAAAACAGCAGATTGACCAGTACGGCAGGCTCTACGCCCATCTGGCGGAAATGCAGCGTGTATTGCAACAGGAACTGGACGGGCAGCAGGGCGGTACCCGCCACCATGAACCAGCGCGAACGGTTGTACACCTGTCCTGCCTCGCCGTTCAGGGGGAGGATGAACACCAGCATCAGGGTGAGGAATCCCGTCAGCGTGATGGCAGCGAACTGGATATGCTCGATGGGTATCACGACGCCGTTCTCGTTTTCTGTTTTTTTTCGTTTTCTGGGGACAAAATTACAAAAAAAGCCAAAAACAGGCAAGAAAGGTGTTAAAATTGTGCGAATTTTAACACCAGATTCTTGTTTTTTTGACACCATTGTGTGTTTTTTGACACCGAAATTAAATAATAACATGTAATTTTGCCGTCGAAAATAAAAGTTTAAGGATACGCAGAAAACTAAGGGTCGACCATAGACCCCACCATTAAAAAAATTTGAAAAAGCCATGATTATTCAGAATTTGTACAACATCATCCTGCTGATTGCTGCATCCGTGAATATTACAATGGGTTGTGCGCTGTTGGCGGGTAATTCCAGTTACGGCGACTATACGGTATACCGCCGTTCGCGACTGCTGACGGCACTGACGTTTCTGATTTTTGCCGCAGGATTCATCGCCCACAGCCGGCTGGGCTGGCGCGCCACATGGCCTGCAGGGGCCTCGGCACTGTCGGTGAGCTATTTCCACGTGGCGGCGGTGCTGTTCGGCTGGAGCCACATCTCGCTGCTGAACCCGAACTATCTGACGCGACGTATCGTCGTGCGCGACATCGTGATCCTCGTAGTGGGCATCATTGCCTACTGGACGGCGGCAACCAGCTTTTCGCTTGTCACTTTCCACTTCTCACTGTTGGTATTCTTCCTTCACGCGCTATATATATCCTATATTTTCTATCATACGCTTGTACGCGTGTGCGTTATGACAGGACGCCTGCCACAGAGCGACGACAATGCCCGATGGTGGACGGACGACAACCGCAAGATGGTGATGAGGTTCCAGCGCTCCATCCGTGTGAGCTGTCACCTGATCATCATTTTCGGACTGGGCAGCATCGTGGTGACGGCGGCATTCCCCAACGAACAATGGCCGTACATCATCCTGATGGCCCTCGGCATCGCGGTGTTCTGTTACATCTACTACGGCCTGACGAACTACGGTACGGTGATTGAGGCCGGCACCAACGCCACGGAGGATGTAGCCGAAGGGAAGAGGAGCCACCAGCGCTTGGTATTAACACTCGCCCTGATGATGACCGCTCTGACGGCATGGGCAGACAGCGAAGACGTCAGCTATATCGATGCTGACGGCACATCAAACAGCCAATCGGCTACTATTTTAGCGGGTAGCACTTCTCCCACGACTCTTGATGCTGGTTGGTATGCTATTAAGGAAAACGTCACATACAACGGTCAGTTGAAGTTCAATGGCGATGTCTGCCTCATCCTCTGCGATGGTGCAACGATTACTGTGAGCAGCGGTTCCACCAACGCCCTCCAAGTGGAAGGCAACTTGACCATTTACGCCCAAAGCAGCGGAAGCGGAGTCCTTGAAACAAACACTACTTACACTGCTTCAGGCATCCATGCCAACAACAATGGCCATATCACCATTAACGGAGGCCATATTACCACGCAAACCACCAACGGCCCTGGTATCAGTGCCAGCGGAAGCGGTAGCATAACCATTCATGGTGGCAGCGTAGAAACGAACTGCTCAAGTAACCACGGCCTTCGTGCGAAGTATATTACCCTCGGGTGGCGCAACACCGCTGACCGCATCAAGGTAAAGAAATACGAACTGGAGGGTGGGGGAGTTCTCGCTGTGGCTGCGGACAAAGTCTTCACCGACGGCAATGGCGCAACCTATAACGGCACGTTGAACAGTACGGAGATTGCCGCCATCGCCGGCGAGACGCTGACGCCCTATGGCATCACGCTGACGGCCAATCCGCATGGTGACGGCTACTGGACTACGTTCTACAGCGGTACGCAGAGCTATCGCGCCGATGCCACTGTCTATACCGCCGCCGTCAACGGCAATAAGGTGAACTTGACCGACGTCGGGGGTGGCGTCATCCCTGCCGGCAATGCGGTACTGCTGAAAGCCGCCGCTACACCTGTCATCCTGCAACTGAACGACGCTGCGGCATCAACGCTCAGCGACAACGAACTGAAGGGCGGCGCGACGGTGGAAGCAGGCAACACCGCCTATACCTTGGCGGCAGAAGGCGGTGTACTTGGCTTCTATAAGTTCGTGGGCGCTGCATTGAACCCGAACAGGGCACACTTGGAGGTTACGACGACGCTTGCACCGGAATACCTCGGATTCGACGAGAACACGACGGAAGTCGGAACGTTGAACATTGAACGTGGAACGTTGAACGACGATAGTTGGTTCACGCTCGACGGACGGAAGCTCTCGGGCAAGCCGACGAAGAAGGGAATATACATCTATAAGGGTAAAAAAGTAAAAAGGTAAAGAAATAAAAAAAAGATATACTTATGAAACTACGCCATTATTTTATCAGTCTGCTGACCTTGTTGTTTGTGGTCAGCGCACAACAGGCTGTGGCGGACGACGAACAGCCACGCTTCGTGATACCTACAGCCTCGTTGGCATGTGGTGATGGTTCGACGGGTTATGCCGCCATCACAGAGAGCAATCCCTATTTTACCGTCTATCTGTGGATAAGAAACACCGACGATGTGGATACCTATTGGAATGGGGCTCCTACGATGAAGGTCGACGGTCACGCCTTAACCCTTACAGGTCTGAACAACGGCGACGGTACTGAAACAGCCACGGAGTGGACGTGTACGGAGGATGGCAAGACCATCTACTACGTGAAGGCTCACGGTTCCACGTTTAAGGCAGGAAGCAATGAAAGCTTCAAGGCCATGTTTTCCGGTATTGGCGACAAGAGTAAAGGCAACAGGGATGATGACTATTATATTGGTCTTGACGTCTACATGTATGAAAACCATGCCGAAGACAGGCACACGGTGAGTGTCAGCGGAACGTTTGCTTCTGCCGACGGTGTTGGTCACCATGATGTGAAGAATAAAAGCGCCTTGACGTTGGATGGCGAGTCGGAAGCAAAGAGTGGCACGACCATCTTCTCGTTCAAGGAGAGCGGGTGGTCGTTGCTGTGGACGAACCAGAAAGAGCTGACGTTCACCTCTCCGGACTTCGAAGAGAAAAGCGGATGGGGTAAATACTCTGTTTATTTCTATAACAAGGAGAGCAGCCAAGTGAGTAACGGCCAGGTGAAGGTCACCGTTACGGACAATAACCCCAACTACACGGGTAGTAATAACTATAAGACGATTTACTATTACAAGGGCAAATATGCCGACAAATACGAGATGGTGTTCTCGAAGGAAGACAACAAGAAACCTACGGCGATGACGTATCCCTCGAACCTGAATG
The DNA here is from genome assembly GCA_902774925.1 of uncultured Prevotellaceae bacterium. Classification (GTDB taxonomy): domain Bacteria; phylum Bacteroidota; class Bacteroidia; order Bacteroidales; family Bacteroidaceae; genus Prevotella. The sequence continues at coordinate 12,133 of CACYKE010000015.1, read as the reverse complement.
CCTCGTACGACGCATGGGAAAAGACCATCAGCCTGCAATGGAAGACGGAGAACTCGAAGAACTACACGGGTAGCTACGACCTGTATCGCGACGGATCTTATCTGACGTCTGTGGAAGGTAACAGTTACACTGACAAGGTCATTGGGTACGACTACTACAATTACATACTGTATTTCGTTCCCACCGGCTGGACGAGCGGCACGCAGGAAAGCCAGCTGTCCGCCCAGAAAATGGCCGCACTGGACCGCAATTTCGAATTGGGTGACCTGAACGTGACGGTGAACAACGCACGTAACGGCTATCTGCTGACATGGACAGCATCGAGCTATACCCCCAGCGCAACGACCTACTACACCATCTACCGCAAGGCGGTCAGCGCGTCGAGCGGAAACGTTACATTCACTGAAAGCGACAAGCTGACAACGGTAAAGGCAACGACGGCCACCTCATACAGCTATGAGGACCTGGACATCAACTCTACCGACACCTATTCCTATATGGTCAGCATTATCGTACAGGACTATATTTACCAGACAAAGCCCACTCAGCCCAACGAACGTGTCGATGGTTCCAGCCTGACGAGTTTCACTGCCACGCGCGGCACCTACGCCGACAAGGTGGAGTTGAAATGGACTGCCGACGTGAAGGCCCAGGACAAGATGGTGTATGTCATCCGTCGTCACACTATCGATAGCGGGGGCCCAGAGCAGTTCTCAGAAAGCGATGCCTTCAGCACGAAGATAGCTACCATCGAGGACGGCAGCACATCGTTTACCGACACGCAGCTGAATTGCGGCTATTACTATATGTACAGGGTGGATGCACTGATTAACGGCAATGAGTCGCAGTTTGTATCGCGCTATTGCGACGGCTTTGCCCGCAATACGGCGACGGTAACGGGTAACGTCACCTTCCAGGACGCCGGCAGCACCATCGGTGTGGAGGGTGTCCGCGTGGACTTTGATGTCGAAGACGCTCAAAATCACCGTCAGTCGCTTTGGTGCACGTCAGACTCGTGTGGCTTGCTGTGGAAACAGGATAACGTGAAGCTGAGCAACTATTTCGACAAACACCCGTTCAGCCAGCAGATGTATGTCTGCCCCGATGCCGGACAAGGCAACGACCCGTGTCTGATGGATATGCACGGCAGCCTGCGTCTGGGTCTGAGCAACGAGACGTCCGAGGGCTATCTGGTGACTGCCAAGGTAGGCAGCACGACCTATAAGTCAACTCACCGCCTGCGCTCGGGTGAGTACACACATCTCACCTTTACCTACGACGGTAGTGGCTGCGGACAGCTGATGATGGTCGATGCCGACGGCACGATGACCATCGACACGCTGTTTACGAACGTCACCGTCAAATGGACGCCCGAAAGCGGCTATGAGGGCCGTGTCAGTGTGTTCATGGAGTGTAATGGTGCAAAAAGCGTACGTGGCTATGTGGACGAGGTCCGCTTCTTCAAGCGTCAGCTGACGGCTGCCGACGTGCGTCAGAACTACGACCGCATGATGGGTGGTACGGAAGTCGGTCTTGTTGCCTACTGGCCGATGGACGAGAGCATCAATACGATGCGCGTGGCCTACGACTACTCTTTTACGGACGGCAAGGCTAACGAGAACCACGCCATCATCATGGGTGGCACACGCACCGCGACCATTCCCGACAAGGACCAGCTGTCGCTGCATGCCGTGACGGACACCCTCGGCTACTATGCCCTGCAGGGACTTTCGTTCGACGGTGTCGGTACCAATTACACTGTCCGCCCCAGCAAGGGTGTTCACGAATTCACGCCCGCAAGCACGAAAGTACTGGTCAGCCCGGAAACGCTGGGCAATATAGGACCTGTGAACTTCACCGACAAGAGCCAGTTCCCCGTCGAGGGTGTGGTATATTACGAGAACACGCTCTATCCCGTCGAGGGCTGTCGCTTCATGGTTGACAACGTCGTGGTCACCGACAGCTACGGTCGCGAGGTGACCAGCGACGGCAACGGTCGCTTCACGTTCCCCGTCGGCATCGGTGAACACATCATCACCATCGAGAAGGACGGTCACGAATTCCTCAACGAGGGCCATTGGCCCGCAACCGGCAAGCATAACTTCAACGCTGAAGTCAACGACCTTACCTTTACGGATATCACAAAAGCCGTCGTGGCAGGACGTATCGTGGGCGGTAGTGTAGAACGCAGCAAACCCCTCGGCCTCGGACAAAGTGTGGCCAACGTCGGTCGTGCCACTCTGACACTGCGCACCAGCGCGGACGTCAAGGATGCCAAGGCGTTGAACGTCTACTATGACAAAGACAAGGGACAATACGAAAACAACCCCAAGTCGCTGGATCTTGGAACGGCCAACCCTGGCATTGTCAACAGCACGGCCTTCGTAGGCGGCTACTCGGGAACAAGTGCCGACATGGACGTGAAGACCATTACCATCCATACCGACCCTGCCACGGGTGAGTTTGCCGTGAAGCTGCCCCCTGTGACCTATTACGTCACTACGAATGTAGAAAACAATACCGAGGTAACAGCAATCATAGGCGGTTCGCAGATGCTCAATGCCGAGAACGTGCTGTATACGGATACGGCAACAGCCGTCATCGACGACGCGGAGAGTTCGTTCAGCTATCATACCGCCTTTGTGCCCACCTATGACGCCACACCTAATATCAGTGTGTGTCAGACGGACAACACGCTCGGAGCCTTTGGAGACTTGCGCGTGGCAGCAGGCGAATTGAACGACACGGTGGATGCCTACCACGTCGATGCCGACACTGGCAAGCTGGTTTATAACTACGGATGGCCGATCTTTACAAAGGGTACTATATATACGTTCGAAATATCTTCCTTCGAGCGTTACCTAAACTACGACGCCGACCCCGAGCACCCCAAGCCGTACGACCAACCCTCGTCGGCAGGAACCCTCGACATCAACAACCAGATGGTGCTTGGTGGCGATACCATCGACAACATACCGCTGGACGAGGAAGGCAAGTACACCTACACCTTCCAGGCAGAGGAAGCGAACGTCGAGCCGCCATATACACAGGCCATCAGCGTCAGTCTCATTCTTGGCGATAAGGTCACACCCTGGTACTGGAACTACAGTGAAGAAGGGCAGTCGCTGCGCGGTGCCGTGTTCAGTGCAAAACTCACTGGATCGTCATTTGTGACGAAGGCTCCCGACCAGTTGCTCAACATCCTGCGCGACCCCTTCGGCAGCAATTCCACCGTGACTTGGGCCACGGGTTCAACACACAGCGTATCCTTCTCACGCGACATATCCTACGACTACAGCTTTGGCGGTTCCGCCGAGGTTAAGGGCGGCGCAGGCATGACCACCGCTGTTGGCGCCGTCGGCGCATACACCACCATTGAGATGAAGATGACCGGCGGCGGCGGTGCAGGCTTCAATCTGGGTGTCAACTTCGGCAACAATGAGGACATCACCTATACCACCACCATGACCGAAAACTACTCCACCTCGTCGGACAAGCGCTACGACGGTGCCGACGGCGACGTGTTCATCGGTGTCAGTTCGTCGCTCACCTATGGCGACGGCTCGCAGGTCATGCTTGTCAACGACCAGAACGGCGGCTATGCCATCGGAGCCAAGGACGTCATCGTCGTGGGCGAAACGGTCGACAACGCCTTTGCCTATTCGCAGTACCACATCGAGAACCATTTGATACCCGAACTCAAGAAACTGCGCGAGGATAAGTTGATTGAGGTGAGCGAGGACCAGTTGAAGAACTACCAGCAAACCTACCTCAACGACGAGACCGACACCGTCATCTATATGACCAGCCTGCATCCCGACGACCCGCGCTTCGGTTCCGACAACCGCGACTTCGACGTATGGGACAGTGACACGGCAAAGGTTATGCGCATCGTCGACGGCCGTCTGGCCTGTATATACGGTCCCAGCTACTCCATATTCCCGCCCAAGAGTTTCAAGTCCACGGACGATATGTGGGATGCCGTGCAGGAGGCCACCGAGCAGATCAAGCAGTGGGAAGCCATCCTGCGCGACAACGAGAAGGCCAAGGTGGAAGCCATCAACGACTCTACCCGCCGTTTGCGCGAAACGTATGCGTGGGATGCGGGTGCCAGCACTTCCTACACCACGAAGTACGAATCCTCCAAGGCACTCGGCCTGACCGTCGGATTTGATCCTCAGGTCTTCACCAAGACCTGCCTGAACGTGAAAGCCGAGGGCGGTGGTGTCACCGCCTCCGTCAATGCCGGATTCGAACTGCACATCGCCACCAACCGCAAGCTCCACGCCACCATTAGCAATTCCACTACCGACGAATACACCGTGACGCCCTACGACCCCGTTACCGACAACTACCACATCATGGAGCGCTATGAAGCCCCCGATGGTTACGGATGGATTTTCCGTCAGATAGGTGGTGCCACGAGCCAGAACTACGAACCCGCGCTCTACACCAAGTACTATCAGCCTGGCACTGAGATTTCGAAGGCTACCAAGCAGGTGGAGGTGCCCCACATCTATTGTGCCGAACCTGTGAAGACCAATGTGCCGGCAGGCGGTCCTGCCGTCTTCGACTTGGTGCTGTCGAACGCTACAAAGGCCGACATCACGGCACCCATTACCTTCGGACTCCAGGTGGTCAACGACGACTGGGGCAAGATGGCCAAGGTCCAGCTGAACGGTCAGCCCATGACCGACAACATCGCCAACATCTACCTCACCGTCGATGACCCCGTCCAGCAAGTGGCCCTGCAGGTCTATCCCGCCGACAATTCCGTAGTCCACATCGACAGCCTGCATGTCAGCTTCTATTCCGACGGACAATGGACCATCAGCGACGACATCGTGCTGGCGGCACACTTCCTGCCCCAACCCGATCAGGTGGAACTGGCAGTGGACAAGACCTTGATATACACGGGTACAGACTCGACGCTGACGCTGAATGCCAAGGGCTACAACGTCAACAGTTCGGTACTTAACGCCGTAAAGTTGCAGCAGCGCAGAAACGGCGGCGTATGGTCCACCATCCATAGTTGGGTAAAGGGTACACCGTCTAGTAGTACCGAAAGTGCACTGGTAGCTGAGATTGATACGCTCATCGACATGCGCAACGGCAACGTATGGCCCGACGGAGCATACGAATTCCGGGCGGTGACCGATTGTACCATCGACGGTCAGCATCTGGAGGGCATGAGCGAGGCAGTGGCCGTGACGAAGGACGTCACATTGCCGCAGCTCATCAGCATACCCAAACCACAGGATGGTGTGCTCAATGCCGGTGACGACATCAGCGTGACATTCAACGAGAATATCTATCAGAACCTGTCGAAGGATGCCAATTTCATCATCCAGGGAGTCCTTAATACCGACTCCGTGGCTCATGAAGTGGCACTGCAAATGGACGGCTCACCGGCGCCCGTGGCCACCTCGCAGAGCGGACTCACACTCGGCAACACGTCGTTCACCGTATGCACCTGGCTCAAGTACAACGGCGGAGCAGGCACCATCCTGCGCCACGGTGACGGCATGAATGCCTTCCGTATCAACATCGGTGACGACGGAGTGCTGACCACCTATATTACCGACGAGAACGGCAATGCACAGCCCTATAAGGCCAACGAGGCACTGCCCACGGACAAATGGCTGTATCTGGGCGTCACCTACGATGTCGTGGGCGGCACGCTGTCGGCATACTATGCCAGCGGTGAGGATACCCGCGTCCTCATGAGCAATGTCGCCGTAGGCACCAAGGCATCGTCGCAGGGCAACATCAGCCTGGGCGAGAACCTCAGCGGCGCCATGCACGAGCTGTCACTCTACAGCACGGCACTCAACTGGTCGGCCATCCAACAGCAGATGTACACTGGCAAGAACAACTCCACGCCGTCGCTCATCGGCTATTGGCGACTCGACGAAGGTCACGGCACCAAGGGTGAGGACCTGGCACGTAGCCGACACATGCTGCTGGAGTCGCCCAACAGCTGGTATATGGAGAACGAGAACCTGGCACTCAGCATCAACGGAGACGCCACGCCCGCTATACCAGTACTGAGCATGAACACTGGTGCTGAAGATAGCTATCTGATTGAGATGTGGGCTCGCATCAGCCAGATGGAGAAAGACACCATCCAGCTGCTATCGCTCGACAAGAGCGGAGCGCTCGACATCTGCGTCACCAAGGATGGCAATCTGCAGCTCGTAGCCGACGGACAGCGCATCAACCAGACGGCGGCTGTCAACGACATCAACCTCAACGACGGACTGTGGCACCACGTGGCACTCAACGTGCTGCGAGGCTCCGACGCACAGGCCAACGTCATCGTCGACGGCACGTCAGTGCTCACCACCGCTTCCGACTGGATTCCCGCCTTGAAGGGAGAATACCTCTACATGGGCTGTGACATGCAGGGAGCCATTGACGAGGTACGCCTGTGGCATGGTGCTAATACGCAGGATGCCATCTCAGAACGCCGTTACACCCGCATCAACCCCGAGAATGCCGGCGGACTCGTAGGCTACTACCCCATGGAACATAGCTTCTATGACGACTACCACCAGCGCGTGTTCGAATTCACTCCCGCCAACATGGCTGAGGGTGCCATCGCGCAGTCGACGCTAATCGCCGTGCCGACAGATACGACGTCGGCCCAGCCCACTGCCACGCTGGCCTCGACGACCCAGACACCTGGTCTGAAGTCGGCACCCCGCATGTCGAACCTGAAGTTCGACTTCGTGACCAACGAGCGTAATGTCAATATCACCCTCAACGAGTCGCCGGCCAAGATGGAGGGATGTATCATCAATACCACCCTGCGAGGCTATAGCGACATGCACTCCAACGTTGGCAAGCCCATCACATGGTCGTACCGCGTGCTGCAGAATCCGCTGCAATGGGAGAATGCCGACATGGAGGTCAAGGCCGACATGGGCAGCAGCATGGAGTTCACCGCCACGCTCACCAATACCGGTGCCGACTATCAGGAGTGGAACATGACCGACCTGCCCTCATGGCTCAAGGCATCGCCGTCGTCGGGCTCCGTACCGCCTCACGGCACGCAGGATGTCACATTCACCGTCAGCTCCAGCAATCCCATCGGCCGCTACTTCGCCTCCGTCAGTGCACGCACGACGATTCGCCAGAGCAGCAGCGTGGAGAACAACGCCCTCGACACACCACTCGACATCTCACTCATCGTCAAGGGCGAACAGCCCAACTGGACCGTCGAGAGCTATCCCGAGAGCATGACCGTCGTGGGACAAATCAACATCGACGGCATCACGTCCACCGACACTGAGGACCTGGTGGGTGCCTTCATCTACGACAACGGAAAGATGCGGTGCGTCGGCAAGTCACAGCCCAAGTACAACAGCAAGCGCGACGCCTACTACGTCACCATCGTCGTTAATGGCGAGGATAAGCTCGAGGGCTCGCTCGTCAGCTTCCGCATCTATGACGCTTCGACGGGCAAGACCTATCCCCTCGTCTCCACGTCACCGTCCGTATTCTTTAGCATCGACGCCACCGTTGGCTCTACCAGCCAGCCTGTCGTATGGAAGAACGAAAACAAGCTCCTGCAAACCGAGCACCTCGCTGCCGGATGGACCAACATCTCGCTCTATTTGAAGCCCGACACCGACGACCAGCATCTCTTCGACATCCTCGGCAACAACATCACGCAGCTGAAGGTGGACAAGAACACCACGCTGGAACACAAGGACGGCCAGTGGTCGGCATCCTACAGCCCCATCAAGCCGGGACAGATGATGAAGGTTAATCTCGCTGTTGCCGACACACTCTATGTCATCGGTGACGAGGTCAATCCCGCAGATTGGCCCCAGACCATCGATGCCGGACCGAACATCAGTACATGGATAGGCGTGCCTACGCAGGCTGCCATGACCATCGACGAGGCTTTTGCCGGCATTGAACTGGTGGAGAACGATCAGGTGAAGGGCGAAGACGCTGTGAGCATCTACGACGGCGAGAAATGGGATGGCAACCTGACGTCCATCCTGCCCGGCAAAGGCTACATCTTCACGTCGGCTGCCGAGGTTCCCAGGACGCTGGTATTCCCGGCTACGTCGCAGACAGGGCTCACCACCTACCGCACGCAACGCCGTGGCATTCCCGCCAACTACCAGTACGCCCATAACATGGTGGTACTCTGCACCGTTCAGGACGAGGGCCGCACCATCACCGACGACGTTGACATCAAGGTCTACGACCAGTATGGCGGACTGCGAGGAGTCACCGTCAAGACGCTTCGCGACTCGCTGCACCTGGTGTTCATCAGCGGCGATACCGAAGGCGAGCCACTCATCATCATGGCTAACGTCAACGGCCAAAGCCACGTACAACTGTTGCCTCAAGGCTTTGTGCGCAACGGCATACTCGGTCGTCTGCTCAACCCATACGTCATCCGGACGTCAGAACTTACCGACATCTCCGCGACCGTCTTCGACGCCCGCAGTCAGTTGGTTGTTTATGCACTCACGGGTCAGGTCATCTTCCGTGGACAGGCTTCCGACTTCGACCGCCACAGCCTGTCGCTCGACGGTGTCTACATCATCAACGAGACCAAGTTCGACGGCACTGTCACCTGCCGCAAGGTAAGAATAGACAGATATTAAAATAGGAATAATATATCAGATAGTTATGAAGAAACTATATTATGCTGACAAGGACCGTTACAGTAACGGCATGTTATATGAGCGCTGTGGACGTTCGGGTGTCATGTTGCCCAAGGTAAGCCTGGGTTTCTGGCACAATTTCGGCAGTGTGGACCCCTACGAGCGTAGCCGTGAACTGACGCATTACGCCTTTGACCACGGCATCACGCACTTCGACCTTGCCAACAACTACGGTCCTGAGTACGGTTCTGCCGAAGAGACGATGGGCCGGCTGATGGACGAGGACTTCCGCCCGTATCGTGACGAGCTCTTCATCTCGACGAAGGCCGGCTACGACATGTGGCCCGGTCCCTATGGCAACTGGGGCTCGCGGAAGTATCTCATGGCCTCGCTCGATCAGAGCCTGAAACGCATGCGGATAGACTATGTGGACCTGTTCTATAGCCATCGTTACGACCCCGAGACGCCCTTGGAGGAGACGCTGCAGGCGCTGGTGGATATCGTACGGGCCGGCAAGGCGCTCTATGTGGGCATCTCCAACTGGCCATTGGAGGCCACGCGCTTTGCCGCAAAATATCTGAAGGAGCGCGACGTGCCCCTGCTGATCTATCAGGGCAAGCTGAACATGCTCGACCGCAAACCGCAGGAGGAGGGCATCCTGGACTTCTGTGCCGAGGAGGGCATCGGATTCATCTCGTTCTCGCCATTGGCCCAGGGACTGCTCACCGACAGGTATCTCAATGGCATTCCGCAGGACTCACGCATGTCGAAGGGCAAGTTCCTGAAGGAAGAGATGCTGACGCCTGAACTGCTCGCAACCCTGCGCCGCTATCATGCAGAGGCTCAGGGTCGCGGCGAGACGCTGGCAGAAATGGCCCTGGCATGGATTCTCCACCAGAAGGGCGTCACCTCGGTGCTGGTGGGTGCCAGCAGCACGGCCCAACTTGAGAAAAACCTACGCTGCCTGAAGGCATTGAGTTTTCACCAGTAGACTTTACACAGCGCAGATTCTTCTCCAGATCATATCAATTCTTTCTGTCTTTTACCCAATAGCACCAGCCACGGGTCTTGCGGTCGCTCTCGAACTTGTACTCTGGACGGCTGAGGAAATGACCAATCCTCACCAATGTACCGTCGTCAGGCTTGTAGGCTCCCTTGAAGGCGTCCTTCAGACGGGCGGAGATGTCTTTCACCGAAAGCCAATAGCCGTTCTCGGGATGCTGCTTCGAGGTGCCCTCCGGTTTCTCAAACAACGACAGTAGCATCTCGCCGAGACCGTTTACCTGTTGGTAGCGCAAGTTATGCTGCATGAGTGCTGCTTCCTCTTCTTTCGTCAGGAAGTAGCGTTCACGCTGCTCTTCCACCTCATACTTCAGCTGGGCGTAGAGCTGCCCGTACTCCACGGGGGTCTCGAAGTCGATGTCGCCGTCAACGGTGACGCAGACAAACCGCCGGCTGCCCGTAGGATCGGTCAGCGGCATCGGTTCGTTGGTCGTACCGATGAACGAGGCATAGCGGCGGTGTGAGGAATATGCCGTGCCGTAGGGTGGTCGGTACTTGACGTCACTGGTCGACACGAGGTATTTCAGGACGACCTGCTGACGCTGGGTAATCTTGTCAAACTCGTCGAGATTGATGAGTGCAAACGACGTCAGGCCGAGGTTCAGGTCGTGTTCGTTCTTGAAATTGATACGGTCGTTGTAGTATTCGCGCTGGTCCCACGGCAGCAGGATCCGACAGAAACTCGTCTTACCACAGCCCTGACGGCCTATCAATAATGGTACGAGTGCGTTGCCCGTCAGCTGGCCCTTGCCTTCCCACATGGCGACCATCGAACGCATCCAGATATGGAACAGGTGCGGCCAGTCCTCATAGTCCGTCTTCACACGGCGGGCGAGGGCCTCCACCCTGTCCTTGCCGTCCCATTTCGGCAGATGTTCCAGGAAGTCGTCCATAGGGTAGTAGAGCGGGATGTCGTTGGAGTTGACGTAACGCATGATATCCTTGTCCCAACACTTGATACCCTGCGACAAGGCCTTAATAGTGATAGAGTTGCGGGCTTCCGTCGTCAGGTCCTGGAAACCGAAGCCGTGACCCGTCCTGATGCGATATTCAGCCACACCGCGCATCACGTTCTTCCTCAGGTCGTAGTTGCTGGTCAGGAAGATGTCGATTTTCATCATCATCAGCGTCTCCGCAGGAATCGTCTTCGTCGGACGAACCATGTTCTTCCGTTGGTAGTACTTCTTCTCATGTTCCTGGCGGTAGGCATTCTCGAAAATCTTCGTCACCACATCGGGATATTTGCCGTATCTGAAACTCATCAGCGTCTGACGGCGGCAGAAGGCCATGTCGAGACCGCTTTCACGGCAATATTCTGCCAGGCGGGTAACAATCAGCGTGTCCATCTCATCGTTTTCATCTGTATAGACAGCGGTTACGTCATCGTAGGCCTTCGAGAGGTTGTATTCATAGACCAGGCACAGTGACGCATAGCGGTTACGTCCCGGCACGATGTCGTCGGGCATCGGGTCTTGCGGAAGGATGGGCTTGAGAGCCTGTTCCAAGTCGGAGGTGTCGGTATAGAAGGGCTGTGCCATCGGGGCGTAGTAGAGGTCGGAATCGGCGCCGAGGTAACAGGTACGCTCCAGACGGGGCTCCAACTTGTCGATGGTCACACCGAGCTGGGCGTTATACACCATGCGGGCCTTCTCATAGAGATTCAAGTGGAAACGACGGATATCGTCATCGCCCTCTGGAAGTCCGCCACCGAACAGCTCCCCACGACATACAATCTTCACGCTTCGGCCGCTGGCTCCCACGAAGGCCAACAGCGTCTGCGGCATCATGGCGGCACCCTGACGGATGGATACGGCCTCGTCGTGATTCGTCAGGTTGTTCACCTCCAACAGCACTAGTCCCGTATAGGCCTTGCGCACCCGCTTACGGTTACGGTTCTCCATGACCGAGGCAAAACAGACGCGCGGCACCTTGTCGGTGAAGTTGCTGGCTCCCCAGACGCTACCGTCATCCTGACGTTTGAGTTCTGTATAGAGCGAGATGCCCATCACGTCCATCACGGCATCATGATATTCACACGACTGAATCAAACGGACAATCTCAGGAAGGTCTATCACTCTGAGTGTCTCCATGTTACGATAGTTCTTTACGATTGTTACCTTCGTCATAACTTTTGTCCTTATAATTTTTTTTATCTACGTGACACAACAATTGTTTTGCAAAGGTAATCATAAATTTAAAACTACCAAACAAAATTACAGAAAAATGCATTAACTATTCATATTTTCTTGTAAACGACTGATTCCCTTTAAGTTAACATATGAATAGAGACTATGAAGTGTTATGAGTCTATTCATATTTTCGCCTAGAATCACAGGGACAGGTTGAAGTGAACCCCAAAGTTTGGACGGATTAAACACTATTGCTCATTTGGAATTGAGTCCGGTATTGTACTGGGCTCATTCCTTTTAATCTGAGCTTTA
>CACYKE010000014.1 GCA_902774925.1 uncultured Prevotellaceae bacterium | reverse complement strand
CCCCGACCCCTCCCTGTCGAGGGAGGGGAGTAGAGACCAAGAGGAGCCGATTATTATCAATAGCGGATATCGTTCTGCGGCGGTGAACAAGGCCGTAGGTGGTGTCTCTGGCTCGAACCACCTGACGGGCTGTGCGGTGGACATCCGTTGCACGGGGCAGGAACAGGCATTGCGGTATGCCTCTATCCTACTCGACCTCAGCGACCTAAATAAAGAGGACTACGACGAGCTGCTGATAGAACGGAAACGCAACGTGATATGGATTCACTTCGCAGTGAGACCGACGGGAAACCGCAGACGCACGAATTTCAAGCGCTAAACACAAAAAGAGGGCTGTCTCCACAAGGGGCAGCTCTCTTTTGTGTACTTTTGAAACTCGCTTTGGAACAGGAAGATGGCTGACCTGCGGGCTTTTTTAAAAAAATCGGGCATTCCTTTGGTATGTTCATTTTTTTTTCGTACCTTCGCAGCCGAAATCGGTAAACCGAGAGAAAGCTATATATATAATAATACATATTTAATAAATATAATGAAAATCAAAAAACTCTTGTTAGGCGCACTCGTGGCGGTGACCTCGCTGCCGATGATGGCCCAGATGGATGCCAGCATCAAGCTGAACGAGGTGATGACCGTGAACGAGACGAGCCTGATTGACGAATACGGAGCGAGGAATGCGTGGCTGGAGATAGCCAACATCTCGTTTTCGACGTACAACATCCGCGGGATGTATGTGACGACCGACCGCTCCGTGCTCGACAAGAAGATGAGTGTGCCTGAGCGCGTGAAGCGCATGAGCCAGATACCGAATGGCGACGAGCGCACGAACCTTAGCGGGCGACAGCTCATCGTGCTGCAACTGGGCAGCCAGCCGAACAAAGGCGCGCTGCATCTCTCTGTGAAGGTGAACACGACGGAACCGACGTGGATAGCCTTGTACAATGGTAATGCGACGCAGCTGATAGACTCGGTGACGGTACCCGTGCTGGAGGCAGACCAGTCGTACGCGCGTATTGCAAACAACGGTACGGCGAAGGATTGGGAAGTGAAGTCGGGCGACCGTGTGACGCTGGGCATCCAGAACCAGACGGTGGTGAGCGAGTCGAAGGTGGCAAAATTCAAGCGCGAGGACCCACACGGCTTCGGTATGGCACTGATGGCGATGGGTATCGTATTCTTCTGCCTGGCCCTGCTGTGGATTACGTTTACGCTGTTTGGCATGCTGATGCGCCACATGGACGCCGCCAAGAAGGTGGCGAACAAGCAGCCCATCAAGCCCATCACGAAGACGGTGGAGAAGACCATCGAGATTGGCCACAAGACGGGCGTCATCCTGCAGGAAGGCTTCGACACGAAGGGTATCGACAAGGAGGTGTACATGGCCGTCATCGGACTGGCTCTTCGCCAATATGAGGACGACATCCACGACGTGGAGAGCGGCGTAATCACCATCAAGCCGAAGAATACGGATTGGGACGACGAATACAGCCAGATGACGCATCTGCACGAGCCGCTCATCCCCACCAAGCACAATGCACCGAATATTCCGACAACCCCAGAGTTGCATTAAAGTTGAGAGTTGAGAGTTGAGAGTTTAGAGTTAAAGTTTAGAGCAATGAAGACATATAAATATAAAGTACAAGGCGTGGACTACGAGGTGGAAATCACCGACGTGGAAGGTAAAATAGCCAGAGTAAACGTAAACGGCATCCCCTTCGAGATAGAGATGCAGAAACCCATTAATGCCGCCAAACATCCGGAACTGGCAGCAACCAAAGCCAGTGCAGCAGCACCCGTAGCAGCACAGCCGGTAGAGAAGCCCCAGGTCCCGACTGCACAGCCTGCAGCACCCGTGGCACCAAAGCCTCAGCCCGCAGCACCCGCTGGCGCAGGCACTCCCGTGAAGGCTCCGCTGCCCGGCACCATCAACGCCATCAACGTGAAGGTTGGTGACACCGTTGCCGTCGGTCAGGTGGTCATCGTGCTGGAGGCCATGAAAATGCAGAACAACATCGAGGCCGAACAGGCTGGTACCGTCACTTCGATTCTGGTTAATCAGGGCGACTCAGTGATGGAAGGTGCAGTGATGCTGACCATCGGTTAATTGACAATTTATAATTGATAATTGACAATTATGGGATTTACAAACTTTATCGTAGAAAACTTCAATGAGTTTCTGACGTACACGGGTTTTGCGAACGTGACGGCAGGTAACCTCATCATGATAGTAGTAGGCGCCTTCTTCATCTGGCTGGCCATCAAGAAGGACTTCGAGCCCCTGCTGCTCGTACCCATCGGACTGGGTATCATATTAGGAAATATCCCCTTCCGCGCCGATGCCGGACTGGAGATCGGCCTGTATGAGGACAACTCCGTGCTGAACATCTTCTATCAGGGCGTACGGCAAGGCTGGTACCCGCCGCTGATATTCCTGGGCATTGGTGCTATGACGGACTTCTCGGCACTGCTGGCCAATCCGAAGCTGATGCTGATTGGTGCTGCCGCACAGTTTGGCATCTTCGGCGCATACATGTTTGCGCTGGCCCTGGGCTTCGAGCCCAACCAGGCAGCAGGTATCGCCATCATTGGTGGAGCCGACGGTCCTACGGCCATCTTCCTCAGCAGCAAACTGTCGCCGAACCTGATGGGTGCCATTGCGGTGTGTGCCTACTCGTATATGGCATTGGTACCGCTGATTCAGCCCCCATTGATGCGTCTGCTGACCACGAAGAAGGAGCGTCTGATCAAGATGAAGCCCGCCCGTGAGGTGTCGCAGACGGAGCGCATCCTGTTCCCCATCGTGGGACTGTTGCTGACCACGTTCATCGTACCATCCGGCCTGCCCCTGCTGGGTATGCTGTTCTTCGGCAACCTGCTGAAGGAGAGCGGCAAGACCACCCGTCTGGCCAAGACTGCCGGTGCTGCGCTGAACGATATTGTGGTGATGCTGTTGGGACTGACGGTAGGTTGTTCGACACAGGCCTCTGAGTTCCTGACGATGAACACCATCTACATCTTCGCTATCGGTGCCGGAGCTTTCATCATCGCCACCATGAGCGGCGTCTGCTTCGTCAAGCTGATGAACGTGTTCCTGCCGAAGGACAAGAAGCTGAATCCGCTGATTGGTAACGCTGGCGTGAGTGCCGTGCCGATGGCAGCACGCATCTCCAACAACCTCGGACTGGAGTACGACCGCCACAACTTCCTGCTGATGCACGCCATGGGACCAAACGTCGCAGGCGTCATCGGTTCAGCCGTCGCTGCGGGTGCTCTGCTCGGATTCCTATCGTAAAAAAAAAGCCCCAGACGGCAAGCCTGGGGAACTTTATACTAACGCCTACGGCGCTGTTTCTTAGACTTAACGGTCTTCGAACGGCGCTGTTTTCTTGCCTTACCCTTTTTCTTGGAGACTTTGCGGATGTTACGCTTGGCAACTTTCTTTTTTACCGTCGAGGTATCACCCGTGCTCTTCCACGTGACATTGTCGCGGGCATACATCACAGGCATATTTGGTGCAGGATTACGCTCGCAATATTTCAGGATGGCGTAATAATCGATGTTGCGACGCTGGTGGTTTTCGTAGAACCATATCTCGACACCAGCAGACGCAGTGGCAATCATAACGATATCGCGATCGTAACCCACATACCAGCGTGCAAAGGAGTGGGAACGGACAGTAGATTCCCACGTGGGGGCACCATAGTGTTTCTGCATCCATTTGCGCAGGGCGACATAATCGTCACGCAGGGTTTTGCCCTGTTGCATCTGCGTCGTCAGCAACAGCTGGTTAACCTTTGTAGAGTCCTTGTTGACATTCACATAGAGCCACACGTCGAGGCCCGCAATACGGCCAGAGAGTTCGAATAGGTTTTCCCGTTGCAGACCCTTATCCTCCAGCGTCTCCATGATTTCCTCTGGGGCAAGGTCGAGCGGCAGATCTAAAAAACGGGTATGTTCCTGTGCGCGAGCGACGGTCAGCGAGGTAAAAAAAACGAAAATTGTGATGTATTTTTGCAACTTCATAAACGTCTAAATGAAAAAATTTCGTGCAAAGGTACAAAAAATATGATAAAAAAATGCCATTAATTAAGAATTATTCGTAACTTTCACCCTTGGTGAAGTTACTTTCGTTCAGAAAAATCCAAATTTATTTGGTTTTTCGCTCACTTATTCGTAACTTTGCACGCATATTATACTAAGAACTGATGGGTCTACTGAACATATTCCGCCCTTCACGCTCCATTGTCTCACGTCTGACATGGCGCATCACGGTGGCTACAATCATTAGCCTCATACTTATTCTTGGGCTTATTTTCGTCATCATATACGTAATAGGTGCAGCACTTTTGGGAATCACGTTTGGTACTGCTATGGAGGTGACTAACGAGAAGATGAACACCGTCTTCTCCAATGTGGAGGCTGTGGTCAGGAACAACGTGCCAGAAGCGAAAAAGAACATCTATCAGGACGATATGCTATTCTCCAGCGTACAGCACATGTTGAAACTGAACGATGAAATCATGGGAACAGCCATTGCCTTTAATCCTGACTACGAACCCAAGAAAGGACAGCTCCATGCGCCCTATGCCTTCCGCACCACCACGGGCATTCATACCACACAGCTGAACTCACGGGCATACAACTATCCGGAGAAAGAGTGGTTTAAGAAACCCGTGGAACTGAAGAAAGCCTGTTGGTCGGAGCCATACGTGGACGAAGGAGGGGGAGGTTTCCCGATGATTACCTACTCGCTGCCGCTCATCAACGACAAGGACGAGGCCTATGCCGTATATACTGCCGACCTGTCGCTGGACTGGATTGAAACGCTTAGACAGAAGTCGGACAGCGCCTTCAATGAAAATTTCATGGATGTGTTTGACAATGAAGCCAAAAGCCATTTCACCAGTTTCCTTGTCACCCGTCAAGGTACGATTGTGGCCCATCCCGACTCGAGTCTGGTGATGAGAGCCTCACTCAAAGACTATTTCAAGAACATCAAAGACAAAGAAAAGCGCAAGGAAAAAATCGTCAAAGATGTTCTTGAAATAGGTACTGACGATAGACTTTACAGGCTCTATAGAGACAAGAACGAAAGCTACATATTAATGTTTGCCGCTTGTGTTGAGCGCACAGACTGGCTGATGGTAGTGACACTCCCCATAACAGACATGCTGTGGCTGTTGAACAGTTTGATGGCATTCATGGGGGTTCTCACTTTCATCGGTATTGGCATTATCGTTTTGGCTTGCTATTTCACCGTGCGCAAGGTGACCAAACCCATCAGGCAGTTTACGGTCTCTGCAGACGAGATAGCCAAGGGTAACTTCACCGCTGAGCTGCCAAAGATCAAGACCAAAGACGAGATGCGTCGTCTGCGCGACTCGTTCGAAACCATGCAGCTGTCGCTGGTGAAACAGATTGAAGAAACCAAGGCCGTCAACGAAGACAAGGGACGTATAGAGGGAGAACTGCAGACCGCCCGCAGCATCCAGATGTCGATGCTGCCGAAAACTTTCCCACCATACCCCGACCGCGACGATATAGACATCTTCGGACAGCTGATGCCTGCCAAAGAGGTGGGTGGCGACCTGTTCGACTTCTTCCTTCGCGACGAGAAACTATTCTTCTGCATTGGCGACGTCAGCGGAAAGGGCGTTCCTGCGTCGTTGCTCATGGCTGTCACACGCTCGCTGTTCCGCACTATCGCATCCCACGAATCGCAGCCGGCACGCATCATGATGGCCATCAACGAGTCCATTTCAGAAGACAACGAATCGAACATGTTCGTCACTCTGTTCATCGGCGTCCTCGACCTGCCCACAGGCCGTATGCGCTATTCAAATGCAGGACACGACGCACCAATATTAATCGGCGACCAGGGGGGTGGTTTCCTGCCCTGCGACCCCAATCTTCCTGTTGGCATTATCACCGACTGGAAATTCACCCTACAGGAAACCGTTATCGACTCGCAAACAACTATTTTCCTCTATACAGACGGACTGACGGAGGCTGAGAACCTGCGCCACGAACAATTCCAGGAAGAACGTGTCCTGGATACCGCCTGTGAGGCTGAACGGAAACCAGAGAAGTTTATTGAACATATGACAAAAGTTGTACAAGACTTTGTAGGAAATGCTGAACAGAGTGACGACCAGACTATGCTCGCCATTCAGTATTCCAAGGAACAGGACGACGATATGCGTCTGTCCCGCAGTCTGAAACTGACTAACAACGTCGACGAAGTACCACAACTGGCCGCTTTCGTCGATGAAGTATGTGAGGCCATCGGTCTTGACATGTCGCTGACCATGAGTCTGAACCTCGCCATCGAAGAGGCTGTGGTAAACGTGATGGACTACGCCTACCCCGCCGGCAAGAAAGGTGACATCCTCATCGAGGCCAAAGCCAACGATCAGTGTCTGAAGATTGTCATCATTGACTGGGGCACACCTTTTGACCCCACGACAAAGGCAGAAGTGGACACCACCCTATCGGCTGAAGAACGCCCGATTGGTGGACTTGGCATCCATCTGGTCAGACAGATTATGGACTCCATCAACTACGAACGTATAGATGGAAAGAACGTCCTGACACTACGGAAAAAGACCGTTTAAACAGGTTTTAATTTTTTTTAACTACCTCGATAAGACTTTAGTCTTAGATTTTAAGTAAATTTGCAAATTAATAGAGAAATGACTGACGTAATATTATCCAGCTTTATCAGTTTGTTTGCACTATTTGGAAAAGTAGAGCAAGTGGACGAGGAACGGGCAAAAGAGATGCTCGTAAGTTATTTGCGTCGCCAATTCGGTATCAGGAACATCGACCTCTATCTGGATCTCTACAGCGATATGCGCATGGCTTACGAGATGACCGATGACTTAAACACCCAAGATACCGTCCGCTCTATTTGTTCTAATTTGCAAACGGACATCCGCAACACAGAAAAAGCCCTGTTGCTGCTGCGTCTTTTGGAATTCTGTGCTGACGACAACGGATTTACCGATGTCATGTTCCGCACGATGGCCGAGCAGTTTAACATCCCTGATGAGCAGTATAACAACTTCATGGATTATGTCAACAACAAACCCACGGAGCACGTCATACTGCACCAGTTAGAGGGTTTCGACGGACAACTCAAGACGTTGCTCGACCCCTTCACAGGTTTGTTGATGTTTACCTACATGGGCAGCGATACCGTCCTGCTCAACGATGTTCCCGTACTCTCCGGATGCTATCAAGTATGGCTTCAGAGCAGCGTACTGAAAGGCAAGAGTGGCCGTCCTGTCTACTACTCATCCATCATCAGTTGCTACGACAAGTCAGACAGTAAGGTAGAAGCCGTTGAATTCTGTGGGAGAAACGTAACCTTCAGATTCCCAGGTAGTGACAACGGTATGCACAACCTAAGCTTCAACCTTCATAATGGAGAATTGCTGGCTATCATGGGCGGTTCAGGAACAGGCAAAACGACCCTCCTTTCCCTGCTCAACGGCAGTATGAAACCTCAGGAAGGCACGATTACCATCAATGGTCACGACATCAGCGAACCAGAGGCCAAGGACCTCATCGGTTACGTGCCTCAGGACGATCTGCTCATCGAGGAGCTGACCGTTTACCAGAACCTCTGGTTTACTGCCAAGTTGTGCTTCGAAGGAATGGCAGAAGAGGAACTCGACCGTCGTGTTATGAAGACCTTGAAGGATCTCGGGCTTGATGCCGTCAAAGACCTGAAAGCAGGCTCGGCCATCAACAAATACATCTCTGGCGGACAGCGCAAACGTCTGAATATTGCCCTTGAACTCATCCGCGAGCCTGCGGTATTGTTCCTCGACGAACCGACCTCTGGACTGTCGTCAGCAGATACCGAAAAGGTCATCAACCTACTGAAGGAACAGACACTGAAGGGTAAGCTCATCATCGTCAATATCCACCAGCCGTCCAGCGACGTCTATAAACTCTTCGACCGTTTGTGGCTGCTCGATCGTGGCGGATATCCTGTGTTCGACGGCAACCCCATTGACGCCATTACCTATTTCAAGGAGGCCGCCAACTATGCTGATGCCGAGACCAGCGCTTGTCCCATGTGCGGCAACGTCAATCCCGAAATCGTACTCAACATCATCGACGAGAAGACGCTCAATAGCAATGGCGAGATATCTGACGAACGCAAGATGACGCCTCAGGAGTGGCACGAGCTTTATCTGAAGAACCGTCCTGAGTTGCCCGCTCCCGCTGTCAGCAAAGTACCGCCTTCCGACCAAAAGAAACCTGGCGTACTTAAACAGTTCGCCATCTTCCTGCACCGTAACTTCAAGACGAAGATTACCAACGTGCAATATCTCTGCATCACTCTCCTGCAGGCTCCCCTGCTGGCAGTGGTCTGTGCTTTCCTCACACGCTATGCTCCACCCGAGGGCTATTCCGTCATGGATAACAAGAACCTCGTCAGCTACTTCTTTATGGCTGTCATCGTCGCTACGTTCACAGGTATGAGCGGCAGTGCAGAGGAAATCATCAAAGACCGCGCACTACTCAAACGCGAGCAATTCCTGCATCTGTCCTATGGTAGCTATATCTGGTCGAAGATAGTCTATATGGCCTTCGTGTCACTCATTCAGACGTTGCTGTTCATCGTTGTCGGCAATGCCATCATGGAACTGCACGGGCTCTTCACAACATGGTGGCTCATCCTGTTTATGACGGCCCTGCTGGCCAACCTCACAGGACTATTGCTGTCGCAATGTCTCAACTCCGTCGTAGCCATCTACATCAGCATCCCCATGCTACTCATTCCCCAGATTCTGCTTTGCGGACTGGTGGTCAGCTTCTCCGACCTGACGCCCAAGAGCACGACGGGTAATGTACCCATCATCGGAGACCTCATCCCCTCACGTTGGTCATACGAGGCACTGGCCGTCACATCGTTCACTGACAATGAATACGAGCGTAACTTCTTTGAACTCGACAAAAAGAAGTACGAGACACAATATTACAACATGGGATTGCTCTATGAGTTGCAATCACAGCTTGAAACCATGAAGGACGAGCAAAAGCGAGGCAAGGAATCCATCGTGGATCACATGGCTGTCATCCGCACCAACCTGCCGCTAATCACCGCTTATTGCGACATGAAACCTTATAGCGGTGACGAGTCCTACCAGTCACTATACGACTATATGAGAGAAGCCGAGAATATCCTTTCGAAGCGTAGCAACGAAATATCGCTGAAGGCCGATGCACTGACGTCAAGCTATATCCGTCAGAATGGCAAAGAAGCCCTGCTCGACCTGAAACGACAGAACTATAACATCAAACTGGAAGACTGTGTCATCGGTGCCGACCAACGACGAATGCTCGACATCATTGATGATTATGCTGTGCCGCGTACAGGACTTATCTTCCTGACGCCACAAAGCACCATCGGTCGCGCACCATTCTACAGCAGCGAGAAGATTGTGGGCCAGTGGCACATCAAAACTATCTGGTTCAATATGGCCATGCTGCTGCTCATGTGTATCATCACTACACTGATGCTGCTCACCGACTGCCCAGGGAGATACATTCGCAAAACAGAGAATTAACAAGATAAATAATTAACATTTTAATAACTCAAAAAAATTAAGAAATGAAGAAATTATCAATTTTAGCTATTGCATTTGCAGCTGTTGTATTCGCTGCATGTGGTGGAAAGAAAAGTGAGCAGGCTGAGGTAGCAGCTGACAGCCTGAAGAGTTTCGAACAGCAGCAAATCGAAGCCAGCATCAAGATGCACTTCGACAGCATCGCTGCCGAGATTGGTAAGTTGAAGCAACTGCCCTTCCTGTCAGAAGGCGACGACGGCATCAAGCTGACCAAGGAAGAAAAGCAGGTCAAGCCCGACTATCTGCTGCCCGTTTCTGCTGCCGAGGAGGCTACCACACTGGCTGAAAAGTATCGTATCCTCAGCGCATTGAACGTTGACAAGAAGATTGCCGCTCTCTATGAGATGCCTACCGAGGACTACGACAAGGCTATTACAAAGCTCGTTGCCGACATCAACGATCCTTCGTTCAAGGCTATTGAAGATGCCAACACGTTGTTTGAGACATCTAACGTTCTCTATGACGAAATGGAGAAGAACGGCCGCATCAACCACTTCTGGCAGATGGCCGCCGCTGCACTTACCGAACAGCTCTACATCGCCAATCAGAACCCCGACAAGTACCTCAGCACCTTCACTGACGAGGCAGCTTCTAACGTCACATTCCGCATCATCCTCGTGCTCGACGCCATCAACCGCCTGTCAGAGTACGATCCCGACATCCAGCCCGTTGCAAAGGCTCTTGCTCCCTTGGATGTGCTCAACGCTACTTCTGTTGCTGAGCTGAAGGATCAGGTTGCTAAGGCTAAAGATCAGATTAACGATGCACGTAAGGCCATTATCAAGTAATAACCATTCATAATTCATAATTAAAAATGATTTTTGAGATTAACGAACAAAACGGCGGTTATACCGCTACTGTCAGCGGACGCCTCGACACCCCTGCTGCGGTAAAAGCCCAGCAGGAGATAGCCCCATTATTGGAGAATGCCGATAAACAAATTACCCTTGACTGCAAAGACCTTGAGTATATTAGCTCGTCTGGTCTGCGCCTGTTCCTAACCATCCGCAAAGAGGCTACAGCCAAAGGGGGTAAAGTCATTATCGAACACATCAACGACGAAATCAAGAAGGTGTTCATGATGACCGGTTTCTTCAATCTGTTCGATATCCGCTGATTTCGTATGTCAGATTACGGACTCGACCTACATGGTGAAATGCTTCTCGAAGAGTACTGCAACAAGCAGCCGCTCTTCGAGGAGCTTCAGCGTGTGGTAATGGAAAAACTGAGCACACTGGTTCAGCAGAGTGGTATCGAGGTTAACTCCATGGAGTCGCGTATTAAGGCTGAAGAGTCGCTGGTTGGAAAACTTCGGCGCAAAGGACATAAATATAGTTCGCTGCTTGATATCACCGACATCTTCGGCGCGCGCATCATCACATTCTACAACGAGGATGTCGACCGTATCGCATCAATGGCTGAGGTACTCTTCGAAATCGACTGGGACAACTCCGTCGACAAGCGTCGGATGCACCAATTCGACAGTTTCGGCTACAATTCGCTACACTACATCTGCCGAATTCCCAAGTCGTTGTATTTCAACCCTGAGATGCCCGAAATCAATGAGGTACGTTTCGAGTTGCAGATGCGTACTGCTCTGCAACACGTGTGGTCAGCCATCCAACACGATATCGGCTACAAGTCCGAAATCGAAACGCCCATGGAGTATCACCGCAACCTCAGCCGACTGGCAGGTATGCTTGAACTTGCAGACAACGAGTTCAGCCGCATCCGCAATGCTATTGCCGACTATCGTCGCCGTGCCCAAAGCCTCGTACAGAGCGGACAAATTGAGGAAGTGCCACTCGACCTGGACACCTTCCGCAGCTATCTCGACAAGCGCCCGTTCGACAAACTCAATCGCAAGATTGCCGCTATCACACAGGCCGAGCTACATGAAGCCCCCTGGTGGCCCTATCTTAAAGTACTACGACGTATCGGCATGAACACCCTTGGCGACGTCGAGCGACTCATGCACAATAATTTCGAAGACGCCTATCAGCTGGCATTGTTCCAACTGGGCAGTACTGATATCGACATCCTCGCCGAGACAGTCGGCCTGCAGAATCTGTGTATTGTACATCTCCTCAAGACCGGAGGAGGCAAGCTGTCTCTCGTTCAGTTTTTCGAAACCATCAACGGCAAAATGCCACAAAACGAGACTCTTGCCGATATGGTCATGGAGCAGGCCAGTCGTCTGGAATTCATGAATAAGAAGGGATGACAACTCTAAATCACCGTCCGAAGATTGCCATCATCGATCCCAACACGCTGGCCACGCTGGGATTGAAGCAATTGCTGCTCAACATGATGCCTATCGTCACCATTGACACATTCGGCACCCTTGCCGAACTCGAAGCCAATGATGCCGACATCTATGCCCACTATTTTGTGTCCTTAGATATCGTCCTCGCCAACCGCACCTACTTCGTCGAGCGCCGTCGTAAGACCATTGTGCTTACCCTCTCGCTCACCGACAGCACGCAGCCCAGCGAGTTCAACACCCTTTGCATCAATCAGCCCGAGCCCCAGCTCGTCCGTCAACTGCTTGCTCTCGAGCAACATGCCCACGGTCACGGCCAGAATCTGCCTCCTACCCCTCAAGTATTACAACAGAAAATCCTTTCCGACCGCGAAATCGAGGTAATGGCACTCATCGTCCAGGGACTCATCAACAAAGAGATTGCCGACCGCCTCAATATCGCCCTTTCAACTGTAGTCACTCACCGCAAAAACATCATGGATAAGCTCGGATTCCGCAGTGTCTCCGCACTCACCATATATGCCGTCATGCACGGCTATGTGGATATAAACAAGATATGATATGAAGAAATTCTCCTCTCTTTATTGCTAACGCTATCAAGAGACCTACTACCGTGCTTGCAGCTACGAGGCCATCTATATGTTCGAGTATGTCGACCGCAAGAAAGGAGTGCAGATGGCACATGATATCTACCATCACGCCAAAACAAACAACAGCAACGTCGGCATGTATTTCGCAACATTCGCCTTAGGCACCATCCGCGAACAGTCGGGCAACATGGGACTGGCCAAAGAGCGTATTGAGAGTGAGCTGCGTATCGCTCGCGAGATACAAAAGAGGATGCTGCCACACGTATTCCCACGACGCAGGGATGTGGACATTTACGCCATGATGACTCCTGCCAAAGAGATGGGCGGCGACCTGTATGCCTACGCGCTACTGGACGACCAACTGTATTTCTGCGTAGGCGACGTCAGCGGAAAGGGTGTACCTGCGGCCTTATTTATGGCTGAAGTGACACGAATGTTCCGCACGCTGGTAGACGGCCATCTGACTCCCAACGCCATTGCCACGCGCTTGAACCACGCTTTGGTTGAGGACAACGAGCAGGGTATGTTTGTCACGATGTTTATCGGACTTATCAACTTGAAATCGGGACACATGGAATTCTGTAACGCAGGCCTTACTGCGTAATGACCTAGGCACTGCACGAGAGACATCGGAAACCATCCACAAGGCTGTGGAAGAATTCGTGGGTAGCGCTGAACCCAGCGACGACCTGACGAAGATGTGTATCAAAATGAGATAAAAGACTATGAAAAAAGTTTATATTCTAGGTCTTCTTTCTATCAGCATACTGCTGGTCGCGGGCTGCAAAAAGAGCGCCGAGCAATCAGTGGTAGAAACGGCAAGTGCAACGGAGGATACAAGTGCGTTTACAACGTTGACAGACGTAGTGCCAGACGCTATTCTGGAGATTCGCTACTTCGGAACATACAACTTCGTAGGCGACAGAATAGATGGTTATCAAGAGCCAACGGCACTGCTGACGAAGCGCGCGGTAGACAGTTTGAAAGCCGTAAGCGACGACGTAATCAACCTAGGATACCGCTTGAAAATTTATGACGCTTATCGCCCACAAAAGGCCGTTGACCACTTCGTCAGATGGGCTGAGAATATTTCCGATACTCGAATGAAGGCGTACTTCTATCCCGACCTAGACAAAAAGGTATTGTTTCCGCAAGAGTACATTTGTGCGAAGAGCGGTCACTCACGTGGTTCAACGATAGACCTGACATTGTTCGATATGGCAACGGAGAAGGAATTGGATATGGGCGGCACATTTGACTGGTTTGGACCAGAGAGCCACCCCGATTTCTGCGGCAATCCTGAAACGGGCGCATACACGGGCGACAACAGCAAAAGCCCCGCCAACAAGAAGATTACGGCAGAGCAGTTTAAAAACCGCATGATACTACGCGCAGCAATGATGCGACATGGTTTCAATCCGTTCCGCACCGAATGGTGGCACTTCACACTGGCTGACGAGCCGTTCCCCGATACGTACTTCACATTCCCCGTCAGACAACTGAAGAATTAAACGAAAATAAGAGGAATTCATGAGGAATAGGGTGGAAATATAAATTTCCGCCCTTTTTTCTTGCACATGTCAAAGAAAATATCTATCTTTGCAAGGTTAAAGTGTAAACTGAAGCATGAAAAGACCTGTATTGATAGCCGGACCGTGCGTGATTGAATCAGCAGAGCTGCTCGACACAGTAGCTGCAAAACTGGTGGAAATAAACCAGAAATTGGGCACGGACATCATCTTCAAAGCCTCGTTCGACAAGGCCAACAGGACGTCTATAACGTCGTTCCGTGGACCTGGCATCGACCGCGGACTTCAGATGATGGCTGACATAAAGGCGAAATATGGTTTGCAACTGACTACAGACATCCACGAAACCTGGCAGGCTGAACCGGCAGGAGAGGTGGTTGACATTATCCAGATACCGGCATTCCTGTGCCGACAGACAGACCTACTTTTGGCAGCTGCACGCACAGGCAAGACTGTGAACATTAAGAAGGCGCAGTTCCTGAGCGGTCGCGACATGCGTTACCCTGTGGAAAAAGCACGTGATGCCGGAGCAAAGGAAGTGTGGCTGACGGAACGCGGCAACATGATGGGATATAACAACCTCGTGGTCGACTTCCGCAACATTCCCGATATGCTGGAGATAACAGAAACAGTGATTATGGACTGCACCCACAGCGTACAGCGTCCTGGAGGCAGCAACGGCAAGACAGGAGGCGACCGGCGGTTTGTGCCACAAATGGCACTGGCAGCAAAGGCTTTCGGTGCGACAGGCTTCTTCTTCGAGGTACACCCTACCCCCGATCAAGGCTTGAGCGACGCAGCAAACATGCTGGAACTGAGTGCACTTAGCGATTTGCTTGCAAAGCTGATATAGTTAAAAGAAAAATAATAATATTTGTGACGACAAGAGACTACGCAATACAATGTATCAAGGATGAGGCACAGGCAGTGCTTGACCTGATACCGAAGATGAACGAAGAGTTCGACCGTGCCGTGGAACTGATGATGCAGTGTCAGGGCAAGGTGATTGTAACCGGCGTAGGCAAGAGCGGACACATCGGAGCAAAGATTGCTGCAACACTGGCATCGACAGGCACTCCATCATTTTTTGTGAATCCGCTGGACGTATATCACGGCGACCTCGGTGTAATGTCGGCAGGTGACGTAGTGATAGCTATCTCGAACTCTGGGCAGACGGACGAACTGCTTCGATTCATACCAATGGTACTGCACATGGAAATACCCATCATCGCCATGACAGGCAACCCAGAATCGTTGCTGGCAAAGTATTCAACGTGCTATCTGAACGTGAGTGTAGCGAAAGAGGCCTGTCCACTGAATCTTGCCCCAACAAGTTCAACGACAGCGACACTGGTAATGGGAGATGCACTGGCAGTAGCATTGATGGAACAAAGAAACTTCCAGCCGCAGGACTTCGCACAGTTCCACCCCGGCGGTGAGTTGGGCAAGCGACTGCTGACAACGGCTCAGGACGTCATGATTACTGAGAATCTGCCACTGCTGACGGAAGACATGCACTTGGGCGAGGCCATCATATTAGTGAGCAAAGGCAAACTGGGACTGGGTGTTGCAATAGACAACGGCCACGTCATCGGTCTCATCACTGACGGCGACATCCGCCGGGCTATGGAAAAATGGCAGGCAAAGTTCTTCGACCGCACCGTGGGAGACATTATGACACGTACGCCAAAGATGGTCGGTCCGCAGACGAAGATTGCCGAGATTCAGAAAACGATGAACAAGCATAAGATACACAATGTATTGGTGGTGAACGACGAGCACCAATTGCTAGGAATTGTAGACCGCTATGCGTGCGTGCTATAAATCGGAAAGAACGGAAATTGAGAATTGAAAATTGAATAATAAGATATGAACAGACTGAAAAGAATACTCATAGTCATCATGCTGGCACTGCCATTGGCAGCAGCTGGCGTCTACCTGTTTAAGACACTGGACGCACGTAACGGACTGATTAGTAGTCAGATTAACTGCATACTGAAGGACCAGCGAGGTTATATGTGGTTCGGAACGCCGGCAGGATTGTACCGGTTTGATGGCTATACTTTCAAGAATTTCCAAAGTAATTCGCAGGACGGATCATCACTGCCCGACAGCTACATCATCAGTCTACAGGAGATGCTGGACGGCAACCTTTGGATAGAGACGTCGGCAGGATTCTGCATTTACCACCCACAAACGGAAAGTTTCGAACGTGACATGAAACAGGTTTATGCCAGCATGGGTATCGAGGGGAAACCAAACGTTGTGTTCATTGACCGTCACAAAAACTTCTGGGCGTCGATACCAAACAAGGGTATCGTGGCTTATAACATGCAACAGCAGACAAGCTATGAGTTCGGATATACGAACGACGCCCACGGAGTTCCACAGGGTAACATCTGCTCTATCAGCGAATGTCGCGACGGTGCCATTGCCGTTTACGACGACGGGCGAATGGTCTGCTGCGACATTATGCGACAGCAACATACCGTATGGCAGACAGACCATATTGCCGCCCAGCACCTGCGCAAGACAAAATCGCTGAAAGCCTTTGCCGACCAGATGGACAACATCTGGCTATACGGACAAGGCACGTTGATGCTGTATAACAAAAACGCGAACACGTGGAACACCTCTATTGGCGACCGTCTGGGGCTGACCAGCATAGCTGTAGACCACATCGTGAATGGCATGGTGGGTGATAGAAGCGGTAACATCTGGGTGGGAACCGACCGCGCGGGACTGCTGCGTTTCAACGTGAACACACTGGAGATGGAGAACATACAGCCTACGAGCCTGACAGGCAGCAATACCAGCGACGAAGTCATTGGCGTGCAGAGTGTTTACGTCGACGATACAGACCTGCTATGGGTAGGAACCGAGAAATCTGGTGTGGCTTACTATGGTAATAGCATCTATAAGTTTGCGACGAACTTACTCGGCGACATCACCGCTATGGCGCAGACTGGCGATAGCACCGTATGGTATGGTACTGGTAATCACGGTGTCATCGGCTATAATGGTGTACTTGCCAGCACGAAGGTATCTTGCATGGCGACAACACCTGACGGAAGCCTGTGGGTAGGTTCGAAACAGAATGGCCTGACGCGTATCCAGAACGGTGTCGGCAGAATTTACTCGGCTGCCCGCGACAGTTCGAGGACGCTGATAGACGACCACATCAACGCACTATGTGCCGATAAGTCGGGTAACCTGTGGATAGCCACCAACGGCGGCCTGCAGGTGTACAACCCGAAGATGGACACCTTCTCTGCATACACCCGTGAAAACGGTATGCTGAACACAAACAACATCACGGCACTGTTCTACGGACAAAACAATCGTATGCTTATCGGTACGGCAGAAGGATTGGTGTTACTAGACCTTTCTACACGCGAGAAAACGGTACTGACAGGTAACTCGACGAACATACAGACGTTCACCAACAACTATATCACACAGATATTCGAAGATTCACGCGGACTGATTTGGATTGGAACACGTGAGGGTCTGAACATCCTAAACCCGGTGAAAGACGAGCTCAGCTACCTGACGGAGAAAGACGGTCTCTGCAACAACTCGATATGCGGTATTGCAGAGGATGGACGCCACAACATGTGGGTAACGACAAGCAACGGACTAAGCCGAGTGGTGACACAGCGCAACCACGAGGACGGAACATTCATTTTCGGACTGTACAACTACAGTGTTTACGACGGACTGCAGAGCAACGAATTCAATATGGGTTCCATTTTGGCCAAAACCGACGGACACGTACTGTTTGGTGGTCTGTATGGTGTCAACTGGGTGCGCAAGACGTCGAAGGATGACCAAGAATCTCTGCCTCGTGTGATGCTGACACAGCTGTTCATTGGCGAGCAGGAGATACTGACGGGTCACGAGTATGACGGCCGCATTATCCTGACATCGGCACTGAACGAAATCAGCAAGATAGAGCTTGGCAACAGCCAGAACACGCTAACTATCAAGTTTGCTGCTGGTAACTACAACCAGGGCGAGCGACTGCAGTTTATGTACTGGATGGAAGAATTGGAGAACGACTGGCGCAATGGTGATGCACTGCTGCACGGCGTAAGGTTCAACAATCTGAGCAGCGGCACATACACACTACACGTCAAGGCAGTCAGCGCCGACGGTGCAGTCAGCAACCAAGAACGTACGCTGGAAATCATCATCGACCATCCATGGTGGATATCATGGTGGGCACTGACGGTGTATGTCATCATTGCCATCCTGATATTGGCCATCTGGCGCTACGGTATTAAGAAACTCAGGAAGATATGGCGCAGCAAGCGTACCGTGATAGACGAACTGAAACGCCAGCGAGAGGAGATCAAGAACACCAGTGAGGACCTGCGCCAGCCCATGGCACGCATGACGACCATCATCGGCTCACTGGCCGAGAAGGAAGAGTCGATGGAGGGTCGTGAGCAACTGAACTCGCTACACTTCCAACTGCTGCAAGTCATCACGCGCATCTCAGAGATGCAGTCAACGCTGGAGAATCCGGAGAAGAAGGCCGAATCTACGGCAAAGGACCGCATGGAGTTGAACGACCGCGGAGAGGTGGCCTACATTGGTTCTTCACAAAAGGAACTGACGGCCGAGATCAAGCCGTTCAAATTCGACGCACAGAGCAAGAAGTTCAGCGTGGTATTCATCGATTCGAACCACGAATTCCTGAACTTCGTCAATGCCCATTTGCGCGACGTATACGACTTCCATACTTACGACAACATCAAGGACGCACTGCCCGATATAGAGATGCTGAACGCCGATCTTGTCGTATGTAAGCAGGATATGGACATGATGACTGGTAGTGAACTGTGTAACCAGTTTAAGATGGATTCGCGCAGAAGGAAAACCAAGTTTGTGCTGCTGACCGACGGTGTATTGTCACAACAGGATATGACCGATCAGAACATCACACTTGCCGCTGACGACTATTTGGCTAAGCCGTTCAATATCCAGGAGGCTGTGATGCGCTTCAACAAGCTGATGGGTCTCGGTCCTATCGAGATGGAAAGCAACACCATCGAAGGCGGCGAGACACGCCGACTGGAGAGCCGCAACGCAAGTATGACGACGGCCACATTCAGTTACGACGACGACGACCAACAGAATGTTCAGCGCCCAGAAGGCGGAAGTGCAGAGAACGTTGCTCCTCACGAGCAGGAACAGGCTCCTCATGAGCAGAAACAAGCTCCTCACGAGCAACAAGAGGCTCCAAAGAACAGCGGTCGTGAGCTGATGCGCCAGTACTATGGTGAGAACACCATCGGCGATTACTCGATGAGCGACAATATGGACCAGCAGTTGATGCGCAACATCGAGCAGTTCGTGCTGCAGAACATGAGCCGCGGTCAGATCAGTCTGGAGGAGATGGCTACGGCAATGGGCATGGGTCGCGTGCCGTTCTACCACAAGGTTCGTGCCATCACGACAAAGACGCCTGCAGAAATTGTACGCGACCTGCGTCTGAAACATGCTTGCACGCTGCTTGTCAACACGAACATCAACATGAGCGAGCTGGCCATCAACGTCGGTTTCATGACTGCCGAAAACTTCTCCAACATCTTCAAGGACAAGTTTGGCATGACACCGTTGGAGTATCGTATGAAATACAAGAAGTAATCAATGGTTCGTACGATTTTAACCTCCGTTTTTGCTACATTACTATTGTCAGCGAGCGCCCAGACGAGCGACTCGCTGATAGTTCAGACACTACGCGAGAGCAACATACGTTTCTCGAACGACAACAGCGTCACGCTGCTCATGTCAGGACAGGAAAAGTTCGACGATATGTTCCGTGCAATCCGTCAGGCCAAGAGCAGCATCCACTTGGAATACTTCAATTTCCGCAACGACTCCATAGCCTCGCTGCTGTTCGACTTGTTGCGCGAAAAGCGCAAGGAAGGCGTAGAAGTTCGTGCGATGTTCGACGGTTTCGGCAACGACTCGAACAACCAGCCATTGAAGAAATATCATCTGGAGTCACTGCGCGAGGATAGTATTGACATCGTGGAGTACTCCCCCATCCGATTCCCCTGGGTCAACCACATCTTCGGACGCGACCACCGCAAGATCGTTGTCATCGACGGGAAAATAGCCTATACAGGTGGCATGAATGTAGCCGACTACTACATCAAAGGCACTGAGCAAGTAGGCGAATGGCGCGATATGCACTGCCGTATCGAGGGTGATGCCGTCAACGAACTGCAGGCCATCTTCTTCCGCATCTGGAATCGTACGACTGGTGAAAACGTCAGCGGCATGAAATACTATCGTGGCGGCACTCCGACAGTCTTCGAAGACCTGAAGCCCGACACCACCAGCACAAAGGGCACAAAGATGGTGGGCATCATCAATCGCGAACCACATGTGACGCCGAAAATCATGCGTACATTCTATATCAATGCCATCAATCAGGCCAAGGACTCCATCCACATCATCAACCCCTACTTCACACTGATTCCCTTAGTAACAAAAGCGCTGACACGTGCTATCCGTCGTGGTGTGAAGGTGGAAATCATGCTGTCATCGAAGAGCGATATTCCCCTGACACCCGACTGCGCCCTCTACCAGGCACATAAACTGATGAAGCGTGGCGCAAAGGTCTGGCTCTACAAACCGGGCTTCCATCACTCGAAGATCATGATGGTTGACGGACTTTACTGCACCGTGGGCAGCACGAATCTGGATGCACGCAGCCTGAAGTGCGACTTCGAGGAGAATGCCGTCATTGTGGACAAGGCCACAACGAAGGAACTGGACGATATGTTCTGGCGCGACAAGCAGAAAAGCTTCGAACTGACCGAAGAGACGTGGGATGAGTTCCGCACCGGATGGCAGAAATTCCGCGGATGGTTTGCCCACCTGCTACAGCCATTCCTATAATAATTTCGATATACCTTACGACTGCACCAACGTTTCCATCATCCGATACTGAATGATGTCGACACCTCGTTTCTTAAGCCACCAGAAGTCAAAAAGCGGGTCGTTACGCTGTTCGGCAGGCGTCATTTCCATGTATTTACGGAAATTCACGGCAGCATCATCAATGCGATTCATCAACCACAGACAATATCCGTAGTTCAGGTAGTCTTCACCCGTTGCGTGATGCTCGGCCAACAGTTGGACAAAGACCTTCTCCGCCTGTTCCAACTTACCGTCACACGTTAGCGCCCAGGCAAAGACACGCTGGATATTCGCATCTTCAGCATGTTCATAATCCAACTGATAGAGCAGTTTCAGCGCTTCTTCGTTATCCTCCATCTTCACCAGACAGACGGCTTTATTCAACTTATAGCTCACCTTGTCTGGTTGCAGCAACAACAAGCGGTCGTAATACTCATCAGCCTGGGCATAATTGCCACGCGAGAACTGCCAGCGGGCTGCACCGGCCAACGCACGCACATTGTCTGGCTCTATCTCCAGCGCTTTCTCGTAGCTGTTGGTCCATATATAATACTGCGCATCACGCATGCTTTCCGGGAAGGTGTTCAACACCCCGCGCGCCATCTTGTCGAAATGGTGTTTCTTCATCATACGGACAACACTGGCCTTATAGCTGTCGAGCGGAGTCTGCATAAACAGTTCCGATTCGAAAACATTCAGAATGTCATCATCCGAATGATTCCCCTCAAACGGATTGTTCATCGCGTTGCGGTTAGGGAACAAGCGGAAGAAACGGTAGATATCCATCAGATAGATACGACGGAGATAGGCAGCCGTCTGGTTCTCGCCAATCTCCATTTCTCCCAGCGACGCCTCGTTATTCATCATCACCTCACGCACAGAGGCAGGAAAACGGCTGAAGACGTCGTTGGCCGCAATCAGAAACGAATATTTGTCACTGTTGCAGAAGGGCCCCCTTGTGAGTATCGACTCTACGAAGCGCAGACATTCCATCCGTTCTACAAACTGCGCAACATCGGGATGCTGCATGAAGAACGGCACAAACCAGTTGGAGATATCGTAGAAGAACGGATAGCGCTTCATTTGTGCAAAACCTGCAAAATAGACGTCCACGCCCTGTTTCTGCATATCGATAATGCGCTGCATACTGGCTTCAAGCTTCTCCATCCGCTGCTCGGCAATATCGGGATGCAGGATTTCCTCAAGCGAGTCTTCCTCCGTTTCCTCAATGCCGTTACGGGTAATCTGAAACGAGTTGTTCTTGATCAAATCGGGCATAATCTCCCTGCTGATGATATCGTTGTCCTTCTCGGCATTCAGCGTCAATATCAGCTGCATCTGCAGTTCCGTCAGTTCCTGACACACCTCGTCGGATTGCAACATTTCATCAATGATGGCCTTCTGCTCAGGGAAAACATTTATCAGATGACGGTCCAGCGAGAACACCCACCCTACCAAAGCCCGCTGGCGCACGTGCTCGTCCTGCGACTGGCGATAGACATCCGTCAGCAGACGGAACTTCACCATATCAAACTGACTCATCAGCGCAAGCATGATGGCAGCGACGATCAACTGCTGGTCGTTACTGTCGACCGTCGGCGACAGCAGCAAATCGGTAAATCCGCTGCCGACACCCTCCGACCACATACGCGACGTGACGATGTAATTGAACAGCGTGTTCATATGCTGCTGGTGTGCCTTGTAGAGCATTCGGCTCTTCTCGTCGCGCTTGTTCTCAGGCTCAAACTCAAGCATGGCAATCTCGCTGACGAAATTCTCCATCTCACCACGAATGGCCGACAACGACCGGTCGTACGACTGCTGGCGGGCACCCTGATACAAGCCCGTCAGAAACGACGACGCCTGCAGACGGCGATAGACGGCAATATTGGCAAACAGCTGATACACCTGTTGCAACAGACGCTGATACAACTGCTGGCGCTGTTCGTCGACGACACCTTTCCGCCAATAGTCGGCCATCAGGCTATACTCCTCCTTGATGACGCGCAAGGCCTCCGTCGTCTGTCCATCGGGCCACGCAGCCAGATAAGTTTCCAATTCGGCAATGGCCATGCCACAGTTCCCGTAGCAGAGTTGCGCGTAGATGCGTTCCAGTGAGTGATCCAATGTTTTCATTTCTTTACGCCCAGCCATTTTTCCACGAGGGCAATATCCCGTTCGCGTGGTCCTCGCGCGCGTTCATATTTTATTTTATTGGGCAGCGAGTCCAGCATATTCTTCTTCACCTGACACCGCTCGGCAATGATGTCGCGATAGTGGTGCACACCATATTTGTTGATGCTGTCGCAAGCCTGGTCATAGGCCTGCATAAAGAGTTTCAGTTGCTCAGCACGTTCCGGATGCCGCATCTCCTTTTCACGGAACACGAGTACACCCAGCTGCAAACTATCCTTCCGACTGTCATACACCACGCCGTTCTTCATCATACGCGCGGCGGTGGCCTGAGGTTCCATCATCCAGAGAACGTCCATCTCGTTGTTCTGCAACATCAGCAGACGCACACTGACATCGTTTATCTGCACCTTATACACGCGATCTTTGTCCAACTTCACCGAGTCTATCATGCGGTCGGTTAGCAAGTCGGTGGCCGAGAAACGCGTCATGGCCACCATCTTGTCGTCCAGCTGCTTCAGCTGCTTCACACGGGCATTGCGGTTGGCTATCAGTTGCCAATAGGCACCAGTAACGGCAGGATAGCGCAGCTTCATACCTTGCCGCTCCATGCGTTTGGCCCTTACCAAGTCGGTCATCGCACCCTCTACCCTACCACGCTGCAACGCCGTGTCACAGTCCATTTGTGCCATATAGAATTTCAGGCGCACACCACCACGCAGCGTATCAAACAGCTGGTAATGCTCCGCCACATACAACGGCAGACAGTCCAACGTAGGCATCACGGCCACCTTCAGGGCTGCCGAATCCTTCCTCATCGCCTCGCGCTGACTCAAACCTTTCTGACGCTTGGTTTCTTCATACGACTGTCCGCATGCTGCCATCAACAGCAAGCCGACTATCATGATTATCACACTTTTCTTCATAATTCGGCTACAAAAGTACGAATAAGTGAGCGAAAAACCAAATTATTCACTTTTCATTTTTCACTTTTCACTTTATTTTGTATCTTTGCAGTCGATATGGCAAAGGATAAAATCATGTACGTCTGCGACAATTGCGGACAGGAGTCGGCCAAATGGATAGGCAAATGCCCTGCCTGTGGCCAGTGGAACACGTTCAAGGAAATCAAGGTCGCCGACACCAAGAAGAAGGTTGTGGCAACGTCGGCAGCTGCCTCGGCAGGCCATCAACTGCGCGAAAACAAGGTGCTGCGACTGAAGGACATTTCAGCCAAGGACGACCCGCGCATCGATATGCACGACGACGAACTGAACCGCGTGCTGGGTGGCGGACTCGTGCCTGGCAGCATCGTGCTCCTTGGCGGTGAACCGGGCATCGGCAAGTCGACGCTCACCCTCCAGACCATGCTCGCCCTGACGGACAAGCGCGTGCTCTACGTCAGCGGTGAGGAAAGCGCCCACCAGCTCAAGATGCGCGCCGAGCGCCTCTTAGCTAACAGCCAAAAGCTAATAGCCAATAGCCAAGATAGCTTCCTCATTCTCACCGAAAACTCCCTCGAAGCCATCTTCGACCACATCAAGGAAGTCCAGCCCGACCTCGTCGTCGTCGATTCCATCCAAACCATTTCCACCGAGGACGTCGAATCCTCTGCCGGCTCCATCGCCCAGGTTCGCGAGTGTGCCTCTGCCCTACTCCGCTTTGCCAAGACCAGCGGCGTCCCCGTCATCCTCATTGGTCATATCACGAAGGAAGGCACCCTCGCCGGTCCGAAAATCCTCGAACACATCGTCGATACCGTCATACAGTTCGAGGGCGACCAGCACTATATGTACCGCATCCTGCGCAGCATCAAAAACCGCTTCGGCTCTACCTCCGAACTCGGCATCTACGAAATGCAGCAGACCGGTCTGCGACAGGTCTCAAACCCCTCGGAACTGCTGCTGAC
The DNA here is from genome assembly GCA_902774925.1 of uncultured Prevotellaceae bacterium. Taxonomy (GTDB): domain Bacteria; phylum Bacteroidota; class Bacteroidia; order Bacteroidales; family Bacteroidaceae; genus Prevotella. The sequence continues at coordinate 22,369 of CACYKE010000014.1, read as the reverse complement.
GGATAATCACGACGGACTCTCAGGCGTCGCCATCTCCAGCGCCATCGAGGGTGTCAGGCCCTTCCTCGTCGAGACACAGGCACTCGTTTCTTCTGCCGCTTACGGCACACCCCAACGCTCTGCCACGGGTTTCGACCAGCGCCGCCTGAATATGCTGCTGGCCGTACTCGAAAAGCGCGTCGGCTTCAAACTCATGCAAAAGGACGTCTTCCTCAACATCGCCGGCGGTCTGCGCGTCACCGATATGGCTATGGACCTCTCCGTCATTGCCGCCGTATTGTCGAGCAATGTCGATACACCCATCGACGAAGGCTGGTGCATGGCTGGTGAGGTCGGACTCAGTGGCGAGGTACGTCCTGTCGCCCGCATCGAACAGCGCATCTCCGAAGCCGAGAAGCTGGGCTTCCAGCACATCATCATCCCGAAATACAACCTCGCGGCCCTCAACCGCAAGAAGTTCCACATCGAACTCGTTCCCGTCCGCAAGGTCGAAGAAGCCCTCCGCGCCCTCTTCGGGTAAAGCACTCCTTGCTGGCGGTTGCAAAAACATTAATCATTGTCGTTGTTTTAACAAACATCGACACGTCAGCGCTATTCATCGTAGATGGTTTTGTCGTCGATGTCGGCTTGGGCGAAAGCCTCACGGCGCTCGACACAGGTGCCGCAACGGCCGCAATGGTGTTCCCCACCCTTGTAGCACGACCACGTCTCGGCGTAGTCGATGCCCAAAGCCTTGCCGCGACGGGCGATGTCGGCCTTGGTGATGTGGGTATATGGCGAACGCAGGCGGACATTGACGAAGGTGCCTGCGCAGGCCGCCTGGTCGAAGGCGTCGACGAACTCGGGGCGGCAGTCGGGATAGATGGTATGGTCGCCACCGTGATTGGCCATCATGACATACCGGAGTCCGTTGCTCTCGGCAATGCCCACGGCGATGGAGAGCATGATGCCATTGCGGAATGGTACGACGGTTGACTTCATGTTGTCGTCGGCATAATGGCCCTCAGGGATGTCCTCGCCGCCCTCGAGCAGGGAACTGACGAAATATTTGGTCATGAAGTCGAGGGGGATGACGATATGACGGATGCCCAGACGCTGGCAGTGCAGCTGCGCAAAGGGAATCTCGCGTTTGTTATGCTTCGAGCCGTAGTCGAAGGAGATGGCGAGGGCGATGCGTTCCTGCTCATCATACAGTAAAGTGGTGGAGTCGACCCCACCACTTAGTATTAATACCGAATCTTTCATCGTATTACATGTTCATGCCGCCATCGACCTGGATGACCTGTCCGCTGACATAGCTTGAGAGGTCGGATGCCAGGAAAGTGGCAACGTTAGCGATATCCTCGACCTGACCGCCGCGACGGAGGGGAATCTTCTGCTTCCACTCGTTGCGAACTTCCTCAGGCAGTGCTGCAGTCATAGCGGTCTCGATGAAACCTGGGGCGATGGCGTTGGCGCGGATGCCCTTGGGACCCATCTCCTGAGCGATACTCTTGGCGAGAGCAATCAGACCAGCCTTCGAAGCGGCGTAGTTAGCCTGACCGGCATTACCGTGAACACCTACGACAGAGGCCATATTAATGATTGAGCCGCCACGCTGACGCATCATAACAGGAACACAGGCATGGATGAAGTTGAATGCCGACTTCAGATTGACGGCGATGACGGCGTCCCACTGCTGCTCGGTCATGCGGAGCATCAGTCCGTCCTTGGTGATACCGGCGTTGTTCACCAAAATATCAATGCTTCCAAACTCCTCCTTTACGGCCTTTACCACCTCCTCGGTCTGCGCGAAGTCGGCAGCATTCGAGGCGTAGCTCTTGGCCTTGACGCCCAGAGCAGCGATTTCCTTCTCCGTGTCGAGGTTGATCTCGAGGTCGGTGAATGCGATGTTACAGCCCTCAGAGGCATACTTCAGTGCGATAGCCTTTCCGATACCGCGTGCAGCACCAGTAATCAGCGCTGTCTTTCCTTCTAATAATCCCATAATTCTTGTAAATTTTATTATTCGTTATTACGTTATTTCGACATTTTTTTATTTCGGCATTATGCTATTCCGATACTTTATTCTTTTTCTATAACCTTCTCTTTCCCAACGCACTATACACAATCTTGGCCACCTGGGGCTTAGTAGCCTCAGCGGTCATGCCGTGGGCAATGCGACCGTAGATGTAAGGCACCTCAAGGCCCTTGATACAATAGTGGGTGATGTCGGCCACCAGATCGACATTGTCGATGTCGAACTCACCGTCCTCCTTGCCCTCGCGGAACACCTTGCGGAACAGCTCAATCTCGGCATCGTCGAAATTACGGCGCACCTTCTCGACCATCCAGATGTTGCGGAAGAACTCGGCACGCAGATTACCATTACGCACCACCGTCTCACGAATCATGCTCAGATGCATGTAGATCAGTTCGATGATTTTGTCCTGAGGCGGAATGCGCTTGGCCGCCACCTCGTCAAGCTGGTCGGAAAGACGCTCCAGCTCGCTTTCTATCACCGCGTAATAGATGTCCTCCTTCGACTTAAAATACGTGTACAACGTGCGGCGACCCTTGCCCGATGCCTGGGCAATATCGTTCATCGTCGTATTTTCAAGTCCGTTCTTTGCGAACAACTGACGAGCCACGTCAACCAACTTTTGTCTTGTCTTCGATATTGACATATTATCAGTCCTCCTGTACCAGTTTTATGATTGCACAGTACTCATATCGTGTGCAAAATTAAAAAATACTTCGCAAATAGCCAAACTTTTCGACGTAAAATGTTTGAAAAGAGGAAAAATATGCGAAAATTTGGCGAAATATTTGGTAGATTGGAAAAATAGTCGTACCTTTGCAGCCGATTTCGAGAAAAGCACTGCGAAATCATGGTAATATCGCGGAGTGGAGCAGTTGGTAGCTCGCCAGGCTCATAACCTGGAGGTCGCATGTTCGAGTCCTGCCTCCGCAACAACGAAGTCCGATTTTTGTCGGACTTCTTTTGTTGTTGCAGGACTCGACATGCGTTAAAATATCGTTAATTCGGATAAAATTATAGAAGAATTATATAATTATTCCTACTAAAAGAAAAATTGCATCTAATATTTTTGGTTATTTCGTCGATATTCTATACTTTTGCATCGGCAAAATGAATTATTCCATTACTCGAAGAGACAATATATATAATAAGGTATAAGAAAATGAAGAAAACATTTTTATTGATGGCCGCGCTGGTGAGTCTTGGTGTCCATGCCCAAAAACAATGGACCTTGGAAGACTGCATCAACTACGCTATGGAGAACAACATCGATTTGCAGCAAATCAGACTGACGCAGAAAAGTGCTGCGGAGGATGTCAAGCAGTCGAAGGCCGCCCTACTCCCTACTGTGTCGGCATCGACCAATCAGGGCGTCAACTACGACCCGTGGGACGATCTGGCTACGGATAAGGTATCGTATAACGGCACTTACACGGTGAATGCCCAGTGGACCGTATGGAATGGCGGTCAGAACACCAACCAGCTGAAGCTGAACAAGCTCAAGGAGCAGGACTCAGAACTCACGGTACTGGAGTCGTCGAACAGCGTCCAGGAAGCCATTGCCAAGCTGTATGTGCAGATTCTCTATCAGAAGGAGGCTATCGAGGTGAACCGTCAGAGTCTGGAAACCAGCAAGAAGAACGAGGAACGCGGTCAGCAGATGGTCGAAGTCGGTCAGATGTCGAAAGCCGACCTTGCGCAGCTTACTGCCCAGCGTGCTTCCAGCGAATACAACGTCGTGGAGGCAGAGACGCAGTTGTCGAACTACAAGCTGCAACTGAAAAAAATACTGCAGCTGACTGGTGTCATGGAATTCGACATTGCCAGTCCCTCGTCCACCGACACGCAGGCATTGGAAGAGGTGCCATCCTTGCAAAAGGTTTACGAGACCGCACTTCTGCAACGCCCTGAGATTCAGAGTGCTATGCTCGGCATTGAAACAAGCAAGCTACAACTGAAAATAGCGAAAGCCGGCTGGTTGCCCACCGTCAGTATGACCGGTAGCGCAGGCACATCCACCTTCTCGTCGTCATCGAGTTCCTGGGGCAAACAGATGAAGACCAACTTCGGCACATCGGCAGGTGTCGGCATATCGATTCCCCTGTTTGACGGACGTAAGACCAAGACCAATGTTCAGAAGGCGCTCATCGCCCAAGAGCAGGCACGTCTGACGTTGAAGAATGAGGAAGCCGACCTGTTTGAGACCATCGAGCAATACTGGCTCAATGCCATCAATAACCAAGAGAAGTTTCGCTCGTCGTCCGCATCGGTAGAGAGCGAGCAGGAGTCGTACAACCTCTTGCAGGAACAGTTTAATCTGGGTATGAAGAACATCGTCGAGCTGTTGGCAGGCAAGGACAAGCTGTTGCAAGCCCAGCAGAACAAGTTGCAGTCGAAATATATGACCATCGTCAACCTGCAACTGCTGAAATTCTACGAAGGAGAGACGATGAAGTTGTAAGAAGTAAAAATAAAACAAAGATATGAAGAACAAGAAAGTTTGGATGGGCATAGCCGCCGTAGTGGTCGTAGCCCTCGTCGTCTGGATGTGTTCAGGCGGCAAAAAAGAACAAAAGGCAGAGTTTTCTACTGCCAAGGTAGAAAAGCAGAACATCAGCACGTCGATTACTGCTACGGGCACCATTGAGCCCGTCACCTCCGTCACCGTAGGTACGCAGGTGTCAGGTATCGTGTCGAAACTTTATGTCGACTACAACTCCATCGTGAAGAAAGGTCAGGTCATTGCCGAACTCGACAAGACCAACCTCATCAGCGAGCTGAACCGTGCAAAGGCCGACCTGTCGAGTGCGCAGAGCACGCTGAACTACGAGACCGCCAATTACAACCGTTACAAGACACTGTTCGACAAGGGTCTCATATCGGCCAACGACTACGAGAATGCCCGCCTGTCGTTCGACAAAGCCCAGCAGACGGTACGTTCGAGCCGTGAGAACGTGCAGAAGGCACAGACCAACCTGGGCTACGCCACCATCACCTCGCCTATCGACGGCGTAGTGCTGTCGAAGAGCGTTGAGGAAGGGCAGACCGTTGCTGCATCGTTCAACACCCCTGAGCTGTTCACCATCGCCCAGGACCTGACAGACATGCGCGTCATTGCCGATATTGACGAGGCCGACATCGGTGGTGTGAAGGAAGGTCAGCGCGTATCGTTCACCGTTGACGCTTATCCTGACGATAAGTTTGAGGGTCAGGTGACGCAAGTACGCCAGCAGGCTACCACCGAGAGCAACGTGGTGACCTACGAGGTGGTCATCTCTGCACCAAACAACGACCTGAAGCTGAAGCCCGGTCTGACAGCCAACGTTACCATCTTCACCCTTGAGAAGAACGACGTGCTCGCCGCTCCTGCCAAGGCACTGCGATTCATGCCCACCGAGGCCCTGCTCTCAGAGGGTCAGAGCATTGAGGACGTCGAAGTACCCACGAAGGTATGGACACTGGAGGGTAACGTCTTCAAGGCCCATGCCGTACAGGTAGGAACCACCAACGGCATGCTTACCGAGATTACCGGTGGCATCAGCGAAGGCACCGAGGTGCTTGTCGACTTCACGCTGAGCGGTGGTGAAGAGGAAGCAGGCCAGCAGGCCCAGAACCCCTTCATGCCACGTCCGCGTAACAACAGAAACCAACAGGGCGGTAATCAGCAGCCGAAGAGGTAAGAAGGCTGATGTAAGATATATGATGTAAGAAGTAAGATGTATGAATGAAGATAGAAAAGTAGTCATCGAGCTGCAGAACGTCAAGCGCTACTTCCAGGTAGGCTCTGAGACGGTGAAGGCACTGCGTGGTGTCTCGTTCAAAATCTATGAGGGCGAGTTTGTCACCATCCAGGGCACTTCGGGCTCAGGCAAGTCGACGCTCCTCAACCAGCTGGGCTGCCTGGATACGCCTACGTCGGGCGAATACTTCCTCGACGGCATCAGCGTTCGCACAATGTCGAAGACCCAGCGCGCCCACCTGCGCAACCAGAAGATCGGCTTCGTATTCCAGAACTACAACCTGCTGGCGAAGACTACAGCCGTAGAAAATGTGGAGTTGCCTCTGATGTATAACTCGAAATACAATGCCCAGCAACGTCGCGAGGCCGCCATCAAAGCCTTGCAGGCCGTAGGTCTTGGTGACCGTCTGGAACATAAGTCTAACGAGATGTCGGGTGGTCAGATGCAGCGCGTAGCCATTGCCCGTGCGTTGGTCAACGACCCCGCCGTGCTATTGGCTGACGAGGCCACTGGTAACCTCGACACGCGTACATCGTTCGAGATGCTGGTACTGTTTCAGGAGCTATACCGTAAGGGCCACACCATCATTTTCGTGACCCACAATCCTGAGATTGCCGAGTTTTCCTCGCGTAACATCAATCTGCGCGACGGCAAGATTCGTGAGGACACCATCAATACGAATATCAAGTCGGCAGCCGAGGCTCTCGCCGCCCTGCCCATTCCACAGGATGATTAAAGCCATACGAAGTGAATTATGAATATATCAAACCTATTTAAAGTCAGCCTGAAGGCCGTGGCTAACAACAAGATGCGGTCGTTCCTCTCGATGCTGGGTATCATCATCGGTGTGGCAGCGGTCATCATCATGATGTCCATCGGACAGGGCTCAAAGGAGAGTATCCGTCAGGAACTGTCGACGATGGGTACCAACTTGTTGACCATCCGTCCGGGAGCCGACATGCGTGGTGGCGTGCGTCAGGACCCGTCAGCCATGCAGACATTGAAGATGGCCGACTACGAACGCATCATGCGCGAGAAGAAATTTGTGACCAAGGTGTCTCCTGAGGTTACTGCCTCCGGTCAGGCCATCTACGGCAACAACAATACCAACGCCTCGATGTACGGTGAATCCATCGATTACCTCGACATCAAGCAATGGCCTGTCGAACAGGGCGACTGCTTCACCGAGGAAGACATCCGCAAGGCCGCCAAGGTGTGCGTCGTTGGTGCCACCATCGTCAAGGAGCTGTTCAACGGTCACGACCCCATTGGCAAGACCATCCGTTTCAAGAGCATCCCCATGCGCGTCATCGGTGTGCTGAAATCGAAGGGTTACAACTCGTGGGGTATGGACCAGGACAACGTTATCATTGCCCCCTACACCACCGTGATGAAACGTATTGTCGCACAGACCTATTTCTCGAGCATCGTCTGTTCGGCACTTACCGAGGAACTTTCCGATGCAGCCATCGAGGAACTGACTCAGATGCTTCGCGACAACCACAAGCTGAAGGGCGAGGCTGCTGACGACTTCACCATCCGCTCACAGGCTGAGATGATGGAGACGATGTCGTCGACGATGGATACCGTCACGCTGATTCTCGTCGTGGCAGCGGCATTTTCACTGCTCGTGGCTGGTATCGGTATCATGAATATCATGTTGGTGTCAGTAACGGAGCGCACCAAGGAGATTGGCCTTCGTATGGCCGTAGGAGCCACAGGGCCCGTCATCTCGCTGCAGTTCCTCATCGAGTCGGTGCTCATCTCCGTCACGGGCGGACTCATCGGCATTCTCGTAGGCTGTTCGGCCAGCGCCGGGCTTGCCATCGTCGGCATGCCGTCGAGCGTCCCTGCGTGGTCCATCTACGTCTCGTTCCTCGTCTGTGTATTCATAGGCGTGCTCTTTGGTTACATCCCTGCCCAGAAGGCAGCAAATATGGATCCTATCGAAGCTATCAGACACGAATAACAAGATGGGAAAAGCGATATTAGACCGACGGATGAAAATATTCTTGCATGTGGTGTTCTGGGCCTACATGTTCCTATCACCCATGCAGTATATGAGGGGTACGGGCATACCCATGTTGCAGTACGTCATGAACTGCATGCCGTCGCTGTTGCTCATGGTGGTGTTCTACGCCAATTACATGTGGCTCACGCCACGTTACTTCGTAGAAGGAAAGCACCGTTACTTCCTGCTCATCAACCTGGTGATGATTATTGTGTTTGTTGCCTTCCAGCAATACTGGATGGACTTCACCAACAACCTGTTCCACACTGCACGGCGTGAACCGGACGTACTCGACGCCATCCTGTTCATCATCCGCGACAGCATCAACTTCATCATCTTCGCCACCGCGGCCACCTGCATCAAGCTCGCACAGCAATGGATGTGGGCCGACCAGGCGCGCAAAGACGCTGAGACGGCAAGGGCTACGGCCGAGCTGAGCAATCTGCGCAACCAGATTAACCCCCACTTCCTCCTCAACACGCTGAACAACATCTACGCGCTGACGGCCTTTGACACACCCAAGGCACAGGAGGCCATCCAGGAACTGTCAAAGATGCTGCGCCATATCCTGTACGACTATCAGCAACCCACCGTGCCGCTGAAGGACGAGGTGGAATTCCTGCAGAACTATGTCAACCTCATGCGCATCCGACTGCCACAGAACGTCGACATCAAGTTCCAGCACACCATCCGTACCTCGCAGATTGATATTGCCCCCATGATTTTCATCTCGCTCGTTGAGAATGCCTTCAAGCATGGGGTCAGCCCCACCGAACCGTCGTTCATCCATATCAATATTGATGCCGACGAACATCAGATTACGTGCGACATCGTCAACTCCAACCATCCCAAGGCTGCTGACGACCACAGCGGTCACGGCATCGGACTCCAGCAGGTACAACGCCGTCTGGAACTGGCCTATTTCAAACACCATACGTGGGAGAAGGGGCCTTCTGCCGACGGCAAGGAGTATCGTGCGCACATACAAATCACCGATTGGAAAGAATCAAACAGTAAATTAAGAATTTAACCTTTTATACGAAAACATTATGACGATTAATTGCGCCATTATCGACGACGAGCCCTTGGCAGCAGGACTGCTCAAGAGCTACACAGAGAAAACACCGTTCCTCAACCTCATAGGCACTTATGGCTCGGCTCTCGAGGCCATGAAGGAGCTGCGCGACCATCCTGCACAGCTGCTGTTCCTCGACATCCAGATGCCCGAACTCAGCGGCATCGAGTTTGCAAAGATCCTGCCTCCTGGGACGAGAATTATCTTTACCACCGCCTTCCAGCAGTATGCCATCGAAGGCTATAAGGTGTCAGCACTCGACTATCTCATGAAACCCATCTCGTACGACGACTTCCTGAAGGCCGCCAACAAAGCCCTCGACTGGTTTAGCGTCACCCAACGCCAGATGGCCACCGCCCAAGACCGTTTCATGTTTGTCAAGAGCGACTACAAACTCATTCGCATCTCACTCGACGACATTCTCTACATCGAAGGTCTCAAGGACTATGTCCGCTTCTATCTGGAGGATGGTACGAAAATCATGAGTCTGATGAACATGAAGAAACTCGAGGACTATCTTCCGCGTCCTGAGTTCCAGCGCACCCATCGCAGCTACATTGTCCACATGACGAAAGCCCAGCAGATAGACCGTTTCCGCATTGTCTTCGGCGAAGAGCACATCCCCATCTCCGATTCCTACAAGGAAGACGTCCAGGAGTATTTTGACAATCACACGCTGGCATAAGCGGCCTGTGGCCTAAACAATAAATAACAAATAAAAATGAATAACGACATACTATTAAAGAATGTCAGTCTGCTGTCCAAGATGACCAAGGAGGAGGTGAGCATGATGCCCGCTATCGATGCGCCTCTACCCTCCGTCGAACAAGTCAGGCAGATAGTCAGTCTCGTGAAGAATATCATCTTCCCAGACTATTTCAACAAACGCCAATCCGACGAGAACATACGCTCGTACTACATCGGTGTACACATGCAGGAACTCTCCCGTTTGCTCCGCAAGGAGATAGCACACGGACTCCAGTTTTGCGAAGATTGCGAGGCCATCAAGACCAAGCAGCAGATTTACGAAGAAGCTGAACGGCTGACACTGGAGTTCATTGACGCACTGCCTGAAATCAAACGCCTGCTCTATACCGACGTTCAGTCTATGTTCGACAACGACCCTGCCGCACCCAACTATGGTGAGGTCATCTTCTGCTATCCCGTCGTCAACACGATGACACACTACCGCATTGCCCACAAGCTGCATGAACTGAAAGTGCCCGTTATTCCACGTATCATCACTGAGCAGGCCCATTCCAAGACGGGCATCGACATCCATCCGGGTGCACAGATTGGCGAATATTTCGCCATCGACCATGGCACTGGCGTCGTCATTGGAGAGACGTGTATCATTGGCAATCACGTCACACTCTATCAGGGCGTTACCCTTGGTGCAAAAAGTTTCAAGTACGATGAGAACGGCAATATTCTCAACGTGCCGCGTCACCCCATCATCGAGGATTATGTCACGGTATATTCCAACGCCTCCATCCTCGGCCGTATCACCATCGGCCACCACTCTGTCATCGGAGGCAACATCTGGGTTACCAACAACGTGCCCCCCTACTCTCGCATCCAACAGTCCAAAGCTGTCGAGACTGCCTTCGACGGTGGTCTTGGAATATAACAGGCAAAGAAAAGAGGCTTCCCCGCGGGGAGGCCTCTATTGCTATTATATTATATCGGAAACTTATTCTTTGTTTTTGATAGCTTCGGCGAACTTGCCGCTGGCCTTAACGTTTTTGTGATCGGCGCTGCGGGTGAAGGAGCGTGTCCAGTAGCCCCAGTCGAAACGGCTGTCGTAGTTTAGGCTGAAGTGGATGTCGCGCGAGGTGCCGTCGTCCATATAGCCCCAGAAGCTATAGTCGTTGAGTCCATAATCATAGATATATACATCGTTCCAGCTGTCGGCATAGCGGATACGGATTTCGCCACCGTAAACCTCCCACTCGAACTCGCAGTAGTAGTAGTCGGAATAGCGGCTATACATGTCATAGTCGACTTCGTAGCCCCAGCCTCCGTAGCTGTTTTCACGTTCGAAATACATGGTGGTGCGATAGCTGTCGCCCGAGAGTCCGTAACGGTCGTAGATGTAGGTGTCGATATATCCCGTCCAGGTGCCTTCGAGGGTGTAGGCTTCTTCGCGGTCCTCGCTGTCGCGCCAGAGTTTGTCGCAGCTGGTAAACATCGTTACTGTCACGAGGGCCATTGTCAGGTAGGTAAATAACTTCTTCATAATCGTATGCTATTAAAGGGTTCAACTTTTATTAATTTTCACACTGCAAAGGTAGACATTATTTGCATGTGACGCAAGTTGATTTTCCTATTTCGGTGTAGGGAAATTCCTATTCTTGCGAGGAATCCTCCTCTGCCTTCTTGCCAAACTCGGGATCGATATCGAGGAACCACGTGACGACATAGGTCAGCGTGCAGGCTGCAACGACGATAAGGAAGAAGGCCCGATAACCCACGGACTCCTGTAAAGCTCCGGCAAAGAGACCAGGAATCATCATCGACAGTGCCATGAAGGCCGTGCAGAGAGCATAGTGGGAAGTCTTGTGCTCGCCCTGACTATAATAAATAAGGTAGAGCATATAGGCCGAGAATCCAAAACCATAGCCGAACTGCTCGATGAAGACACAGACATTGATGACAAGCAGATCGTGGGGCAAAACATAGGAGAGATAGACGTAGACAAGGTCTGGCAGCGTGATTGCCAACACCATAGGCCACAACCAGCGTTTAAGTCCGTCGCGGCTGGCGGCAATACCACCGAGGATGCCACCCAACGTCAGTCCGATGACACCAACAGTACCTTGAACGAGACCGTATTCGCCATCTGAGAGTCCGAGACCACCATTATGGCCTGCATCGACGAGGAAGAGAGCGCTGACCTTTGCCAACAGCCCTTCTGGCATACGATAGAACAGCATGAAACAGATGCCCGCCCATACCTGTGGTTTCTGGAAGAAAGTGACCAGTGTCTGACGGAATTCGTTGAGGATGCCGCTCACCGTTTTCTGCATCTTTTCTCCATCCTCAGAGGGACGTGGCAGTGCCCAGCTGTGGTAGAGCCACAGGGCAATGAAGAGTCCTGCCATGAGGTAGAAAACAAGACTCCACGAATAGCGGATGTTGCGCGTGATGACCTGTAAAGCACCTGCCAAGCCGACAAGCAATCCTGAGGAGAAAATCGTAGCAATGCGATAGAACGTAGAGCGGATACCTACGAAATACGCTTGTTCGTGCTGGTCGAGGCCTAGCATATAGAAACCGTCTGCGGCGATGTCGTGGGTGGCACTGGAGAACGCCATCAACCAGAAGAAACATAGCGACCCCTGCAACCACCAAGGGCCAGGAATGGTGAAAGCCACACCAGCGAGAGCTGCACCGATGAGCAGTTGCATGGTGATAATCCACCAGCGTTTGGTGCGGAGCATATCGACAAAGGGACTCCACAGGGGTTTGATGACCCACGGCAGATAGAGCCACGAGGTATAGAGCGTGATGTCGGTATTGCTGAGGCCCAAGCGTTTGTACATGATGAGCGAGATGGTCATCACAGCGACGTAGGGTACGCCTTCTGCGAAATAAAGTGTGGGCACCCAAGCCCAGGGATTTCTTTTATTCATTTTCTCTTTTTCTTATTACGTTATAACGTGATACCATTATGACGACATTAGTAAATACGTTTAATTTCTGCGTTGCGATAATAGTGGAGAAGGATTTCGTCGTACTTGAAACCTTGCTGGCCCATGACGGCAGCGCCAATCTGGCAGAGACCTACACCGTGGCCCCAGCCCTTGCCATGAAGACGGAAGGCTATTGGCTGTTGGCTGTTAGCCGTTAGCTCTTGGCTGTTGGCAAATATCTTTTCGACATCGAAGGCGGAGCTGTAGAGGTGGGTCTCACTAAGGGCACGGCGGATTTCGAGTTCCTTACCGATGGTAAAGGTTTTCTTCGTACCTACAATCTTCAGTTTCCAGATGCGACCGCTCTTGCCACGCTCCAGCGGGATGAGGTCAGTGATACGGCCGAAATCGTCCTTGAGTTTTTCGTTGATGAGATCGGAAATCTCATCCACTGTGTATTCTACCGTCCAGCGATAGAAATCGTTGGTTTCCTGGTCGTAGTCATTGAGCACCTGCGAGAGAATGGCCTTGTCGTTGGTGTTGCAATAGGGGTCGGCAACACTGACGAGATAGGGTTTGGGGGTGTCCTCCCAGCAATACTGGAACTCCTCAGTGAAGCCTCCACAGCATTTCGAAAAGCGCGCGTCGCAGATGTCGTCGCCATAGCAGAGAATCTGTCCACGCGTAGCTTTCAATGCCTGCTCCACATTTTTGCTGGTCTGTTTGGTAATACCCTGATAGCGCTGGCAATGGTCATCGGCACAGACATCGAAAATGGTATGGTCCTCGCGGTCGTACCAGCGGATAAGTTCGTCGTCCTTCTTGATGAACGAGAAGAAACCGTCCTTATGTTCACTGGCCTGTTCACGACGACGCATCTGTGCCAGAAGCCACGAACGGCTGATGACGGCATGGGCCTTTAACAGTTCAAGACCCGCGGTAGCCTTCATCTCACTGGATATGACGGAGGCGAGATACTTCTCGACGGGCAATTCGTTGATGGCCGTAATCTGGTCGGATTCTACCACCAGTCGCAGGGTACCCAGAAAGGTCTGCGTCTCCTTGCGTTCCCAATGGAAATTGACGCCAATGGTAACATCGAACAGCGAGAACGAAGCGTCACTACTGGAGGGCGTGAAGGTGAGTTCACGATACTGATTGCCACGCCAGAGAATACCACCCTCGGAAAACTCCACCACTTGCCGTCCTTCAAGGGTCTCGCCCTTGGCGGTATAGGGTGCGTTGAGCGAGAACTCAATCTTCTGACCGCTGACAATGCCAACACTGACATTCGGCTGGGCCTTGAGACGTTGAACGTTGAACAATGAACGTTGAACGTTAAAGGCTTCACTCTTTACACGTTCGATGACCTGCTGCATCTGTTCTGGGGTCAGCGACAGTTCACGATAGATATCGAGGATCAGTTCGGGAGTCACGCGACGGAAATCCTGTTCACGAGGAGTGATGATGAGTCCACCCATATCGACTGCTCCAGGACTGATGATGTATTGGTTGTCACCCTCGGCGGTATAACACGCAGGACGATGCTTGCGACGAGGCAACGCCACACTGAGCAGCACATCGTCAGAACGCCATACGATGACATTCATCATGGGCTCTGTATCGTCGTCGACAGGTGGTAGAGCATTGTAGAGACGACGGAACAAACGCTCGCCAACGCTTTGGCTATGACTGACAATCACGAAGGCTGCAGCAGGATAGTCAACCACTTGGAAAATACCATCATCGTCACCGTCTTTTAACACTTCGACAAGGTTACGGCTCAACCGTTGCCAGGCCTTCTGTAAGGGTAGATGACCCGTACTCACAGACTGCAGATGAGCATGATCTGGAGCCGACGCGCCACAATGCGGACCATTATATAATATGGTAACAGCAGGTTCCTTTTCTGCCACGTTGAGCATCTCGCCAAACATAGGCAGGATGCGCTGGGGCTGGTGTTTCAGCGTGGGCACCGTAAAATGGACAGGCAGAATGGGGAACGGATTGACTAGCAGTTCGTATTTGCCGTCAACCACACGATGCATCTGCTCCTGAGGGCGATTCTTGGCACACAGGAAACAAGGACGCTCGGCGATGGATTTGGGGTCGATTTTTGCCCCCGTAGAACCTATACGGGCAGGATTCCACTGCACTTGTAGGGTAATCGTATCAGTCATGAGTTCGCGCGTCTCCACCTGTTGCAGGTCGCGATAGCGCTGTTGTACCTCAGGCCATGTCTGCAACTGACGATGGAAGAAGCGGACAATGGGCGAAAGCGTCAGGGAATCGTCCTTCCCTTGCTGTACACGCTGACGAGCCTTCAGTTCGATGGTACGCAGACGGTCTTTATAAAGATTGTTGGCATTGATCTTTTCGACGGACAAGGCAGCATCGGAATTGCCTCCCCAACGGCGACAGAGATAGAGCTCCGTAAAGATGCGTCCGATGCGGTAGTGGCGCGAGAATTGCAAGCCCAAAGCATAGTCCTCGCCATACGACGTGTTGGGAAAACCGACGCTTCTCAAAATTGGAGTAAAGAATGCACGAGGAGCACCTAAACCATTGATTCGCAGCGCATTATTAGGACCGTTCTCACCAGTCCATTCCTTATGTGCGATGAGTCCTGGAGGCAGGGTATTCAATTCAAAATCGCACATACGGTAAGAGCCGATAACCATCGCAGCCTTCTGTTTGTAGAAGGCATCGACAACGGTCTGCAATGTCTTGGGCGAGGAATAGAGGTCGTCGGAATCAAGTTGAACGGCAAAGCGTCCACAGTGCTCGCTATAGACGGCTTCGTTCCAGCATCCGCCAATACCAAGGTCTGTGCGATCAGGAGTGATGACATGGAGCTTGTTGTCATAGCATGACAACATGCTGGACAAGATGTCAGAGGTACCATCCGTAGAGTGGTTATCCACCACGATGACATTATATTTGAACGAAGCCTTCTGCGACAGGGCGCTCTCGACAGCATCCTTGATGGTTTTGGCACGATTGAAGACGGGGATGACAACGGAAGCCTCGACATCGAACTCCTGCTCGTTGAAGTCAATCTCCTGATACTGAGTGGTATCCACCAGTGCGCCCACCTCACGCAGATGGGCCGTACAGGCTTGTTCCATCTCGATTTGTACCTCGCGATTGGCTGGATTTACGTAATCAAACTGTTTCTCACCAGAAGCGCGAAGGTCGAGTTCCTCTTCGGTATAGAGATACTCATTCAGATGAAAGAGGCTGCCCTCGCGACTGAGGAACAGACGGAAATCGTAGAAACCGGCATAGCGATAGTCGGCATCACGATCGGTGGTAGCATACTTATGGATGAGCGACGTACGGATAAGCACCAGCGAGCCGAAATCAAAATCATCGCGCAACGAACCTTCCTGATAGTCAATCACGGGATGACGCTCCACGACACCATTTTTCACCTCATACCTGTCTGCATACACCATAAGGGCACCCGTATCGGCAGCTGCAGCCATCATACGCTCCAAAGCTCCTGCACCAAGCGTGATGGCAACGGGTTTGAGCTGGAGTAACACATAGTCGGCAGTAGCCTTCTCGGCAATATGCATCAGCATGGCACTGCTCAACATGGGAGTATCCTGGAGGAAGAAAACACCTTTCACCGACGCATTTTGCTGCAACTGACAGACCAAAGAAGCAGTCTGTTGCCCGTCGTGACAGGCTAAAAAGCAATCTGTTTTCTGTATCATTACTTTATCTTTTGCTAATTTTAGGTGCAAAGATACTATTTTTTCTACGAAACACCAAATAAATTTGGTTTTTCGCTCACTTATTCGTACCTTTCTCCCTTGGTGAAGGCACTTCCGTTCGGAAAAACCCAAATAAATTTGGTTTTTCGCTCACTTATTCGTACCTTTGCACCCATGATACCACAAAAGAAACGACTTTTGGGGCTGACACCGACAGAGTTGAAAGCTATCGTCGGCAGTTTAGGTATGCCTGCTTTTACAGCGAGGCAGATAGCACAGTGGCTTTACGTGAAGCACGTGAAGAGCATCGATGAAATGACGAATATCTCGAAGCAGAACCGTGAACGGCTGAACGAGGAATACGAGGTTGGTGCTATGGCTCCCATCGATTGCCAACGTTCGAAAGACGGGACTATCAAGTATCTCTTCCCTGTGCTAACAGCCCTCGCAACGCCACACTCTCTTCGAGAGAACAGCCAACAGCTAACAGCTAATAGCCAACAGCCAAAAGCCAATAGCCAACTGTTTGTCGAGACGGTGTTCATCCCTGACAAGGACCGTGCAACGCTGTGTGTATCGTGTCAGGTGGGATGCAAGATGAACTGTCTGTTCTGTCAGACGGGCAAGCAAGGATGGCAAGGTGATCTGACAACAGCGGACATCCTCAACCAAATCTATGCACTGCCTGAGGTGGATCGCCTGACAAATATCGTGTTTATGGGACAAGGCGAACCCATGGACAATCTCGATGCCGTATTACAGACGTGTGACATCATGACGGCAGAATGGGGTTGGCAGTGGAGCCCCAAACGGATTACGGTGAGCAGCGTGGGTGTGAAAAATAAGCTGAAGCGGTTCCTCGACGAAAGCGAATGCCACGTGGCCATCTCCATGCATTCACCCCTGCACGAACAGCGTCTGCAACTGATGCCTGCCGAGAAAGCCATGCCCTTGGCCGACACCATCGCCCTACTGAAGCAATACGATTTCACACACCAGCGCCGATGCTCGTTCGAATACATCTGCTTTGGCGGACTGAACGATACGCCGCTCTATGGACGCGAAATCGCGAAACTGCTGGAGGGACTGGAATGTCGTGTGAATCTGATTCGTTTCCACGAGATTCCCAATGTCAACCTGCCAGCATCGGACGAGAAACGTATGGAGGCATTGCGCGACTACCTGACTGCTCACGGCATCACCACCACTATCAGGGCCTCTCGCGGACAGGACATCTTCGCGGCCTGCGGACTATTGTCCACAGCAAAAAGAATAACGAAATAACGACATAATTATGGAACAAGAAAGAAAAATTCGCGTGGCTATCACGCAAGGAGATACCAACGGTGTCGGTTACGAGGTGATTCTGAAGGTCTTTGCTGACCCAACCATACTCGAACTTTGCACACCGATCGTCTATGGCTCGCCAAAAATTGCTGCCTACCACAAGAAGGCACTCAATCTGGAAACGAACTACACCATCATCAATTCCGCAGAGGACGCTCGCGACGGACGCGTAAACATGCTGAATTGCTTCGACAAAGAAATAAAGATAGAGTTGGGCACTCCCTCTGCAGAGGCTGGCGAAGCAGCCTTCAAGGCATTGGACCGCGCCATGACCGACTTCCGCAAAGGCCTATACGACGTGCTGGTGACCGCCCCCATCAACAAAGCGACCATCCAAAGTCCGGGATTCCACTTCCCTGGCCACACGGAGTATATCGAGACCAGCGTGGGCGACGGACAGAAAGCCTTGATGATACTGATGAACGAGACACTGCGTGTGGCCCTCGTCACGACACATTTGGCTATTAAGGATGTGGCTCGCGCCATCACCAAAGAAAGTATCATGGAGAAAGCGACCATTTTCCATACGACCCTGAAACGCGACTTCCGCATCTCATGTCCACGCATTGCCGTGCTGGCACTGAATCCCCATGCCGGCGACGACGGACTCTTGGGTTCTGAGGAGAAAGACATCATCGCACCAGCCATCGAGGAACTGGCAAAGAAGGGCATTCAGGCATTTGGCCCCTACCCTGCTGATGGTTTCTTCGGCTCAGGCAACTACGACCGTTTCGATGGTGTGCTGGCCATGTATCACGACCAGGGACTGGCTCCGTTCAAGACTATCGCGCTGGAAAATGGCGTTAACTATACTGCCGGACTGCCTATCGTACGTACATCGCCCGATCATGGTACCGCCTACGACATAGCCGGACAAGGCAAGGCCGACGAACAATCCATGCGTCAGGCCATCTACACCGCCATCGACGTATTCCGCAATCGCAGAAACTATGACGAGCCGCTGAAGAATCCGCTTCCCAAGCTGTTCCACGAGAAGCGTGAAGATGGCGAGAAGGCTCGCTTTGCCGTTCGTCCTAAAGACCAGTTCCGCAAGGACAAACCTGCCGATGGTGGCGACGAAAAGAAAGAAACAGAACATGAAACGGCAGCGGAAAGTTAAATTTCTGCCAAAGTATGCCATTATGTCAGATTTTCTTTGTACCTTTGCAGCCAATTGCGTAAAAAACGGTTGAATGAAGACTTCCGAACTTCAGAACATTAAGCAGCGTTACAGCATCGTAGGCAACTGCGAGGCACTGAACAACGCGCTGGACGTCGCCCTCAAGGTGGCGCCCATTGACCTTAGTGTGCTGATCATCGGTGAGAGCGGTGTGGGTAAGGACATTCTGCCACGCATCATTCACGACAATTCGCCTCGCCGACGCGAAAAATATTTCGCCATCAACTGCGGAGCCATCCCTGAAGGTACGATTGATTCTGAACTCTTCGGACATGTAAAGGGCTCGTTCACTGGTGCCGTCAACGACTCGCAAGGATACTTCGGCGTAGCCAACAAGGGCACGCTGTTCCTCGACGAGGTGGGCGAACTGCCGATGGCTACACAGGCCCGCCTGTTGCGCGTGTTGGAGAATGGCGAATACATCCCTGTTGGTGGTACAGAGATTCGTAAGACCGATGTGCGCATCGTGGCTGCCACGAATGTCAACATCCAGAAAGCCATCAGCGAAGGCCGTTTCCGTGAGGACCTCTACTACCGTCTGAACCAAGTGCAGATACAAATTCCTGCCTTGCGCGACCGTGGTGAGGATATCGTACTGCTGTTCCGCCTCTTTGCCCTTCAGATGGCAGAGAAATACCGCATGGACAAGATTGTCCTGACCGACGAGGCCAAGCAGATGCTGATGCGCTATAAGTGGCCGGGCAACATCCGTCAGCTGAAAAGCATCACCGAACAACTGTCGATTCTCAGTGCAGAACGCACCATTACGCCCGACATCCTCATGCAGTTTATTCCGCAGGACCTGGAGACCACCCAACTGGCCACCATCCACAGAGAGGGTGACCATTCGTTTGAAAACGAACGTGAGATTCTCTATAAGATTCTCTTCGAACTGCGCTCAAACGTCAACGACATGCGACGCGAGATGACATCGCTGAAGAAACAGATTGAAGACGTGCAGGGTACAACGCCTGTGCAGGCTCCGTCACAGTTGCCGAGAACACAACTCGCACCCATCCAGCCCATTCAGCCTATTACACATCCCGTGGCCGAAGTGGCTGAGGCAGAAGAGTATGTAGAACCGTCGCCTGAGGTGGAGAACCTGAATGTCAACGACTGGAGCAGGCAGGCACTCGAGAAAGCCCTCAACCGTAATGGCGGCAATCGTAAGAAAGCTGCGCAGGAACTGGGCATCAGTGACAGGACGCTATATAGGAGATTGAAACAATATGGATTGGACAAGTAAAACGACATATAAGCTATTGGCCTTTAGCTGTTGGCTGTTGGCAGTCAGTGCCTGTTCCGTGAGCTATAAGTTCAACGGCGCCAGCATCGACTACACCAAGACGAAGACCATCCAGATTGCCGATTTCCCCATCCGCGCCAGTTATGTATGGGGTCCCATGGGTCCCATGTTCAACAACGAGTTGAAGGATCAGTTTGCCAACCACACTCGGCTCACGCAAGTCAAACGTAACGGAGACTTGAAGATTGAGGGCGAGATTACGCAATACACGCAACGCAACAAGTCGGTCAGCTCAGAAGGCTACTCGGCTCAGACGGAACTGACAATGACTGTCAACGTACGTTTCACCAACAACGCCAATCACAACGAGGACTTTGAGCGTACATTCTCGGCCAGCCAGAGTTACGAGACCACACGTTCGCTGAACTCCGTACAGGAAGAGCTGGTCTCACAGATGTGTAAGAGTATCTGCGAAGAGATATTTAATGCCACTGTGGCGAACTGGTAATATAGAGGTAAGAGGCAAGAAGTAAGAGGTAAGATATAAAATAAGATATAAGATATGGAAATAACGGAACTCATTGACCACCCCGAGCTGATGGATCGCGACACGCTCTACGAGCTGCGCTCCATGCTGGCGCTGCATCCGTATTTCCAAACGGCACGCCTCCTCATGTTGCAGAATCTTTATCTGCTGCACGACCCCTCGTTCGACGAGGAGCTCCGCCGTGCTGCTATCTATGTCACAGACCGTAAGGTCATCTTCCAGATGATAGAGGCTGCACACTATCAGATACGTCAACAGCTGACAGACAACAGCCAGAAGCCGACGACAGACAGTTCGTCCTCGCGCACCATCGACCTCATCGACACTTTCCTCGATGCACTGCCACAGGAAGATAGCACCGAAGAGAAGCAGGACCGCAAGCCTACCCCAGCCGACGCATCAGTGGACTACGTCAGCTACCTGTTGGCCACCGAGGGTGCTATGGCGAAGGAAGACAATTCTCCACAAATGAAGGGACAAGACCTCATCGACACCTTCCTCGAGCAGGAACAGGGACGCATCCTTCTCAACGATCTGCCTCAGGAACCAGAAGAGGCACAGACTTCAGAGAATACGGAGGATGTGGAAGAGGAATACTTCACCGAGACCTTGGCGCGTATCTATATCAAACAGGGACGCTATCAGAAGGCACTCGACATCATAGGCCGACTGGCGGAACGCTATCCGAAAAAGAACGCCTACTTCACCGACCAGATACGTTTCCTCGAGAAATTAATAATAAACAGCAAGAATAATTCAAAAATTAAATAATTTAAAATCAAAACATTATGTACACATTATTTGTAATTCTTATCGTGATTGCAGCCATACTGATGATCGGTATCGTGCTGATTCAAGAGTCTAAGGGTGGTGGTCTGTCGTCAAGTTTCGCTGGCTACAACCAAGTTGCCGGTGTTCGCAAGACCACCGATTTCATTGAGAAGGCCACATGGGCACTGGCTGCCGCTATGGTCATCATCAGCGTCGTTTGCGCATGGGTTGCTCCCACCGCTACCGCTGACAGCTCAGTGATGGAGGGTATCGAGAACCCCGTCACCAATCCTAACAATCTGCCTGGATTCGGTGCCAGCCAGCAGAAGGAAGATGCTGCTGCTCCTGCTAAGGACGCTGCCGCTCCCGCCGCTGAGGCTCCTGCTGCTGAAGCTCCTGCAGCTGAGGCTCCCGCTGACGACAAGGCAAAGGCCGAGTAAGCATCGCCTGTTTACAAAGACAAAAGGGTTCCACGTTTGTTCGTTGGGACCTTTTTTCTTGCCTAAAAGGTAAAAAGATGGGGAAAAGTTTGCAGGAATGAAACAATTTTAGTAATTTTGCATCCGATTTTGTAACGAAGGGGCGTAGCCCAGTTGGTTTAGAGCGCTTCAGTCACATTGAAGAGGTCGCCGGTTCGAGCCCGGCCGTCCCTACAAATCAAAAAGAGACCCGCAAAGGTCTCTTTTTTTTGTGAATACAACTACCCTTTCATCAGCCTTATACGTCGCCTGTTGGCGAAGGGACGGACAGCGAAGTGAATCCAGAGGCTCTTAGCGCTTTGTTCTATCAAGAGCTCGTCGAAGTCCTCCTGCGACTCGTCCGCTATGTCTAGCAAGATACACGCATAGCGTATCGCCTGCTCCTTACCCAACACGTGGATATCCACCGCACAACCCGTCAGGTGGTTCGACCCTGCCACACCACCCACAGCCTTGTTCACCGCCTCAGATCGGTATCCAGAATTAATAATAATTGACTCCTCTTGGTCTCTACTCCCCTCCCTCGACAGGGAGGGGTCGGGGGAGAGTCCTCCATACCGCCTATTATACTCACTGCGAAGCATCTCCAACCACCC